>DASRIY010000465.1:0-5490 GCA_035649755.1 Candidatus Methylomirabilota bacterium
GCTCCGAGTCATCCTCGGCACGAGGCGCGGCGGCAACGCGATGCCGCCAGGGGGATGCCGCCGCCGCAGGCAGCGAGCGCGACCCGCGCGGCAAGTCGAGAACCTTGCCACCGACGCCGACCGCTTCCTTCTTGTCGGCGAAGCCCGTCGCGATCACCGTCATGCGCACCTCGTCGGAGAGCTGCGGATCGATGACGGCGCCGAAGATGATGTGCGCCTCCTCGTGGGCCGCCTCCTGGACGATCCTGGCGGCCTCCTCGACCTCGTGGATCGACAGGTCGGCCCCGCCGGTGAAGTTGATGATAATGCCGCGCGCCCCCTCGATCGACGTCTCGTCGAGCAGCGGGCTCGCCACCGCCTTCTGCGCGGCGTCGAGCGCGCGGTTCTCGCCCTTGCCGGTGCCGGTGCCCATCATGGCGAGGCCCATGCCCGACATGATCGTGCGCACGTCGGCGAAGTCGAGGTTGACCAGGCCGGGCACCAGGATCAGGTCGGAGATGCCCTGCACGGCCTGCTGCAGGACGGAATCGGCCACGCGAAATGCCGCGATCAACGGCGTGCCGCGGTCGACCACGGAGAGCAGCCGCTGGTTCGGAATCGTGATCAGCGTGTCCACGACCCCGCGCAGCGCTTCCACCCCCGCCTCGGCCTGGAGCATCCGCTTGCGGCCCTCGAAGACGAAGGGCTTGGTGACGACCGCGACGGTCAGGATCCCCAGGTCCTTGGCCAGCGAGGCGACCACCGGCGCGGCGCCGGTGCCGGTGCCGCCGCCGAGCCCCGCGGTGATGAACACCATGTCGGCGCCGCTCAGGAGCCGCGTGATCTGATCGGGATCTTCCTGCGCGGCGCCCCGCCCCACGTCGGGGTTCGAGCCCGCGCCCAGCCCCTGCGTCAGCTTCGCGCCGAGCTGGATCTTGAGGGGCGCCGGCGAGGCGTGGAGCGCCTGGACATCGGTGTTGGCCACGATGAACTCGACGCCCGTGAACTGCGCCGCCATCATGCGGCTCACCGCGTTGCCCCCGCCCCCGCCGAGGCCGATCACCTTGATCTTGGCGGCCTGTACCGGTGGCTCGAGCTCGAAGAGCGGGCGACGCGCACGATCCTTCTCCATCAGATCCTCCTCTGAGGGTTCGCCGGAAGTGGCGCGCTTCCGGCCGCGTGGACGGACCGCATCCGACGAGAACAGCGCCGGCTGGCGCCCTTCCCGGCCCGACCTAGAAGATGTCACTGAGAAATCCAGTCACGAGCCGCGTCAGGCGGCCCATCGGGGTGGCGTTCGACGCGGCTCCGGACTCGCCGGTGGACCGCGCGTGGCTTCCGTAGAGCGCGAGGCCGACAGCGGTCGAATAGATCGGGCTCTGGATCACGTCGGCGAGTCCGCCGACCCCGATCGGGTCGCCGCGTCGGACCGGTTGATCGAAGATGCCCTCGGCGAGCTCCGGCACGCCCTGCATGATCGAGGTGCCGCCGGTCACGACGACGCCGGCCGTCGCCGCGTCCTGGAAGCCCGCCCGCGCGAGCTCGCGCGCCACCAGCGTGAAGATCTCCTCCACGCGCGGCTGGATGATCTCGGAGAGGAGCTGCCGCGAGAGCTGGCGCGGCTTGCGCCCGCCCACCGCCGGCACGTCCACCGTCTCCTCGGCCGGGACCAGCGCGGTCAGCGCGCACCCGTAGCGCTTCTTGATATCTTCGGCGTCTGCGGTCGGCGTGCGCAGCCCGATCGCGATGTCGTTGGAGATGTGATCGCCGCCGAGCGGCAGCACCACCGTGTGCCACACAGCGCCGTTGCGCAGGAGCGCCACGTCGGTCGTGCCGCCGCCGATGTCGATCACCACCACGCCCAGCTCCTTCTCGTCGTCGTAGAGCACCGCCTCGGCGGAGGCGAGCGGCTCGAGGACGACGTCCTGGACGGTAAGACCCGCGCGATTCACCGAGCGGATGACGTTCTGGATCGAAGTGACGGCGCCGGTCACGATGTGCACCTCGACCTCGAGGCGCACCCCTGACATGCCGATCGGCTCGCGGACGCCGTCGCCGTCGTCGACGACGAAGGCCTGCGGCAGGACGTGAATGATCTCGCGGTCCTGGGGCAGGCTGATGGCGCGCGCCGCCTCGACGACGCGATCGACGTCGTCGGCGCTCACCTCATGGTGCTTGCCGGTGATCGGTACCGCCCCACGGCTGTTGACGCCGCGGATGTGGCCGCCGGCGATCCCCGCGTACACCCCAGAGACCTCGACGCCCGCCATCTGCTCGGCCTCGCCGATCGCGGTCTTGATGGCCTCGACCGTCGAGTCGATGTTGACGACGATGCCGCGGCGGATCCCACGCGAGGGCGCGGTGCCGACGCCGAGCACGTTCAGCGGGCCGCGGCCCGCTGGCTCGGCGATGAGCGCGCAGATCTTCGTGGTGCCCACGTCGAGCCCGACGACGAGGTCCGGCGTCTTGGGACGTCTCATCGCGTCGTCGCCTTCTGGAAGACCACCTGGTCCCGGAACCGCAAGTCGACCGTGCGCACGTCCTGGGTCGCGACCTGGGCGAGGATGCCCTCGAGGCGCTGCAGGCGCTCCTCCCAGTCCTCGCTCCCCAGGCGCACCTCGACGCCGTCGATCGTGTAGAGCACGGGGCCTTCGCGCCGGCTCATGTCGATCTCCGAGATCTCGCCGGTCAGCCCGCCGCCGCTCCGGATGAGGGCGCGGATCACCGCGATCGCCGCGCGGGCCTTCGGTCCGGGGGACGTGCGCATCGAGGCGAGCTCGTCGGCCGTGAGGCCGCTGATGACCGGAAGCGGCGACGACACGGCCGAGGGCGAGGCCCCGAGCAGCCGTCCCTCCTCATCCATCCAGTGCAGGCGCCCGCCGTGAACGAGCGTGAACGGACGGCGCTCCTCGACGCTGATCACGACCCGATCCGGCAGCTCGCGCACGACGTCGGCCCGCCGGACCTCGGGCAGCGCCTCGATCCGGTCGATCACGTTGGTGGTGTCGAGCCGGAAGATGTTCGTCCCGCGCGGAATGGCGGCCGCCGCCATCACCTGCTCGGGCGACATGCGGGATGCGCCGTGGACTTCCACGCGCGCCACCGCGAACCGCTGCGTGGTCAGGAGCCAGCGGCCGCCGGCGAGGGCGACGACGAGGCTCAGCCCGGTCAGCGCGATGAACCCGGCGAGGCGGCGCAGCCGGGCCCGCCGGGCCGCGCGACGCCGCCGCGGCCGTCCCACGCGCTGGCGGTCGACGAACGCCGAGCGCTCACCCAGATCGGCGAGCACGGCGTCCCGGTTTCTCGGCGAGGTGAGACCGCTCGGCATCTACTCGCCGATCGTCCTGATTTCTTGCTCGAGGGCGATGGAGAAGTGGTTCTGCACGCGCTCGCGCGTGAGATCCATGAGGGCCAGGATGTCGGCGGCGGTGCCGCCGCCGCGGTTGACGATGAAGTTCGCGTGCTTCGACGAGATCTCCGCGCCATTGATCCGCTTGCCCTTGAGCCCGCAGCGCTCGATCATCTTCGCGGCCACTTCACCCGGCGGGTTCTTCCACACGCACCCGGCGGAGGCGAGCGCCAAGGGCTGCGTCGACTTCTTCACCTTGAGCCGCTGCTTCATCTCCTTCTGGATCTCCGCGAGCGGCTTGCGGTGTAGCCGCAGCCGGCAGCCGATCAGCACCGCGCCGGCGGGCGCGTTGAAGTTGCGGTACGTGAACGTGCCCGAGGCGGGCTTGAACTCGCCGAGGGTGCCGTCCGGATGCAGGTAGTACACGGCGCTGACGAAGTCGCCGATCCAGCCGTCGGCGGTGCCGGCGTTCATGGCCAGGGCGCCGCCGATCGTGGCCGGGATTCCCACGAGGCACTCGATGCCGCCCAGGTTGAGGGCGGCCGCCTCGCGGATGAGCGCCGAGAGGCTCACGCCCGCTCCGGCGATCGCCTCCTCGCCGTGGAACTCCGCGCGCCCGAGGCAGCCCTCGAGCCGCAGCACCACGCCGCGCACGCCGCGGTCCTTGACCAGCAGGTTGTTGCCCCCGCCGATCACCGAGACCGGCAGCTGCTCGCGCTCGGCGAACATGAGCGCGTGGCGGATGTCGTCGACATCCTGCGGCACGACGAAGATGTCGGCCGTTCCGCCGATGCGGAGCGAGGTGTGGAAGCTCAGGGGCTCCTTGAATCGCACTTCCCCCCGGATCTCTCCTAGCATGTCGACCTCCCAGTCAGCGAGTCGGCGTTGAGGCGCTTCAGCAGCTCCGGACCGAGCTGGCTCACATCGCCGGCGCCGAGCGTGATCACGAGATCGCCCCGCCGGACGATCTCGGAAAGGTGCTCGACGACCCGTGTCCGGTCGTTGCCGAGGTATGTGACATCGCGATGGCCGTGCGCGCGGATGCCGTCGGCGAGGTCCTCGGCCGTGACGCCGGGAATCGCCGCTTCGCCCGCCGCGTAGATGTCCATCACGATCAGCACGTCGGCCAGGTTGAACGCCGTCAGGAATTCTTCCCGAAGGTGCAGCGTTCGGGTGTAGCGGTGCGGCTGGAACACCGTGACGACTCGGCGCTCGAAGCCGGCCTTGGCGGCCGCCAGCGTCGCCCGGATCTCGGCCGGATGGTGGCCGTAGTCGTCCACCACCGTCACGCCGGCGGCCTCGCCGAGGATCTGGAACCGGCGCTGGACGCCCGAGAATCCGGCCAGCGCCTTCTGGATGGCGGCGAACGGAATCTCGAGGTCGAGCCCCACGCCCACCGCCGCCAGCGCGTTGAGCACGTTGTGGCGTCCGGGAATCTGGAGCGTCAGCTCGCCGAGCAGGCTCAGGCGGTGGAAGACCTCGAAGCGACTCGTCATGCCCGTCAGGCGTACGCGGCGCGCGACCAGATCGGCGCCCGACTCGAGTCCGTACGTGACGATGCGCTTCTCGATGCGCGGGATGAGCCGCTGGATATTGGGCTCGTCCAGGCAGAGCACGGCCGATCCATAGAACGGCACCCGGTTCACGAACGCGACGAACGCGTCGCGGATGGCGTCGAGGTTGCCGTAGTGATCGAGGTGCTCGGCGTCGATGGTGGTCACCACGGCGATGGTCGGGTCGAGCTTGAGGAACGAGCCGTCTGACTCATCGGCCTCGGCCACGAGGAACTCACCCTGCCCCATCCGCGCGTTGCCACCGAGGCTCGTCACCCGCCCGCCGACGATGACGGTCGGATCGTGGCGCCCCTCGGCCAGCACGGCGCCGATCAGCGACGTGGTGGTGGTCTTGCCGTGGGTGCCCGCGACCGCGATGCCGTACTTCAGTCGCATCAGCTCGGCCAGCATCTCGGCGCGCGGAATCACGGGGATCTGCCGCTCGCGCGCCACGCGCACCTCGACGTTCTCGCGCGAGACGGCCGAGGAGTAGACGACGACGTGGGAGTCGTCCACGTTGCTGGCGTCGTGGCCGATGAAGACCTTCGCCCCCAGCTGCTCCAGGCGGTCGACGACGTCGCTGCGCCGGGCGTCGGAGCCGGTGACGCG
>DASRIY010000466.1:0-7609 GCA_035649755.1 Candidatus Methylomirabilota bacterium
CCGAACCCCTCGAGGAAGAAGTTGAGGCCGATCGTGGCCATGAACAGGATGATGTGCTCCTGATTCACGAGAGGCCGCAGCACGATCCGCTCGATCGCGAAGGCCAGCGCCACCATCACTGCGGTCGTCAGGCCGAGGGCGAGCAGCACGGGCGCGCCGCGCTCGAGCAGGCCGACCAGCGTGAGGGCCGCGAACAGCACCATCACGCCCTGGGCGAAGTTGAACACGCCCGAGGCCTTGAAGATGAGCACGAAGCCGAGCGCGACCAGCGAGTACATGAGGCCGGCGAACAGACCGCCGATCAGCACCTCGACCAGGAACGCCGGCGAGCCCGCCATGTCCTTGAACGGCGCGACGAGAACCGCGTAGAGCACGTCGAGCATCAGACGAACCGCCCTCGCTCAAGCTTCATGAGCGACTCCGAGGTACGCGTCCAGGACCGCCGCGTCCTTGCGGACCTCGGCGGGCGGGCCGTCGGCGATCTTCCGGCCGTAGTCGAGAACCACCACCCGGTCGGAGACGTCCATGACCACGCCCATGTCGTGCTCGATGAGCGCGATGGTGGTCCCGAACTCCTGGTTGACGTCGAGGATGAACCGGCACATGTCTTCCTTCTCCTCGACGTTCATCCCTGCCATAGGCTCGTCGAGCAGCAAGAGCTTGGGCTCGGCGGCGAGCGCCCGGGCGAGCTCGACGCGCTTCTGCAGCCCGTACGGCAGCCGGCCGGCCGGCGTCTTGCGGATCGCCTGGATCTCGAGGAAGTCGATGATCCGCTCCACGAAGGCCCGGTGCTCGAGCTCCTGACGCCGCGCCGGGCCCCAGTAGAGCGCCTCGAGCAGGAAGCTGCCGCGCATCTTGAGAAGCCGCCCCGTCATGATGTTGTCGAGCACGCTCATGCCCTTGAACAGGGCGACGTTCTGAAACGTGCGCGCGATGCCGAGCGCGGCGACGTCCGGCGGGGCCATGCGCGTCCGGTCGCGGCCCTCGAAGGCGATCGTGCCCTCGTAGGGACGATAGAATCCGCTGACGGCGTTGAGCAGCGTCGTCTTGCCAGCGCCGTTCGGGCCGATGATCGCGACGATCTCGCCGCGGCCGATGCGGAGGCTCACCTGGTTGACCGCGATCAGCGCGCCGAAGCGTACGCTCACGCGGTCGACCTCGAGCAGGGGCGGCGCGGCCGCGGACCCCTTCACCGCGCAGTCCGCGCGGGCGCGTCGTCGACGTCGCGGATCATGACGTCGGCCCGCATGGTACCGGTGCGGCCGTCCTCGTAGGTCACCTGCGCCTCGACCGACACGTGGTCGCGCCCGGCGTAGAGCGCCTCGATGAGCGGCGCGTACTTCTGCGCGATGTAGCCGCGGCGGATCTTTCGCGTGCGCGTGATCTCCTCGTCGTCCGGGTCCAGCTCCTTGTGCAGGACCAGGAAGCGCCGGATCTGGGCCCCGCGCAGGACGTCGTCCTCGGCTAGGCTCCGGTTGACGCGCGCCACCTCGCCGCGGATCAGGTCGTAGACTTCCGGTTTCCGCGCCAGGTCGGCGTAGCTCGTGTATGCAATGTTCCGGCGCTCCGCCCAGTTCCCGACGGCCACCAGGTCGATGTTCACGAGCGCCGTCACGCAGGGCCGGTCCCGGCCGATGCAGACCGCCTCGCGGACGTAGGGCGAGAACTTCAGCTTGTTCTCGAGGAATTTGGGGGCGAACATCGTGCCGTCCGCCAGCCGGCTGACATCTCGGGCCCGGTCGATGATCTTCAGATGGCCGTCGTGGTCCAGAAAGCCCGCGTCACCGGAGCGAATCCAGCCGTCGGCGAGCGTCTGGCTGGTCGCCTCCGGGTTCTTCGCGTAGCCTCGGAAGACGCCCGGGCTCCGGAACAAGACCTCGCCGCTCTCCGAGATGCGAATCTCGACGTCGGTGAGCGGCGTTCCGACGGTGTCGAGCCGCACATCGCCATCCCGCTGGATGGTGACGAACACGCTCGCCTCGGTCATGCCGTAGAGCTGCTTGACGTTCACGCCGAGACCGCGGAAGAAGAGGAAGATCTCGGGGCCGATGGCCTCGCCGGCCGTATAGGCGCGGCGCACGCGCGAGAGTCCGAGGTTGTCCTTGAGCGGGCCGTACACGAGGAGGCTTCCCAGCGGGTAGAGCAGCCGCTGCCAGAGTGAACCGGTCTGTCCCGCCAGGCGCTTGCGCTCGATGTCCTGGGCCAGTCGCAGGAAGAACTGGACCATCGCGCGCTTTGGCCGCGCCGCGTCCTCGACGCGCACCAGCACGCCGGTCAGGAGACTCTCCCAGATGCGGGGCGGACCGAAGAAGTAGGTCGGCGCGATCTCCTTGAGGTCCGAGAGCACCGTCGCCGCGCTCTCCGGGCAGTTGATGGAGAAGCCGCAGACGATCGCCTGCGCGTAGGAAAAGACGTGGTCGCCGACCCACGCCATCGGCAGATACGAGAGAACTTCCTCGTCCTCGCGGAGCCCCTCGAACTCGGCGGCGTTGCGCGCGGTCACGATCAGATTCCGATGGGACAGCATCGCGCCCTTCGGAACGCCGGTCGTTCCCGACGTGTAGCAGATGATGGCGACGTCGTCCGCACCGCCCTTCGCCACCTCGGTGTCGAAGTGTGCGGGGTGGCCGACCTCGAACTTCCGCCCGAGCTCGCGGAGCTCGGCCAGGCTCACCAGGCCGGGCTCGCGGTAGGCGCGCATTCCGCGCGCGTCGTCGTAAACGATGTGCGCCAGGCGCGGGCAGCGCGCCCGGATGCTCAAGAGCTTGTCCACCTGCTCCTGGTCCTCCACGACGGCGAACCGCGCCTCGGCGTGATCGACGATGTACTCCGTCTCTTTCTCGCCGGAGTCCTGGTAGATCGGGACCGGAACGCCGCCCAGCGCCTGCGCCGCCATGATCGCCCAGTAGAGCTCGGGCCGGTTGTCCCCCACGATGGCGACTCGATCGCCGCGCGCGAAGCCGAGCGCGGCGAGACCGTGGGCGATCAGGCGGGCCTCGTCGAAGTAGCGCGCCCAGGTGTACGACTGCCAGATCCCGAAGTCCTTCTCACGGATCGCGACCTTGCCGCCGATCCGTCGCGCGTTCTCCCGCACGAGCTTCGGAAACGTGTCGCGCTCGGCGTCGAGTGCCTTCAACCCGCCTCCGTCCGTGTCGGTGTTAGTGCCTCGAGGGAGGGCAGAGCCGAGGGAGCAGGATTACCTCTCGCGCTCCGCGCCCGGCTCCAGGTGGCGAGAGTCTAGCCAAGCGCCGGAGCGGTGTCAAGAAATCGGTCAGGATAACGCGGACTTACGCGACGGTTCGCGCCGATATTACCGGACGGCCGCCTCGATCAGTGGCAGGCAGAAATAGACGACGAAGGCCGCACAGGTCAGATAGAGCATCCAGTGCAGCTCGCGGCCGCGGCCCCGGAGAAGCTTGATCACGGCGAACGTGACGAACCCGGCGCCGATCCCGTTGGTGATCGACCAGGTGAAGGGCATGGCGAGCATCGTCACGAACGCGGGAATCGCCTGCTCGTAGTCCTCCCACGGGATCTCCCGCACGATGCCCATCATGAAGAATCCGACGATGATCAGGGCGGGCGCCGTCGCCTGGGCCGGGATGATGCTGGCCAGCGGCGAGAAGAACATGGCCGCCAGGAACAGGAGCCCGGTGACGACCGGAGCGAGCCCGGTCCGGGCACCGTCGGCCACGCCGGCGGCGGATTCGATGTAGGTCGTGTTGCTGCTGCTGTTGGCGAAGCCGCCGAACATCGCGCCGACCGAGTCGACGAGAAGAACGCGCTGGGCGCCCGGCAGCCGCCCGGCGGCGTCCAGGAAGCCGCCGCGGCCGCCGACACCGATGATCGTGCCCATCGTGTCGAAGAAGTCGCTCAGCATGAGCGAGAAGATCACCAGGACGGCCGTCACCGCCCCGAGCTTCGCGAACAGGCCGAAGTCGAGGTGGCCGAAGGTCGTGAAGTCCGGCGCGCGGACGATCGCCGGCGGGATGCGCGCGGCGCCCGGCGTCGCGAATCCCTGCCCGCCGGCCACGAGCTCGTTGAGCGCGATCGCAATCACGGTCGTGCCGAGAATGCCGAGCAGAAGCGCCCCGCGCATGCGGCGAGCCATGAGCCACGCGGTGAGGAAGAACCCGATGACGAAGACCGCGATCGGCAGACCGCGGAGCGTTCCCAGGCCGACCGGCAGCGGGCCTGCCGCCGGCTTCACCACGAGGCCCGAGCTGAAGAAGCCGATGAAGGCGATGAAGAAGCCGATACCGACGCTGATCGCGCGCTTGAGCGCGATCGGGACCGCGTCCATCACCGCCTCCCGGAAGCGGGTCAGCACGAGCACCGTGATGACTAGCCCTTCGAGGAACACGACGGTCATGGCCTGCGGCCACGTGAGCCCGCGGCTCGCCACCAGCTCGAAGGCGACGACAGCGTTGAGCCCCATGCCCGTCGCGATCGCGAACGGATAGTTGCTGGCCAGGCCCATCGCGATCGAGAGCAGGCCGGCGGCGAGACACGTCACGGTGAGCGTCGCCGCGAACGGCAGGCCCCGGCCGTCGAGCCCGGGCACGCCGGTGAACCCGAGGATGATCGGGTTCACGAAGATGATGTAGGCCATCACCATGAAGGTGGTGAAGCCCGCGCGGACCTCGGTGGCGAGATTGGTGGCGCGCTCGCGGAAGCCGAAGTAGCGGGAGAGGAGCCCGGCCATGGCCGGGCGGCAGTCTACATCGCGCGCAGAGCTATCGGTAGTCCGGCTGCGGATCGAAGGCGGGGCCCAGGCTGACCTCGGGCGGGTCCGCCTGCTCGGCGACGTCCTTGCCTTCCTGGAAGACGCGGATCAGGTCGTCGCCGACCATGACCGCCGGCTGAAGGTCCGGGGCGGTTTGCCCGCTCGCCACCACCGCTGTCAGCGCCAGCGCGGCGGCGAGCAGCAGGCCGGCTGGACCGGAAACGAACGACCGGACGCCTCGCTCGATCATGCCCCGTTCAGGGGCAAACGCCCTGCCAGCGGGGCGGCCGGCGTAGGTGGCGGAAACTCAAGGGGAATCGTCGCTGGGTCCCCTGGCCCGGGTGTCAGCCTGACGACCCTCCTGCGTCAATCCCGGACCTTCTTGTCACCTCACGTCCCTGCCACGTCGCGTCCCGCTTCACTTCCGGAACTTCTCGAAATCGACCGGCCGCTTCTCGACGAACGCGTTCCGGCCCTCCATCGCCTCCTCGGTACGGTAGTAGAGACCGAGCGCCGTGCCCGCGAACTGGGCCACGCCGGCCCGCGTCTCGGAGTCGATGTTGAACGACTGCTTGGCCAGCGCGAGCGCGGTCGGGCTCTTCTCGAGAAGCTCCGCGCACCAGCGCTCCACTTCCGCGCGCAGGTCCTTGAGGGGCACGACCCGGTTGACCAGGCCCATCTCGAGCGCCTCCTGCGCCGAGTATTGCCGGCAGAGATACCAGATCTCGCGCGCCTTCTTCTCGCCGACGACGCGGGCGAGATAGCCGGTGCCGTGGCCGGCGTCGACGCTGCCCACGCGCGGTCCGGTCTGGCCGAAGATCGCGTTCTCGGAGGCGATCGACAGGTCGCAGAGCACGTGCAGCACGTGGCCGCCGCCGACGGCGAACCCGTTCACCATCGCGATGACGGGCTTGGGGATGTGGCGGATCGCGTTGTGCAGCGCTTCCACGTCCATCGGGCGCTCGCCCGGAGCGTAGCCGCCCTGGCCGCGTTCTTTCTGGTCGCCGCCCGAGCAGAACGCTTTGTCGCCGGCGCCGGTCAGCACGGCGACCCCGATCGACCCGTCCCAGCGCGCGTCGAGGAAGGCGTCAGTCAGTTCGGCGACGGTGATTGTGCGGAACGCGTTGCGGACCTCCGGACGATTGATCGTGATCCAGGCGACGCCGTTTTTTTTCTCGTAGAGGATGTCCGTGTACGCCATGGGGCCTCCGACCGGCTAGAGCGATTTCCCGAGGAGCTTGCCGAGCTCACCGACGACGCCGCGACGGAACGTCAGCACGCAGACGACGAAGATCGCGCCCTGCACGATAGTGACCCACGCGCCGAGATGGGCCAGGTAGTTCTCCAGGGCCACGACGATGAACGCGCCGACCACCGGGCCGAACACCGTGCCCAGGCCGCCCAGCAGTGTCATCAGCACCACCTCGCCGGACATCGTCCAGTGCACGTCCGTCAGCGATGCGAGCTGGAACACCAGCGCCTTCGTCGCGCCGGCCAGCCCCGCGAAGGTGGCCGACAGCACGAACGCCAGCAGCTTGTAGCGCTCGGCGCGATAGCCGAGCGAGATCGCCCGGGCCTCGTTCTCGCGGATGGCCTTCAGCACCTGGCCGAAGGGCGAGTGGATCGCGCGGTAGATCAGGAGGAATCCGGCGAGGAAGATCGCGAGCACCACGAAGTAGAGCGTCAGCGTGTCCCTCAGATCGAGGAATCCCAGGAGCGTGCCGCGCGGTACCGACTGGATCCCATCCTCGCCGCCGGTAAAGGCGGCCTGCAGGCAGAAGAAGTACACCATCTGGGCGAGCGCCAGCGTGATGTTCGCGAAGTAGATGCCCTTGCTCCGGATCGCCAGCGCGCCGATGACGATACCGAGGACGGCCGCCACCGCGGTACCGAAGACAATCGCCAGCTCCGGGCGGGACCCCCACACCTTCGCCGAGTGCGCGGCCGCGTAGCCGGCAGTGCCGAGAAACACGGCGTGGCCGAACGAGAGAAGCCCGACGTAGCCGATGAGGAGGTTGAACGCGCAGGCGAACAGGGCGAAGCACAGCGCCTTCATGAGAAACACCGGGTAGGCGAAGAACGGCGCGGCCACCAGGACCGCCGTCATGACGGCAAACGCGGCCACCTGCGCGAGGGGCGCGCCGGTGGTGACGGGCGCGCCCGCGCCGACGTACTCGCGAGCCGTCGCCGTCACGAAGTCCGCCCGAAGAGGCCGGCGGGCCGCACCAGCAGCACGATGGCCATGATGACGAAGATCACCGTGTTCGACGCTTCCGGGTAGAAGACCTTCGTGAAGCCCTCTACCACCCCGAGGCCGAAGCCCGTCACGATCGAGCCCATGATCGAGCCGAGGCCGCCGATGACGACCACCGCGAACACGACGATGATGAGGTCGGCGCCCATCAGCGGGTTCACCTGGTAAATCGGCGCTGCCAGCACGCCGGCCAGTGCCGCGAGCCCCACGCCGAAGCCGTAGGTCAGCGTGATCATCCGCGGCACGTTGATCCCGAACGCCTGGACGAGCGCCGGGTTCTCCGTCGCCGCTCTGAGATACGAGCCCAGACGAGTCCGCTCGATCACGTACCAGGTGGTGAGACAGACCGCGAGCGAGAAGACGATGACCCACGCCCGGTAGTTCGGCAGGAACATGAAGCCGAGATTCTGACCGCCGGCCAGCTGGCCGGGCATCGAGTACGGCAGTCCGGACGAGCCGTACTGGTGGCGGAAGAGGCCCTGGATGATCAGGGCGAAGCCGAAGGTCAGCAAGAGCCCGTAGAGGTGATCGAGCTGGTAGAGACGCTTGAGCGTCGTGCGCTCGAGCACGATGCCGGTGATGCCCACGACGATCGGCGCGATGAGCAGCGCCCACCAGTAGCCGAGCCC
>DASRIY010000467.1:0-7339 GCA_035649755.1 Candidatus Methylomirabilota bacterium
GGATGGCTGAGCGTCGGGTGCGGAATCAAGAGCGGCGACGGCTGGTTCAGCTCGCCAAGGTCCGCCGCGGTGAGCACCAGATGAACCCCCGGCGCGCGGCGGGCGGCCGAGGCATCGAGCCGCACGATCCGCGCATGGGCATGAGGGCTTCGCAGCGCGGCCGCGTGGAGCATCCCCGCGGGGTTCACGTCGTCAACGAAGCAGCCGAGGCCCCGGAGCAGCCGCGGATCCTCGTTGCGCGGGATCCGCGCGCCGATGCCGCGCGTCGTCATCGGCTCAGCGCGAGCCCGACGCGGCTGCGGCGCCGGCGCGGGCGCGCACCAGCGCCTCGAGCGCGCGGTCGAAGCAGAGGCGCGGCGGCTTGACGAGGCCCGCGCCGACCTGGCCGATCCCCGGCTCGCGGTGGGCCATGCCCGTGTCGATCTGCGGCAAAATCCCCGTTTGCGCGACCAGGCGAACGTCGATCCCCGTGGGCGTCCCGCGAAAGTCGAGCGTCGGCAGCCGGTACGCCGTGCTCTCGGCCATCGTGATCTCGTACATGAGCTTCGTGTAGGCGAGCGCGTCGGCCGGCGTGCCGCCGACGAACTGCACGACGGCGGGCGCGCCGCCCATCGCGAAGCCGCCGAGACCGGCCGTCTCCGTGATCGCGCTGTCGCCGATGTCCGGGTTGGCGTCGCCGGGACCGAAGCCGGGGAAGTAGAGCCCCTGTGGCATCTCCGCGGGCCCGGTGAACCACTGGTCGCCCAGGCTGCTGACGCGAATCCCGAACTCGGTGCCGTTGCGCGCCATCGCCGTCACGAGCGTCGAGTGGGGCACGCCGTGGGCTGGATCCATCGCGGCCTTGCACGCGGCCATGCCGACGTTCAGGAACAGGTGATCGTTCGAGGCCATGAACTTGAGAATCCGGCTACGCTCAGCGGCGTGAAGCTCGAGCGCGGCGATCTCGGGCGCGAGCGCCTTGATGAGCAGCGCGGACGCGGCGCGATTGCGGTTGTGACACTCGTCGCCCATCTGCACCGCCTGCGCGATCATCGCGCGAAGGTCGACGCCGCCGACGCGGCGCACCGCCTCGCCGAGAGCCGGGCCCACGACGTCGCGGAACCAGCGTAGCCGGTCGATCACATCCGACGAGTAGGCGCCGTACCGGAGCACCTTGCCGAGCCCTTCGTTCAGGATCGAGTAGGCGACGTTGCCGGCGTGGCGATTCTCGACCACCATGACCGGCATCGAGGCGGTCGTCGCGCCCGCCATCGGCCCGACGGTCGCGTGATGATGGCAGGAGTCGAAGCGCACATCTCCCCGCGTCACGAGCCGCTCGGCGTCTTCCCACGCCGTCGCCAGCCCCTCGTAGATGAGGGCGCCGACGATGCCGCCGCGCATGGGGCCGCTCATTTGGTCCCAGGCGATCGGCGGGCCGGCGTGCAGCACCGTGTCGCGCGTCATGCCCGGCACCACCTCGATCGCCGGACGCACGTCGACGAGGATCTGGTGGGCAGCGAGCACGCGCTCGATGGCGACCTGATTGGCCGCGTCGACCTCGTCGCGCCAGAGCGAAGCGAGCGCCTCTGCCCCCTCGGGCGGACGCCAGTCCACTCGCCGCACCGGCACGCCCTGCGCGACCAGCGCGGACGCGAAGAGCTCCGGGCCGACCACCACGGCCTCCGGTGGATCGTCGAGCAAGCCGCGCTCAGGCGCCATGGCCGCCCCCCGCAAGCGCCCGCGCGGTCTCGGCGGCGATTCGGTTGCTCGCGCACACGATCGCACCCAGATCGCGGAGCGCCTGCTCCTGCTTCTCGAGACCCTGCGGATCCTGGTCGGTCCCGACCACATGAGCCACGACCGCCAGCGCCCGGCCCCGGCGCCGCGCTCTCGCCTCGTTGAGCGCCGGGCGCAGCGAGCCGGCCGGGTCGGGATGCGCACAGTCTCCGAGAACCAGGTCGAGCAGAACCACGGAGACATCCGGGTCGTCTCCTGCCTCGACGAGCGCGGCGTTGCGGCGTCCGGGATCGATGATCGGATGCGGCCGTCCCCGCGTGAACTCCTCGCCGCCGTAATCGGTGAATCGGTGCTGCACGCTTCCGACTATGCGCTGCGCCTCGTCACACAGCGTCCCGCCGGAATAGAGTCCGCGAATGGCGCCGCGCGCGCCGGCTGGTGCTGCCTGTGGCCGTGCGAGCGCCGCGACTTCGCGACCGGCGAGACCGACCGCGGTGACGGCCGCCTCCTCCAGCGTGATGGCAGTCCGCACGCCATCCGGCGTCGTCCCGGCGTAGCCGAGCAGGCAGGCGACAACAGGCTTGCGCGTGGCGACCGCGGCCTCGAGCACGGCGGCCGCCACGTCAGGTGACGCGGGCTTGGAGACGAGCAGGACGACCCGCGTGGCGGCGTCGGCCGCCAGAGCGTCGAGCGCCTGATGCGTGGTGACGCCGCCGACCGCCGCGTGGAGGTCACGGCCGCCGGTACCGATGGCGTGGGAAATACCGCCGCCGAGCCGGTGCACGAGGCTCGTCACTTCCTGGATGCCGGTGCCGGAGGCGCCGACCACGCCGATCGGTCCGCGACGAACACGGTTCGCGAAGCCGAAGCCGACGCCGTTGATGATCGACGTTCCGCACTCCGGCCCCATGACGAAGAGGCTGCGCCCGCGCGCCCGGCGCTTGAGCGCCGCCTCGTCGGCGAGCGAGACACCATCGCTGAACAGGAACACGTGCAGCCCGGCCGAAAGCGCCTGATGAGCCTCGAGCGCGGCGTGGGCACCGGGCACCGCCACGACCGCGACGCCGGCCGGGGCGGCGCGACGCGCGGCGGCACCGATCGTGCGCGGCATCAAGTCGTCACGCGCCGGCTCACTGTCGCGCCGCGTGCTCAGAAGCTCCTCGACTCGCGCCAGTGCGCGGCGGCCGGCGGCCTCGCTCTCGGCGCGAACAGCTACCAGGAGATCGGACGGCCCGGCCTCTGGCGCCTCGGGAGACCACATGCCGACCTCCTCGAGCATCGAGCGCCCGGCGGGCGTTCCCATCACGAGCGCGACGTCGATCACACCGGCGAGCGGGCGTGCCTGCTCGGCGATCTGCATGAGATCGATCGAGTCGAAGTAGGCGTTTCGTCGTACCGTCCAGACCAGTCGCGCGCTCATCCCGTCGGCTCGACTCCTATCCCGTGCGAATCATGATGAAGCCCCGCCGCTGCAGCTCGTCGTAGATGTCCCCGCGCTCGCGCCGCTCCGGATCGATCACGCCTTCCGGTGGTGCGAGGCGCCGGTCGATCAGCACCTTGATGTCGAGCATGCCCGCGAAGACCGTGTCGAAGTCGCCGAACAGATCAGGCCGGTCCAGAGCGACCACGACGATCACCCGCGCCATCCGCCCTCCCCGTCGGAAAGCTTTCCACCCGGCGCACACAGCCTCCAGGAAAGCGGCGCAAGTTTCAAGAATTTCTGAAGTGGCACTGCAAATGCTGGCTCAGGGGATAATGGCGCGCATGGCCCGGCACCTCTTCCTGGTCGCCCACCACGAAACCGGCCTCTACGAGTATTTGCTGGAGCGCTTCCAGGGTGACTCGAACGTCGAGGTAATTCTCGATCGCCGCCGCGAGCAGCGCCGCCGCAAGCCCGGGCACGAGGGGCCCGAGCGCCGCCGCATCGACCGGCGTACGCACCGCGAGGTTGACCTGGAGCTGCTGGTCCGCTCCCACGTGATCCTGACGCTCGGCAGCAACGGCGACTCCGCCCGCGAATCGTAGCCCCCCTGTCGACTTTCTGATCAGCCTCTAGCGGCCTGATCAGGTCCCGGCCAATTTCCGTAAACCCGCAAAGCCTGCGGGTGCGCAAATCGTGCAATTGAAACGTCAGGTTGGGCCGACGGCCCACCCTGGTACTGGCCTTGCTCCTCTACCGGGTCGTGAGCAGACCTTCCGTTTATCACGAGATCATCGGCAAGTCGCGGCAGATGGCCGACATCTTCGCCCGCATCGGCAAGGCCGCCGTCGGCGACGTGAACGTCTGCATCCACGGCGAGAGCGGCACGGGCAAGGAGCTCATCGCCCGCGCCATCCACTACGCAAGCCCCCGCCGCGATCGCCCCCTGATCACCCTCGACTGCACGACAATTCCGGAAGGCCTGATGGAGAGCCATCTCTTCGGCCACGTGAAGGGCGCCTTCACCGGGGCTGTGGAGCACCGGGACGGGGTCTTCGCGCTGGCGCACACCGGGACACTCTTCATGGACGAGCTGGGCGAGCTGAGCCTGCCGCTTCAGGCCAAGCTGCTTCGTGTCATCCAGACGCGCGAATTCTCGAAGGTCGGCGGCACGAAGGCGATCCGGACGGACATCCGGCTCATCACCGCCACCAACAAGGACCTCAAGGTCGCGGTCGAGCAGGGCACGTTCCGGGAGGACCTCTACTACCGCGTCGCGGTGTTCATGATCAAAGTGCCGGCGCTCCGCGAGCGGCCGGAGGACATCCCCCACCTGGCCGACTACTTCCTGCAGCGATTCGCGGATCTTTACGGCAAGCCGGTCGCGAAGATCGCGCCCGCGACGCTGGAGCGGATGGTCGCGTTCCCCTGGCCGGGCAACATCCGCCAGCTCGAGAACTCGATCGAGCAGGCCGTCGTCCTGGCCGAGGGCACCGTGCTGAACGACCGCGACCTCTTCGCCGGCGATTTCGCCAGCGCCGCCGCCGGCGCCTCCCCGGCGCCGGACCTGTCGGGCATGTTCGAGGCGGGGCTGCCGCTCGGGGTGGTAGAGCGCCGCCACATCATCCGGACTCTTCACCTCACCAGGGGGAACCGGACCGAGGCGGCCAGGCTCCTTCAGATCAGCATTCGCTGCCTGCAATACAAGCTGAAGGCCTACGGACTGCAGAAACTGCGCAGCGAGCGCGCAACTTTTTAGCACCCGTCAGCCGAATCTCCACGCCCCTCGTGATCGAAAGCCTCGCGGTTCCGCGCAGTTGCGACGTTGGCCTCGTTCGTGCTCCGTGTTCACGCCACATTGAAGCCAGCTCTTCGGTCCCCCCGAGGCTCGATCATGACGCTGCGCGAGCTCCTCGCCTACGATCCGGTGTGTCGCGACATCGTGCAGTACCTCATGCATAACAACGACGCCGCGGACACGGCCCGCGGGATCGCCCACTGGTGGATCCGGCGCGACCTCGCGGCTACACAGGTGGCGCTGATGAAGCTTCAGGACTGGGGCGTGGTGCAGACGCATGTCGTGCAGGACCACACGTTCGTGTACGCCTACACGAAGCGGTCGGTCGTCCGCCAATCACTGGCGCGCTACCTCGGTAAAGCGCCCGCTCCCGGCTCGGCGAACTAGCCCGTGCCCTCCTCCCCGATCGCCGGGTCCTCAGATACCGCGCCCTGCATGCGCCGCGTCTCCACGCCCACACCCTCAGATTTGCGCGTCGTCGCCCTCGGCGGCGGGACAGGGCTGCCCACCGTGCTGCGCGGGCTCCGCGCCTCGCTCTTCGACTCCCGTCCGTGGGACGCCGACCGCGACCAGACGCGCCTGACCGCGATCGCCACGGTGGCCGACGACGGCGGCAGCTCGGGCCTGCTTCGCGCGGCCTACGAGCTTCCCTCCCCCGGCGACATCCGCAACTGTCTGGTCGCGCTCGCTGCGGGCGATCCGGCGATGACGGATCTCTTCGACTTCCGCTTCCCCAGCAAGAGCGACATCGCCGGCCATAGCCTCGGTAATCTCGTCCTGACCGCCCTCACCGAAATCGAGCGTGATTTCGCCAAGGCCGTGCGGCGGGCGGCGGACATGCTCGCGATCCGCGGCCGCGTCCTTCCCTCAACCACGCGCAACGTGGTTCTCAGCGCCGAGCTCGCCGACGGGAGCGTGATCGAGGGCGAATCGCGCATCGCCGGTGCGCGCAGCCCGGTCCGCCGCCTCCGGCTCGAGCCCGGCGACGCCACCGCGCTCCCGGAAGCCGTGGAAGCGATCGAGCGGGCCGATCTGGTCGTCATCGGCCCCGGCAGCCTTTACTCGAGCCAGGTGGCGACGCTCCTCGTACGCGGGCTGCCGGAGGCGATCGCCCGGTCCCGGGCACGCGTGGTCCTCGTCATGAACCTGATGACCGAGCCCCGCGAGACCGATGGTCACACCGGCGCCGACCACGTCCTGGCCATTCGCCGTCACGCGCCGACGATTCCGATCCACGACGTGCTCGTCAACTCGGCCCCGCTCGATGCCGCGCAGATCGAGCGCTACGCGAGCCTCAAGGCGGTGCCGGTGCCGGCGGACGCGCTGCTGCTGCGGGCGCTCGGCCATGAGGTCGTGGAGGCTGACCTGCTCGCCGCGGGCGACGGCGTGCGCCACGATCCCGAGAAGCTCGGGCGCGCGCTGATCGCGAGGGTGAGCTGACCTCGATGGGTGTGACGGCGCGGCAGCTCGACGGGTCGTACGACGATCGGGACCGCCCGGCCCTCGACAGCGAGCTCGACCAGCAGGGCACCGCCGACGCCGCGAGGGGCTTCGGCGACATTCTGGGACGCGCGCCGGCCATGCGGGAGATCTACGGGGTCGTGCGGCGCGTCGCCCGCTCCGACGTCACGGTGCTGATCCAGGGCGAGAGCGGAACCGGCAAGGAGCTCCTGGCGCGGGCCATCCACACGACCAGCTCGCGCTCCGATCGCCCGTTCGTCGCCCTCAACTGCGGCGCGATCCCGGATTCACTGCTGGAGGCCGAGCTGTTCGGCCACGAGAAGGGCGCCTACACGGGCGCCCACATCCAGCGCAGGGGCAAGCTCGAGCTGGCCGAGACCGGCACGCTCTTCCTCGACGAGGTCGGCGAGATGAGCGCGCTCCTGCAGGTGAAGCTCCTGCGCTTCCTCCAGGAGCGGGTCATCGAGCGGGTGGGCGGCCGCGAGACGCTCCGGGTCGACGCCCGCGTGGTCGCCGCCACCAACAAGGATCTGAAAGCCGAGATGCAGGCCGGCCGGTTCCGCGAAGATCTCTACTATCGCCTCTCGGTCGTGAACCTGACGCTGCCGCCCCTGCGCGAGCGCGGCGAAGACGTCGTGCTCATCGCCGGCGCAGTCCTGCAGCGGAGCGCCCGGGAGCACCGGCGCAAGATCCGCTTCGGCCGCTCGGCGCTCGAAGCGATCACGCACTATCCCTGGCCCGGGAACGTACGAGAGCTCGAGAACGCGGTCGAGCGCGCCGTCCTCATGGCCCGGACGAAGCTCATCGAGGCGTCAGATCTCGGCATCATGGTGAAGGACGTTCCGGAGCCGTCGTCGCTCAGGCAGGCGCGGGAAAAGGCGGAGCGCCACGCGCTCATCGACGGCCTCGTCGGGGCGCGCGGCAACATCACCCAGGCCGCGAAG
>DASRIY010000468.1:0-4202 GCA_035649755.1 Candidatus Methylomirabilota bacterium
TCCACGGCGCTCGTGCTGATGGCCCACGACTACAAGTACGACCTGCCGGTGCTGCACAAGGCCCTGGCCACCGAGGTCGGCTACATCGGCATGCTGGGCTCCCAGCGCCGCGGCGCGGCCATCCTGAAGCTCCTGGTCGAGGAAGGCGAGAACGAGGCGTCGCTGAAGCGTATCCGGGTGCCGATCGGTCTGGACATCGGCGCCAAGTCGGCGCCCGAGATCGCGCTGGCGGTGATGGCCGAGATCCAGGCGGTGCGGGCGGGAGGGAGCGGGGTGCCCATGAGCGCGAGACGGCGCCAGGACGCGCCTGCGTCAGGCCACCCTCGGTCCGAACCGGGCTCAAGGCCCTCGCTCCAATGAAGGCGATCGCCCAGCGTCGCGAGGCGGCCACCCTCGAGGGTCTGGTCGACCGGGTGCTCTGCCATGACGTTCGCGACGGGGCGGGGAAGATCGCGGTCGAGAAGGGCGCCCGCCTCACGCTGGCCAGCGCGAAGGTCCTGCTCGACACGCCGTGGGAGGAGATTCACCTCCTGGTTGTCGAGCCCAACGACCTGCACGAGGAAGAAGCCGGTAAGCGGCTGGCCGCGGTGGTCGTGGGCGACGGCGTCGAAGTGAAGGGCTACACCGGAGGGCAGTGGACGCTCGCCGCGACGCGCCGCGGGCTTCTCAAGGTGCGCCGCCAGGCGCTGGGCGACGTGAACGCGCTCGAGGGCGTCTCGGTCTTCACGCTCTTCGACTCGCAGCCGGTCGAGCCGGGCGAGACGATCGGCAAGTGCAAGGTCACCCCGCTCGTCATCCCCGCCGAGACGATCGCCACTGTCGAGAAGCTGGCTCGCGCCGCCCACGGGCTCGTCGCCGTCCACGGCTTCAAGCCGACGACGATCGGCGTGGTCGCTCAGGAGCGCCTCGACGCCAAGCAGCGCGCCCGGTTCGAGACCGCGCTGAAGCAGAAGGTCGAATGGTTCGGCGGGCGCCTCCTGCCCATCCAGTATGCCGGCGGGGCGCCGCGCGTCGTGGCCGACGCGCTGACGGCGCTCCGGCGCGACGGCGCCGAGGTGCTGATCGTGGCCGGCGCGAGCGCGCTCGACCCGCTAGACCCCGTCTTCGGGGGGCTTACCCTGCTGGGCGCCCGCATGGAGCGCCACGGCGCGCCTGCTCATCCGGGGAGCCTCCTGTGGCTCGCCATCTGGGACGGCAAGGCCGTGCTGGGGATGCCCACCTGCGGCATGTTCTCGCAGGCTACGACGTTCGACCTGGTGCTGCCCCAGATCCTCGCCTGCGAGCGCGTGGACAACCGCACGCTCGCCGAGATGGGCCACGGCGGGCTCCTGTCGCGCGACATGGCCTATCGCTTCCCGCCGTACAAGACGAACGCGGCCCGGGGCGAGCTCGAGTGAGCGCCTCGACGCCCTCCGCGGCAGGCGGCGTCTACAGCGACGTCATCCGCGAGCGATGGCGCAAGCCACGGCATCGCGGGGAGGTGGCGGGCGCCAACGCGGTCGCCGAGGACGTGAACCCGCTCTGCGGCGACCGTGTGCGCATGATGCTGACGGTCGGCGCCGACGGGCGTGTCGAGAAGGCCGGGTTCATCGGTGATTCGTGCGCCATCTGCACGGCGTCGGCGGACGTCGTCTCCGACCTGGTCGTCGGCCGCTCGCGGGCCGAGGCGGCGGCGCTCGACGTGGCCGACGTGCTCAACGTGCTCCAATCGGAGATCCGCCCGACGCGGATGCGCTGTGTGGCCCTTCCGGTGTCCGTGCTGGGTCAGGCGCTCAACGGGGCCAAGCGCGCATGAGGCTCGACGAGCAGACGCGCGGCGACTTCCCGATCCTCGAGCGGATCGTCAACGGACACCCGCTCGTCTACCTCGACTCGGGCGCGTCGAGCCAGAAGCCCCGCGCCGTGATCGAGGCGATGAACCGCTACTACGAGCGGAGTCACGCCAACGTTCACCGGTCGATCCACACCCTGGGTGAGGAGGCGACCGAGCTCTACGAGGTGGCGCGCGACGCGGTGCAGCGCTTCATCGGCGCCGCGAGCCGGGAGGAAGTGGTCTTCACCCGGGGCACCACTGACGGTCTCGGCCTCATCGCGGAGACCATCGGGCGCACCCTGGCGAAGGGCGACGAGATCGTCGTCACGGAGCTCGAGCACCATTCGAACCTGATCCCATGGCAGCTCGTGGCCCGCGACCGCGGCGCCTCTCTCAAGGCCATTCCGGTTCTCGCCGACGGCACGCTCGACATGGCGGCGCTCGATCGCCTGGTCACGCCGCGCACGCGCGTGGTCGCGTTCACGCATGTCTCGAACGTGCTCGGCACCATCACGCCGGTGGTCGAGATCGTGCGGCGGGCCCGGGCGGTGAACGCGATCAGCGTGGTCGACGGGGCTCAGGCGGCGCCTCACCTGAGGCTCGATATGTCCGCGCTCGAATGCGACTTTTACGTGTTCTCTGCTCACAAGATGCTGGGGCCCACCGGGATCGGCGTCATGTACGGCCGGCGGGCTGTGCTCGATAGTCTGGAGCCCGGGCGCGGCGGTAGCGAGATGATCAAGGAGGTCTGGATCGATCGCGCCCAGTGGAACGACCTTCCCTGGCGGTTCGAGCCGGGCACACCGCCGATCGCCGAAGCGGTCGGGCTGACGGCGGCGATCGAATACCTGGAGAAGCTCGGCATGGAACGAGTCGCGGAGCACGAGCGGGCGCTGACGCGCCAGACGCTCGAGGGACTCGCTCGAATCCCTGGGGTGACGGTCTACGGCCCACCCGTGTCCGTCGACCGCGGGGCCGTGGTCGCGTTCGCGGTCGAGGGCCTTCATCCGCACGACGTCGCCGCGCTGCTGGACGCGGACGGAATCGCCGTCCGGGCCGGGCATCATTGCGCCATGCCGCTCATGCGCCGGCTGGGCGTCGTGGGCACGTCGCGGGCGACCTTCTCGGTCTTCAACTCACCGGACGAAGTGTCGCGGCTCCTGACGGCCGTCGCCGGGCTGCGCTCAGCGCTCTAGGAGGGTCGTCGTGAGCACGACGGGTCCACGGAACGCATTCGTCTCTCCGCGATTCGGGCAGGTGGCGACCTTCATGCTGCTGCCGGCCGCGGCGTCGGCCAAGGACCTCGACGTCGCGCTGCTGGGCATTCCCTATGACGGCGGCGTGTCGTACCGGACCGGCGCCCGCTTCGGCCCCCGGGCCGTGCGCGAGCAGTCGTCGCTGATTCGCCCGTGGAACCCGGTCCTCAAGGTTCATCCCTTCGAGAAGATGCGCGTGGCCGACTGCGGCGACGTCGACGTGGTGCCGATCGCGATCGAGCGTACGCTAGCGGCCATCCAGGCGAAGGTCGGCGAGGTCATGGCCGAGGGCGCCTTGCCGGTGTGCGTCGGCGGCGACCATTCCGTGACGCTCGGCATCCTGCGCGCGATCGCGCGCAAGCACGGCCCGGTCGGCCTGGTGCACTTCGATGCCCATCCCGACACGTGGGACGAGTATTTCGGCTCGAAGTTCTTCCACGGGACACCGTTCCGCCGCGCCGTCGAAGAGGGGCTCATCTCGCCCAAGCGCATGATCCAGGTGGGCATTCGCGGGCCGCTCTACGGCGACGAGGACTTCGCGTTCCACGAGCAGCACGGGATCGAGGTGGTGCGCATCGAGGCGGTGAAGGAGCACGGCACCGCCTGGGTGACGGAGCGCTTCAACCGGCTTCGCGGCGGGCCGGTTTATCTTTCGTTCGACATCGACGCGGTCGATCCGGCGTTCGCGCCCGCGACCGGCACGCCCGAGGTCGGCGGGCTCACGTCCTACGAGGCCCTCGTGCTGGTGCGGGCGCTCGCCAGCCTGAACATCGTCGGCGCCGACGTGGTCGAGGTGTCGCCTCCGTACGACGGCCCCGGGCAGATCACCGCGCTGCTCGCCGCTAATCTACTGTTCGAGATCGTGAGCCTCCTGGCGCTCCAGAAATGATCCGGCGGGCGGGCTTCGTCGGCCTCGCCTTGCTGCTGGGCTTCGCCGGGCTCGCGTCGGCGGCGCCCGCGCCGGTGGCCACGCTCGAGCTCGAAGGCGTGATCAGCCCGGTCACGCTGCGCCTGGTCGGCATTGCGATCGACCGCGCCCAGGCCGAGAAGTCGCAGGCGCTCATCATCCAGCTCGACACGCCCGGCGGCCTCGAGCGCTCGATGCGCGCGATCGTGCAGCGCATGATGAATGC
>DASRIY010000469.1:0-3938 GCA_035649755.1 Candidatus Methylomirabilota bacterium
TTCGACGATCGCCGGCCCCTCACGCGGTGTCGCGAGATCGCCGCGGGTCAGGACCGGCGTCACGATCCAGCCGTCGCGCTGACCGAAGTACACTCGCCGCGAGCCCCCAAACGTGCCCGCGCCGCGGCCGATCTGCACGCACTCGGGGACGCGCGGCCGGTCGCTCAGGCCCTGGCCGACGACGCGCAGGCTCACGATCTCGACCGGCTCGTCGACGCCCGCGCGGTGTCCGTAGGTGCGCTCGTGCTCGCGCCCGAACCCTTCCTCGATCGACGCGCCCGCCGTCACCGGCACGGTCAGCTCGAACGACTGGCCCTGGTAACGGCAGTCCGCCGAGCGCGCGATGCGAACGGCGGCGCCGGTGAATCCCTCGGCCGCGAGCTGACGGCGCGCCTCGTCCTCCAGGCGTTCGAACGCCTCGGCCAGCTCGGCCGGATCGAGGCCACGCGCCGGCCGGCGCCACGTGCGCACGTAGTGGTGCTCGACCTCGGAGTAGAGCAGGCCAAAGGCCGAGAAGAGCCCGGGCGCAGGCGGGACGACGACGCGCGTCATCTCGAGCGCCCGCGCCATTCCGGCGGCGAACAACGGGCCGTTGCCGCCGAAGGCGAACAGCGCGTACTCGCGCGGGTCGCGACCGCGCTCGCTCGAGACCGCGCGGATGGCGCGCATCATGTTCGATGCGGCGATCAGGTGGGCGCCGTACGCCGCCTCCGCGAGCGATAACCCGAGCGGCACCGCGACCCGCTCCTGGAAAATCTCGTGCGAGCGCGCCGCGTTGAGCTTCACGGCGCCGCCGGCCAGCGCCGTCGGGTTCAGGTAGCCGAGCACGATGTTGGCGTCGGTGACGGTCGGCTCGGTGCCGCCGAGGTCGTAGCAGAGCGGCCCCGGAGACGCGCCCGCGCTGCGCGGGCCGACCTGCAGCGCGCCACCCGCGTCGCGCCAGACGATCGAGCCGCCGCCGGCGCCGACCTCGGCGAGGTCGATGGCGGGGACACGCAGCAGATAGCCGCTTCCGGTGAGCAGCCGCGAGCCGTGCATGATCCCGCCGCCCACCTGGTACTCGGTCGCCCGGCTCACCGCGCCGTCCTCGACGATCGAGGCCTTCGCCGTGGTGCCACCCATGTCGAAGGTGATCAGCTTGTCGAACCCGATACGCCGGGCCAGCGCCTGGGCCCCGACGACACCGGCGGCCGGCCCCGACTCGATGATGTGCATCGGCATGGCGGCCGCCGCGGCATCGGTCATCAACCCGCCGTTGGACTGCATGATCAAGAGCGGCCCGCGCACACCGATCCCATCGAGACCCGTCCGCAGCGTGGCCAGGTAGCGGCGGACGATCGGCAGGACGTACGTGTTGATCACCGTGGTCGACGTCCGCTCGTATTCCTTGATCTCTGGCAGCACCTCGCTACTGATGCACAGGGGCAGGCCTGGGGCACGCCGCTCGACGATCGACTTGATGCGTTGCTCGTGGACGGGGTTCGCCCAGGCGTTGAGCAGGCACACGGAAAGCGCCTCGATGCCCTGCGCCAGCAGCCGATCGAGGGCCCGCTCGACGTCGGCCTCGTCGAGCGGCTGCTGGACCGCGCCGCGCGCGTCGACTCGCTCGCTCACCTCCATCCGCAGACAGCGCTCGACCAGGGTTGGCGGCTTTTCCCAGGTGAGGTCGTAGAGGCGCGGCATGCGCAGGCGCCGGATCTCGAGGACGTCGCGAAAGCCGCGGGTGGTGATGAGTCCCGTCCTGGCGCCGGAGAGCTCGAGCAGCGCGTTGGACGCGACCGTGGTGCCGTGCAGCACCTCGATCACATCGCGGCCGCCGAGCCCGGTCTCGTCGAACACCTCGCGGAGCCCGTCGACGATGGCGCGGGCGTAGTCGTCCACGCTGGACGACACCTTCTTGATGTGCAGGCGTCCGTCGGCGTCGAGGAAGACGATGTCGGTGAAGGTGCCGCCGATGTCGACCGCGACGCGGAAGCGGCTCACGCCTTCGGTTCCATGGCGAGGACGGCGGCGAACGTCTCCACGAGGCCCTCGAGCTCGGCATCACCCATCGGCGTCGAGAGACACCCGAGCCCGGTGATCGACATGAGCACGCCGTGCTCCATGAGCCGGCGCACGAGCCGGACCAGGCGCTCGGATTCGGCTGGCGTGGTTCGCGTGCTCCGATAGTCGCTCAGCTCGCGATCCACCGCGTGAAGGCGGAACAGCGAGCCCAGCCCGGTGACGCGCCCGGGGACGCCGGCCTGCTTGAAGCAGTCGTCGAGGCTCGCGCGGAGCTTGGCGCCGAGGTCGGCGAGCCGGGCGTAGGCGTCGGGTGTCAAGAGCCGCATCGCGGCCAGGCCGGCGGCCATCGTGACCGGGTTGGCGTTGAACGTTCCGCCGTGCGGCGCGGGCGGCGGCCCGCCCCGCGTCGGATCGAACACCGCCATGACGTCGGCCCGTCCCGCCACGGCGCCCACCGGAAAGCCGCCGCCGATGATCTTGCCGAGTGTGGTCATGTCCGGCGTCACGCCCAGGACGCCCTGGGCGCCGTGATAGCCGGCTCGGAACGAGATGACCTCGTCGAAGATCAGGACGATGCCGTGCGCCTTCGTCACGGCGCGGAGGGCCTGCAAGAACTCGGTGCGGGCGGGGACGAGGCCGACGCGGTTGGGGACTGGATCCACCACCACGGCCGCCAGGTGTGAGGCCTCGCGCTCGATGCGCGCGACCGCCTGCTCCGTGTGATTGAACGGCAGCACGACGACGTCCTCGAGCACTGCGGGCGGCGTCCCCTGTGAGTACGCGGTGCTGGCGGGCGCGGCCAGACTCCCCCAGGTCTCCGGAGTCGATCCGAGGCTCACCTCGACGTAGTCGTACGAACCGTGGTACGCGCCCTCGAACTTTGCGATCTTCGGCCGGCCCGTGAAGGCGCGCGCGCCCTTGACCGCGATCATCACCGCTTCGCTGCCCGAGTTGGTGAACCGCACCCGCTCGGCCGAGGGCAGCCGCTCGCAGAGAAGCGCCGCCAGGTCGATCTCCTCCGGGGTCGGCATCGGAAACGACGCGCCGAGCGCGAGCCGGCGGGTCGCCGCGTCGACGATCGCCGGATGGGCGTGGCCGTGAATCAGCGCCGTGTAGTTGTTCAGGCAGTCCAGACGTCGGTCGCCTTCGACATCGGTGATCCAGCAGCCTTCACCGGCGGCCGCGTACGGCGGGTAGGGCGCCATGTAGACGGTCGTCCGCGAGTTGCCCCCCGGCAATACGCCCTGAGCGCGCGCGAAGAGCGCCGCCGATTTCGAGCCGGACTCGGCCCACCGAGCGGTCTGTGCGAGCGCGCGCGGTGTCCTTATCTTGGAGATCGTCGCCATCGCCGCGCCTCCGTCGTGTCGCAGTCTTGCCTCGGGTGCCACGATCATACTCTTGTCGCGCGTCACCATCGATCCGGGGCATTGGTCGCCTCGTGCCTCGGCTACACTGATTCATAGGCGCGCCTCGGCCGGCGGGCCCCAGCCCCGCGACGGCCTGCAGCGCGCATATCCGCGGCGTCAGGAGGCGCGCACCCGATGAGTGACATCGTGACGACCGATCATCAGCCAATGGAAGCCGTCCACATCGACGACCGGCCGTGGGAGACACTGCGGTGGCCGGGGCAGTGGAGCAAAATGCTCTTCCATCCTCGGTCCGAGCGCGCGACCGAGCCCAATGCCGGTCTCGTGCGCTATGAGCCCGGCTCGCACCATCCGCTGCACAAGCACGACTTCGCGCAGGTCTGGTACATCCTGGAAGGTCAGTTTCAGATCGGCGAGCGTACGTACGGCCCGGGCACGATGCTCTTCTACCCCGACCCGCACTGGGAAGCGCCGCTGTCGACGTCGACCGGCGGGCTCATGCTCTTCGTTCAGTACCAGGGGCCGACGACCGGAGGCCGCCCGATCTACGACGGCCGCTTCAACATG
>DASRIY010000470.1:0-2328 GCA_035649755.1 Candidatus Methylomirabilota bacterium
GTCGAGAAACGCATGGGGCTCATCACCGGCACCACCGACTTCAAGGCGGCAGCCGACGCGGACATGGTGGTCGAGGCGGTGTTCGAGGAGATGCCGGTCAAGAAGGAAGTGTTCGCCAAGCTCGACGCCATCTGCAAGGCCGACGCGGTCCTGGCGACCAACACCTCCACCCTCGACGTCGACGAGATCGCCTCGGCCACGAAGCGCCCGGAGAGCGTGATCGGCACCCACTTCTTCAGCCCGGCCAACGTGATGCGCCTGCTCGAGAACGTCCGAGGCCAGAAATCGTCGAAGACGACGATCGCCACCGCGATGACCATCGGGCGCCGGATCGGCAAGGTGCCGGTGCTGGTCGGCGTCTGCTACGGCTTCGTCGGCAACCGCATGCTGCACCAGCGGGGTCTCCAAGCCGAGAAGCTCATCCTGGAGGGCGCCGCGCCGCACCAGGTCGATCGGGTGCTCACCGATTTCGGCTTCCCGATGGGACCGTTCGCGATGAGCGACCTGGCCGGCCTCGACGTCGGCTGGCGCATCCGCAAGGGCCGCGGCGCCAAGGCGCCGGTCGCCGATCGCATCTGCGAGCTGGGCCGGTTCGGCCAGAAGACCGGCGCCGGCTATTTCAAGTACGAGAAGGGCGACCGGACGCCGGTGCCCGATCTCGAGGTGGAGAAGATCATCGTCGACGTGGCGACGTCGATGGGCATCACGCGCCGCGCGATCACCGACGAGGAGATCCTGCAGCGGCTCCTCTATCCGATGGTCAACGAGGGCGCCAAGATCCTCGATGAGAAGATCGCCATCCGCGCGAGCGACATCGACGTGATCTGGGTGTACGGCTATGGCTGGCCCGTCTATCGGGGCGGTCCGATGTTCTGGGCCGATTCGATCGGGCTCCGGGCGCTGCGCGACCGGCTGCTGGAGTTCAAGCAGCAGAGCGGCGACGCCTTCTGGACGCCCGCGCCGCTCCTCGACCGGCTGGCCACCGAGGGCAAGGGCTTCACCGCGTAAGCGTCAGTAAACGCCGTCATAAAGTGCTCGGCCTTGCCAAACCGGCGAGCCGGTCTTTCGCCGTGCCGCGCAAGTCCCTGAGAACTCACGACGGCGTCACCGCTCCGCTCCGCGACTGCGCTGGCACCGGCCCTGCTAATGCAGTCTCTCGGGGCGACCATGCGACCGCGAGATCGAGCCCGACCAGCGAGCGACCCGGCATGAAGGTGACGTGTGCCTGGTGTCAGCGCGAGGGAGAGCCGGCGAGCCTCGGGGAGCGGGCGCCGCTCGACGACCCGGCCGAGACCCATGGAATCTGTCGGCGCCACACTCTCCGGCTGCTCGACCGCCTGCCCTCACGGGCGTTCCCCGGGGTCCGCCTGCTGTTCGTCGTGAGCCAGCGCGAGGCCGCCCTCTATGAGAACCTCCAGCGCGAGCTGGCCGGCGTCAGCGGCGTCCGCGTGATGCTGGACCGGCGGCAGGGTGAGCGCCGGGTCGAGCACCAGGACGTCGTCGACGACCATCGGCGGGACGACCGCCGCGTACGGGAGGGCGACGTCTCTGCTCTCGGCTACACCGTGATCCGGTTCGGCCGCGACTAGCGGCCTCTCGCTCGCCCCAACCTGCGAGCGCCCGAAATAGCGGTTCTTCCATCTCCGGTGTTCGCCCACCGCAGCCGTTCGCCGGGCGGCAGCCCGGTTCTCGTGAGAAAATGCCGCCGGATAAGGGAAATGCCAGCACCAACACGCGGAACCCGCCGTTGGGCCCGGCAGTTTACCCGGTCAAAGTCCAAGGAGGAGTTATGCCCAGTACACGCGCCGTGAGCCGGTCTCTCGTCCTGTGCGCCCTGGCCGTCCTGATAATGGCTAGCGCCGCCGTCGCGCTCGAAGTCGGGCAGAAGGCCCCCGACTTCGCGCTGAATGGAACCGACGGCAAGCCCGTCAAGCTCTCGGACTTGACGGCGAAAGGTCCGGTCGTCATCTACACGTTCATCGCCGCTTACACCCCGACCTGAACCCGCGAGCTCAACGGCTTCGAGGCGGCCCTGCCGCAGTTCGAAGCCCTTGGCGCCCAGGTCGTGGGCGTGAGCACCGACCACCACCTCGCTCTGGCGGCATGGCAGAAAGACCAGAAGTCCCGGCAGCTCCTCCTCTCGGATTTCGGCCGAAAAATGCTGCCCGCGTACGGCGCGATGCAAACGGATGAGGCCAGTCCGGTCTATCGCTACGCCAAGCGCGCCTACTTCATCATCGACAAGAGTGGTACGGTGAAATTCGTGAAGGTCATGGACCGTGGAACGGACCTTCTCGAGCCCGCCGAGGTACTGGCGGCGGTCAAGGC
>DASRIY010000471.1:0-36027 GCA_035649755.1 Candidatus Methylomirabilota bacterium
TGCCCCGGTACTCCTGTTTCGACGACAGGCGCACCGTGACACCGTCCGCGCCGCGGACTACGTGGTGATTCGTGAGCACGTATCCGCGCTTGTCGATGATGACGCCCGAGCCCAGACCCGGCTGATGGAACTCCTCGCGGCGCCCCGGGCCCCGCGGACCGAAGAACTGATCGAAGAAGTCCTTGAGCAGCGGATCGTCCGCGAACGGCCCGGGCGCCACGGGTGGACGCCGGCCACGCGCCACCTGAACCGTACCGACGTGGACGACCGCGGGCCGCACGCGCTCGGCCACGCGGACGAAGGCGGTCTGGAGCGTGTCGGCCGAGTTCTGCGACGGGTTCGACGACGACTGGCCCTGTGACGAGCGCGTGAAGAGGAGCGCGTGAAGCCAGAAGCCCGCGCTAAGAAAGAAGAAAAGTACGGAGGCGGCGAGAGCGATACGGACACTTCTAGGCAGCATGGGGAACGCCTCGCGCCTCGGTTCCTGGCACTTGCCGGATAGCGACCGGATCGTACGCGCCGCTAGTGCCTGGTGTCAAGGAAACTATTGCCAATCTTATGCAATTTTCTTGACGCCCAAGTTTCTGAAAAGAGACAATGCCCCTAATTTCTACAGGTATTTTCTGCCACCAATGAAGCGCGGTCGCCTGTGCAGGTCGCTCAGCCTGCTCCTCGTGGTGTCCCTTTTGGCGCCGAGTCCGGGGCTTGCCCAGCCCTCGCCCAGCGTCTCGCCGCCCATCGGCACCCAACCCGCGCCGCCATCGGGAACGACGATGCGTCCTGCCCAGCCCGCGGTTACCCCGAGCCCGGGCGCGGCCCCTGCGTCGGTGCGAGGCACCATGCCGGGACCCGACTATCGCCTCGGTCCCGGTGACGTGCTGGACGTGCAGATCGCCGGCCGCCTCGAGATCATCCGCCAGCAGGTCGTCGTCGACCCCGAAGGCACCATCAATTCGCCGCCCCTCGGCGCGATCCCGGTCGGCGGCGCGACGCTGCTCGAGGCCCACCGGCGCGTCGCCGCGCGCGCGCGCGAGGTGTTCCGGTACGCGGAGGCGACGATCACGGTGGTGACGCCGCGCGCGTTCGACGTCGTCGTGTCCGGCGAGGTCGAACGTCCGGGATCGTACTCGGCGACGGCGCTGCGTCGCGTGCACGACCTCATCCTCGAGGCCGGCGGCATCACGGCGCGCGGAAGCTTGCGGCGGGTCGTCGTCACGCGCGGGGCGACCGAGACGACCGCCGATCTGCTCGCGTTCCAGGTGCGCGGCGACCTCGCGCAGAATCCCGTCCTGCAGGAGGGCGTGAAGATTCACGTGCCGCCGCGCGGCGCGTCCGTCACGCTCGGCGGCGCGGTGCGCCGCCCCGGCGACTACGAGATCGGGGTGAATCCCTCGCTGCGCGCGCTCCTCGACCTGGCCGGCGGCATCGTCCAGCCGGCGGGCGACACCGAGGCGCGGCTCACCCGACGCGGGGACGACGGCCGCAAGACGACGGTCTCGCTCGATCTGCGCGCGACGCTCGCGCCGCCGTCAGACTTCTTCCTGCTGCCGGGCGATGCGATCTACGTGCCGCCCGGCGCCATGGTCCAGGGCGATCTGGTCGAGGTTCGCGGCGCGTTCAACGGCACCGCCGAGAGCAGCAGGACGCAGGTCGCCGGCAAGGCCACGATCCTGCAGCGCATCGAGCTGGCGCAGGGCGATCGCGTTCGCGACGTCGTGACGCGGGCGGGCGGGGCCGCCGTGTACGCCGACCTTCGCCTCGCGCTGATCGAGCGCAGCGGCACGTCCGGCCCGCGCCAGCGGATCCCGATCGATCTCTACCGGATGTTCGTCGAGCGGGACGACACACCGAACATCCTGCTTCAGAACGGCGACGTGGTCCTCCTGCCAGTCGCCGAGGATCGGGTATTCATCCTCGGTGAGGTGAAGACGCCGGGCGGGCAGGACTTCCGCCCCGATTTCTCGGCGCGCGATTACGTCGCGCTCGCCGGCGGCGCCACCAACCGAGGCCGGCTCGACAACACGGTCGTGACGTTCCGAAACGGCAAGACCTACGCGATGGCCGACGCGCCGCCGCTCGAGCCGGGCGCGGTCGTGACGGTGCCGGAAGTGGCGGTCAAGTGGTGGCAGGATTACGTGACGATCCTGTCGACGATCGCAACCCTGGCCACGGCCTACACCGGCCTCTACTTCATCTTCCACGGCCAGGTGAACTGACCCATGTACGAGGCGTACTGGGAGCTCTCCGAGCCGCCCTTCGACAACTCGCCGAACCCGAAGTTCTTCTACCTGTCGCCCGAGCACGAGGAGGCCCTCGTGCGTCTGGTCTACACGGTGCGGCACCGCAAGGGCTGCGGGATGCTGACGGGCGAGTACGGCTGCGGCAAGACCACGCTCTCGCGCGCCCTCATCCAGCGGCTCGAGGCCGAGCGCTACGAGATCGGTCTCTTGACCAATCCCGGCTCGACCCCCGTCGACCTCCTGCGCGAGGTGCTCTACCAGCTGGGCGTCGAGACCGCGGAGACGCGCAAGCCCGAGCTCTTGCATCGGCTGAACGACCTGCTTTTCCGCAACTACCAGGCCGGTCGCGACACCGTGGTCATCGTCGACGAGGCGCAGCTCATCGAGGACGACGGAGTGTTCGAGGAGCTCCGGCTGCTCATGAACTTCCAGACCGACGACCGGTTCCTGGTGACGCTGCTCCTGATCGGCTCGACCGAGCTCGGCCCGAAGATCCACCGCCTCAAGCACCTCGATCAGCGGATCACGCTGCGGTATCACCTCAAGACCCTCGACCCGACGCACACGGCGAGCTATATCGGCCACCGGCTCCGGATGGCCGGCCAGACGACCCAGATCTTCACGCCCGAGGCGATCAAGCTCATCTTCGACTTCACGCACGGCACGCCGCGCGAGATCAACAACGTGTGCGACGTCGCCCTGCTGGTCGGGTACTCGAAGCGCGTGAAGGAGATCGGGGAAAGGATCATCGCCGAGGTGGTCAAGGACCTGGTCGGAGTGGCCTGATGGTCCGGATGAGCGACGTCGTCCGGGGCATCGTCCGCGACAAGCCAGCGGACGCGGCGGCAGCGCCGGCGCCCCCGGCAGCACCGCCCGCGGCGCTGCCCGCCCCGCCGGCCCCGCCGCGGGCCCGTCCGGCCGCCGAGGCGCCCACGCAGCACGACGAGCCGCCGCGTCCCGTCGAGCTGAATCTCGACCCGCTGCCCCTCGAGCCCGCGTTCCCCGAGATGCCGGTCGAGAGCGCCGAGCCGCTCTTCACCGAGATGCAGCTCTTTCTGGCGCGGGTCCGCGAGATCATGCGCACCAACGACGTGTTCCCGTGGGCGGAGCTCGAGCGGCTCATCGAGCGCAGCGCGGCGTCGCTGGAGCGGTCGGGCGAGCTCTTCTGGGTGGCCAACAACGCCTCCGAACCGGCGGGCGTCGACTACCTGGCCGTCCACCAGGCCAGGGTCGCGATCCTCGCGGTCGCCATCGGCGCGAGCGTCGGCTACCAGCGGGCGCCACGGGTTCAGCTCGGCATGGCCGGCTGTCTCATCGACGTCGGGCTCTGGCAATTGCCCGAAGGTCTCCTGCGCCGGCTCGACGCGCTGTCCGCCGAGGAGCAGGCGCTCTACCGCTCGCACCCGCGCCTGTCGGTGGAGTGGATCCGCCGGTGGTCGCCGCCCGCCGAGGCGATCGCCGACGCGGTGCTGCAGCATCACGAGCGCGAGCAGGGCCAGGGCTTCCCGCAAGGTCTCCACGGCGCGGCGTCGAGCCAGGACGCCAAGATCCTGGGCCTGATCGACACCTACACGGGCCTCACGATGCCGCCGCCGCCGCGGCCGCGGCTCAGACCGCACGAGGCGATCCGCGAGATCGTGCGCACCAAGCACGAGCTCTTTCCCTCGGCGCTGGTCAAGGCGCTGCTATCGGAGATCTCGGTGTTTCCGCCGGGGACCCTGGTCCGCCTGAACACGGGCGAGGTCGGTCGCGTGACGGCGGTGAACCGCAATCATCCGCTGCGCCCGCGCGTCGAGATCGTGGCCGACGGCAAGGGCCAGCGCCTGGCATCGCCCAAGACGACCGACCTGGCGGAGGCGCCGTTCCTCTACATCACCGGCGCGGTGGCGGAAGGCGGGCGGTGATCTGATGGCGCAGTACGAGATGAACCTGCGCGACTACTGGCTGATCGTGCGCCGCCGGCGCATGATCATCATCACGTCGACCGCGCTGGTGGCCCTGCTCAGCCTCGGACTCGCCCGGCAAAAGGTCCCCAACTTCCAGGGGACCGCGGCGGTCAAGTACGAGCAGTCGACCCAGATGTCCGGGCTGCTCGTGGAGGTGCTCTCCTACTCGAGCGCCGACTCGATCGAGACGCAGGTCTCGCTGATCAAGAGCTATCCGATCCTCGAGTCGGTCGCCAAGCGGCTGGGGCGGCTGCCGGACATGAGCGCCGCCGGGGGGCCGCGCGACGCGAAGACCTACTGGGCCGTCCTCGACGCGATCAACGCCAAGCTCCGGGTCGCCCGGGTCCCGAGCACGAGCATCCTGGAGATCACCGCGATCTCGCCGAATCCGCGCGAGGCGCGCGACCTCGCCAACGCCACCGCCGAGGCGTACCGCGAGTTCAACAAGTCGCAGCGGAACTCCCGCGTCTCCGAAGCGCGGCGGTTCATCGAGAGCCAGCTCAAGGACGTCGAGTCGCGATCCCGGCGCACCGAGGCAGAGATCTGGGCATTCCGGGAGGCCAACCGGATCATCGCGCCCGGCGCCGAGTCCACGGTGCTGCTCGCGGTCTTCACCCAGGTGCGAGGGGAGATCGAAAAGACGCGCCAGCAGCGGATCGAGCTCGAGGCGATCCAGGATCGGCTGAGCCGTGTCGACGCGGCGCGCGCGTCGGAGCGCATCTTCATCGAGACCACCAATCCGGCGATGCAGAAGCTCCAGACCACGTACTCGGAGCTTCTCCTCGAGCGGAACAACCTGGCCCTCGAGGTGACCAGCCAGCATCCGCGCCTGCAGGCGATCGACGACCGCATGGCCGAGATCCGCGCCGAGATGCGGCGCGAGGTCGGGGCGCAGATCGCGATGCTGCGCGGCCGCGAGGAGCTCTTGAACCGGCAGATTGGCGAGCTGCAGCAGAAGAACCGCGAGCTGCCGTCGGTCGAGCTCAATCTGCAGCGGCTCCAGCGCGAGGCCAAGACCAACGACGAGCTCCTGGCGTTGCTGAAGACGAAGCACCAGGAGGCGTTGATCAAGGAGGCCGAGCAAGGCGACGAGGTGACCATCGTGCGCCCGGCCACGGAGCCGGACGCGCCCCTGGGCGGCGAGATGCTGAACACATTCATGATCGGCGCGCTGGTGGGCCTGGCGGTGGGCCTGGTGCTCGCCTTCATCCGGGAGAATCTCGACACGTCGATCGGCACCATCGAGGACGTCGAGGCGTACCTGGGCGTGCCGGTGCTGGGCGTCGTGCCGCACATCGACTCGCGCGAGACGGTGCAGCGCATCCTCGAACGCCGCCCGGCGCTGGCCCAGATCGATCCCGAATCCCTGCTGAGCCATTCGCTCCTCATCACGCACTTCGATCCGAAGTCGCCGGTCGCCGAGGCGTACCGGACCCTGCGCACGAACATCCAGTTCGCGCGCATGGAGCGGTCCGGCAAGGTCCTCGTGGTCTCGAGCCCGACCCTGCAGGAGGGCAAGACCACCACGATCGTGAACCTGGCGCTCACGATGGCCCAGAGCGGCCTGAAGACCTTGCTGATCGGCGCGAACATGCGGCGGCCGAGCATCCACCGGTTCTTCGGCATCGAGCGCGAGCCCGGCCTCTCGAACATCCTCGTCGGTAGCGCCGAGTGGCGCGACTGCGTCCGGGGCGTCGCCGACATCCTCATGGGGCGGTTCGAGATGGAGGACATCATGGCCGCCCCCGGTCTCGACAACCTGCACATCATCGAGGCAGGTCCGGTGCCGGCCAACCCGTCGGAGCTGCTCTCGACGCCGGCGATGACCGGCTTCCTCCACTCGGTGCGCGACGTGTACGACATCGTCCTCGTCGACACGCCGCCGATTCTGCCCGTCACCGACTCGGCGATCGTCGCCTCCCAGGCCGACGGCGTCGTGCTGGTCTACCAGGCCGGCAAGGTCGGCCGCCTCGTGCTCAAGCGCGCGAAGGTTCACGTGGAGAACGTCGGCGGCAAGGTGTGGGGCGTCGTGCTGAATGACGTGAAGACGGAGATCGCCGGGTACGCCTACACGCAGTACTACACGCACTACTACGGCGAGGAGACGGTCGTCGACTCGCGCAAGGAGCGGCTGCAGCAAGTGCGCGGCTTCTTCGGCCGCCTCTTCCATCGCGAGGGCGGCGCCGACGCCGCGGCGGTGTCGATCGACAAGGTCGGCCCAGGGGCCCCCAGCGCCGCTGTCGCCCCGTTCCCCGCCGCGGACGACGTGCTCGCGGACGAACCGCCCGAGCTCGTGAGGAAATTGGACCTCGGCAGCTGGTTGCCCAGGCGTCTCTGGCTGGCGCTGCTCGTCGTCCTGCTCGTGGGCGCGCTCGGCGCCCTCGCCGGCTGGCGGCTGGGCTGGTTCGGCGGCGCCCCGCGCCCGAAGGAGCTCCTGCGCCAGCGTCTCGAGGCGCCGCCGACGGCCCCGGGCGATGCCGCGTCGCCTCGCGCGGCGACACCGCTCGTGCCGCCCGTCACGCTCGCTCCGGAGACGCCCGCGCCGCCCCTCGAGGCGCCCGCGGCCATCCAGCCCGACGTCGCCGGCGCGACGATGATGGTCGAGCCGCCCGCGGTCGCGGCGCCGCCGACGCCGGCCAGGCCCGCCCCGGCGATGCCGGGCAGCGGCGGTCCGGCGTCCGCGGCGCGCTTCGCGATCGAGTTCGGGCCGTTCATGACCGCGCCGGAGGCGGAGCGCGTCGAGCGGCAGCTGAACGAGGCCGGCTACCAGACCGTGCGCTTCCGCCAGCAGACCGGCGCGGCGCTCTACGCCGTGCTGATCGAGAAGCTGCCGAGCGCGCGCGACGCCCAGGCGCTGATCGCCGCCCTGCGGGAGCAGGGATTCGGCGGCGCGTTCGTGGTGGGCGAGCGCGAGCCGCTGAGCGTCCAGGTCGGCCTGCCGCTCCCGCTGCGCGGTGCCGTGCAGACGGCGGAGCGGCTGCGGGCGAGCGGTCACGCGGTGCGCATCGCCGTCCAGCCGGGCGAGGCGGTGACGTTCGCCATCCGGCACGGCAACTTCGCCACGCAGCGGGAAGCGGAGACGAAGGGTCAGGAGCTGATACGTCTCGGCCTGGTCAACCAGGTCGTGCGCGTGAAGTAGGGCGCGGGTGGACTCGCCCCTCGTCCTGGCCGCCGCTATGGCCGTCTTCCTCGTCGTCTTCGTCAAGACGGAGATCGGCCTCTACCTCGTGATCTTCTCCATGCTGCTCTCGCCCCAGTTCGGGGCGAGCGGCGGCACCATCGCTGAGAGCCGCCGGATCGTCGTACGGAGCGAGGATGTCCTGCTGCTGGTCGTCGCGCTGAGCTGGCTCGCGAAGACCGCCGTGAACAAGGAGCTCGGCATCGCGGTGAAGACGCCGCTCAACCGCCCGATCCTCGCCTACGTGGCGGCGACCGCCATCGCGACCCTGATCGGCTACCTGACCGGCACCGTCGCGGGCGTCGGCGGGTTCTTCTACGTCCTCAAGTATGTCGAGTACTTCGTCGTTTACTACATGGTCGTCAACAACCTGGTCGACCGCCGTCAGGCCTGGCGCTTTGTCACGGCGGCGTTCGTGACCGCGGTCATCGTGAGCCTCATCGGCATGACGCAGATCCCGAGTGGGCAGCGGGTCTCCGCGCCGTTCGAGGGCCGGGACGGCGAGCCGAACACCTTCGGCGGCTACCTCCTGCTCTTGATGATGGTGGCGGGCGGGATCGCGCTCGAGACACTGCGCCTGCGCACCCGGGCCATCTATCTCGGGCTGCTCGGCCTCATGTCGATTCCGTTCATGTTCACGCTCTCCCGCACCTCCTATGTCGGCCTGCTTCCGGCCGCCGCCGTCATGGCCGTGCTCTCGAGCCGGCGTCGCGTGATGATCGGCGCGCTCCTCGCCCTGCTGGTCGCCTCGCCGCTCGCCCTGGCGCTCTTGCCCGACACGGTCGCGAAGCGAGTCCGCTACACGTTCGAGCCGGAGCGCGGCCAGCCCACGGTCCGGGTCGGCGCCGTCGGGCTCGATCCGTCGACGTCGGCGCGACTCATCAGCGTCAAGCAGGCCATCGATGGTTGGACGCACCGGCCCATCTTCGGCTACGGCGTGACGGGGTTCGCGTTCATGGACCAGCAGTTCGCGCGCACGCTGGTCGAGACGGGCCTCGTGGGGTTCGCGGCGTTCCTCGTCCTGATCTGGGCCCTGCTGAAGGCCGGGGTCGCCTCGTTCCGCGCGCTCGAAGTGCCGGAGGACCGCGGGCTCGCCCTCGGCTTCGTCGCCGGTACGGTCGGCCTGCTCGGTCACGCGATCGGCGCCAACACGTTCATCATCGTGCGCGTCATGGAGCCCTTCTGGTTCTTCGCCGCCATCGTCGTCGCGCTGCCCGGTCTGGCCCAGGAAGAGAAGCTGCCGCTTCCGGCGACCCCCGCCCGACTGGCCGGGCGCTTCGCGTGATGCCCTCGCGCGCGGTTGTCGCGCGGGCGCGCAAGATCCGGCTCCTCGTCATGGACGTCGACGGCGTCCTCACCGATGGACGCATGATCCTGTCCGATCGCGGGGAAGAGCTGAAGTCGTTCCACACTCACGACGGGATCGGTCTGGCGCTGGCCAAGCGCGCCGGGCTCCGCACGGCGCTGGTGACCGGCGAGTCGAGCCCCATCGCGAAGACGCGGGGCGCCAAGCTGGGCGTCGACTCGGTCGTGCTGGGGGCGCGCCGCAAAGGGGAGTCCGTCGAGGCACTTCGCGCCGAATTCGACCTGGCCCCCGACGCGGTCGCGTTCATCGGCGACGACCTCCTCGACATCCCGGCCCTGCAGGTCGCCGGGCTCGCGGCCACCGTGGCCGACGCGTCGGCGACGGTGAAGGCGGTGGCCCACGTGGTCACCCGCGCCCGCGGCGGGTACGGAGCGGTGCGCGAGCTGGTCGAGCTCATCCTGCGAGCGCAGGGCTCGTGGCGGAAGGTCGTCGACGCTTACGTGCGCGAGCACGGAGGTCGATGAGCCTCGCGCACTCGCCGGGCCTCCGGGGTCGGACGCTTCGAAGCTTCCTGCTGCTGGGCGCCCAGCGGATCGTCGGCGTCGCCGTCACCGCGGCCGGTAGCATCGCGCTGGCGCGGCTCTTGACGCCGGAGGTCTTCGGGCTCTACGCCATCCTGCTCTTCGTGATCTCGCTCGGCGTGCGAGCCAGCGAGCTCGGGCTCGGCGCCGCGCTGATCCAGCGGCGCGACCTCGACCCGGCGACGGGGCTGACCGCGGCGTTCACCGCCACCTTCGGTGTCGCCCTGGCGCTCGGCATCATGATCGCCGCCGCGGCGCCGCTGGTCGCCCGGTGGCCGGGCGTGCCGGGCGACGTGACGACGCCGCTGCGCTGGCTCGCGGTGCTCGTCGTGCTGGCGTCGTTTCGCATGCCGGCAACGGTCCTACTCGAGCGGCGGCTCGCCTACCTGGAGCTCACGGCGGCCGAGACCGCCGACACCGTGACGTTCTACGCGGTGGCGGTAGGCGCGGCGCTGGCCGGCGCCGGGCTCTGGAGCTTCGTCGCGGGCGCGCTCGCGGCGCGCGCGATCAACCTGCTCGTGCTCTGGACGGCGGCGCGGTGGCGGCCGACGTTCCGCTGGAGCTGGCGCGAGCTGGCGCCGGTGTTGAAGTTCGGTGTCCTGTTCCAGGGCAGCGTCCTGGTCGGGATCGCCGGCGACGCGGTGGTGCCGACGTTCGTCACGGCGTGGAGCGGCGTCGCCGGTGTCGGATTTCTGAACTGGGCCTCGGCCCTCGCCTTCCTGCCGCTGCAGGTCGTCAGCGTCGCGGGGCGCGTCCTGTTCCCCGCGCTCTCGAGCCTCCAGGCCGATACCGCACGATTCGCCGAGGCCACGGCGCGGGCGCTGAACCGCGTCACCGCTGTCCTGTACCCGGCGGCCGCGCTGCTCTTCGCCGGCGCGGACCCGGTCGTCCGCCTCGTCTTCGGCGAGACGTGGATGCCCGCGGTGCCCGCGGTGCGGTGCTTCTGCCTGTCCGCCTTCATCGGCGGCACCTCGACGATCTTCGTGCACACGCTCTACAGCCTGGGGCGCGCCGATCTGGTCTTCCGGCTCAACGTGGTGAGCGCCGTTCTCTTGTGGGTGATCACGGTCGCGCTGGTGCCGTGGCTCGGCTTCGTCGGATTTGCGGTGGCCAGCGCGGCCCTCGCGTGCGCGGGCGTGTCGTACACGGCGACGAGCGTGCGCCGGCTGGCGCCGGTGCGCATCCTGTCGGCCCTGCGCGTCCCGCTCGCGGCGAGCCTAGGCAGCGCGGCGGTCCTCGCCGCGCTCGTCGCCGTCTGGATCCACGACCTGACCTCGCTGCTCGTCGCTCTCGGCGTGTCGGCGGCAGCGTACGTCCTGTTCGCCGGCCTCATCGGCGGCCCGGCCTGGCGCGTCGAGTTCGTGGCCGACTGGCGGACGGTGCTCCAGGGGTGAGAGCCACGAGGCTCAAGGAGACCTGGCGCCGATTCACGCCGGCTCAGGTCCGCGACTTCCTCCGGGTCGGCCACGAGGGCCGTGACCATCCCTCGCGGCTCAAGGCGGTCGAGCTGCTCGAGGGCATGACCTCGGTGCTCGACGTCGGCTGCGGCACCGGGGTCATGTTCGAGCTGATCCGCGAGAAACGGCCTGACCTCGACTACCTGGGCATCGACGTGACCGCACAGTTCGTCGCGGCGGCGCGCGAGCGGTTTCCGGCGGAGGCCGCGCGGTTTCGCGAGAGCTCGCTCTACGACCTGGACCGGCCGCCCGGCGAGTTCGACGCCGTGCTGTGCCGGCACATCCTCGAGCACCTGCCCGATTACGCGCCGGCGGTGCAGCGCATGTACGCGCGCGCGCGGCGCAAGCTCATCCTCGTCTTTTACCTGCCGCCCCGGCCGCTCCGGCTTCGCCGCAAGCGCGACGAGCGGTTCGAGCGCGGCTTCTACACGCACACGTATGACCTGGGCCGCTTCGTCGATCATCTGTTGACGGGGCTCGTCCCGCCGCCCGCGCAGGTCCGCATCCATCCCCGTCAGGGAACGAGCGATCCGAATTTCGCGTGGGGCGACCGGGAGAACGTCATCTACGAGGTGATCCGGTGAGAGCGAGCCTGATCATCCCCACCTTCAACCACGCGCGCTTCGTCGGCGCCGCGATCGACAGCGCGCTGGCCCAGACGGTGAGCGCGTTCGAGATCATCGTGGTCGACGACGGCTCGACCGACGAGACACCGGCGGTGCTGGCCCGCTACGCCGCTCGTGTCCGCGTGCTCCGGCAGGAGAACCGCGGCCTGTCGGCGGCCCGCAACGCCGGGCTCGCGGCGGCGCACGGGAAGTTCGTGTCGTTTCTCGACGCCGACGATGTCATGGCGCCGACGAAGCTCGCCGCCCAGCTCGAGGTGCTGGAACGCTCGCACGCGATTGGGTGGACCTACTGCGACGTCCTCATGGAGACGGTGGCGACGGGGGCGACGGCGAGGGCCTCGGAGCGCTTCGGCTACGCATCGCGCGCCCTCGACGGCTGGCTCTTTCCCGAGCTGATCCACGGCAATTTCATCCCGGCCATCGCGCCGCTCGTCCGCCGCACGGCGCTCGAGGTGGCGGGTGGGTTCGACGAGCGGCTGACCGCGCTCGAGGACTGGGACATGTGGCTGCGCCTGTCCCTGATCGCCGAGGCGCGGTACACGCCCGCCGTGCTGGTGACCTATCGGATCAGGCCCGACGGGATGAGCGAGGACCGCGCCCGCATGGACCGGAGCCGATTCCTGGTCCTCGACAAGATCAACCGGACCCGGCCGGTCGCGCTCGAGAGCCTCGGCAACGTCGGACGCCGCATCATCGCCGACACGCACAACTGGCTGGGCAAGGAGGCCTATGCCTGCGGCGACTGGCGCGAGGCGCGGCGGCGCTTCGCAGCGTCGGTCGTCACGGTGCCGTGGCAGCGCGAGGCGCCGTGGCTCCTCGGCAAGAGCCTCCTCCGGGCGGCGGCCGGGCGTTGACCCGATGAGCCGCGACACCGGGGTGATCGTCGTCAGCTACAACACGCGCGAGCTCACGCTCCAGGCGCTCGCCTCCGTCCGGCGGGCGACCGACGGGCTCGACGCGCGTGTGATCGTGGCCGACAACGGCTCGGCCGACGGCACCGTCGAGGCCGTGCGCCGCGCGTATCCCGAGGTCACCGTGCTCGAGAATCCCGACAACCCCGGCTACGGCGCCGCGGTGAACCGGGCGGCGGCGACGGAACGCACGGTTCACGTCTGCGCCATGAACGCCGACGTCGTGCTCGAGCCCGAGAGCCTCCGGGAGCTTCGCCGGTTCCTGTCCATGAATCACTCCTGCGCCCTGGTGGGACCGGCGCTCGCGTATCCGGACGGACGGCCGCAGCCGTCGGCCAAGCGGTTTCCCACGCTCGGGATGGCGCTCGGCGAGGTGCTCCTCGTCCACACGCTGGCGCCACGCAATCGGTGGGTGAGGCGCTTCTACTACGAGGACAGCGATCTCACGGCCGCGACAGAAGTCGACACGGTGTCGGGCTCGGTCATGATGCTCCGCGGCGCCGCGTTCGAGGCGGTACGGGGCTTCGACGAGGGCTTCCGGATGTACTTCGAGGAGACCGACCTCTGCCGTCGGCTTCGCGGCCAGGGACACTCGATCGCCCTGTGTCCCGCCGCCCGCGCCGTTCACCGTCACGGCGCCAGCACCCGGCAGACATCCGTGCGCCAGGTCGAGTACTACCTGAGCTACGTCCGATACTTCCGCAAGCATCACGGCCGCGCCGCCGCCGCGATCCTCCGCGCGGCCGTCGTCCTCGCCGCGCTCACGCGGATGGCCGCGCTCGTTCTGCGCTATCCGCCCGTCGGCCGGCAGCGCGCGGCGATGCTCGCCGAGCGAGGGGCGGCGTGTGCGCGCCTGCTGCGCTCGCTCGGGTCGTCCCGGCTCATGCGCGCGCCATGAAGGCCGCGATGGTCGAGACGGGCGGCTGGGGCGGCATCGCCCATTACGCGTGGGATCTGTGCGCGGCGCTCGCCGGGACCGGCGTGGAGGTGTCGCTCCTCACCAACCGCAAATGGGAGCTCGAGCGCCTGCCGGCGCGCTTCGAGGTCGAGCGCTGCTTCGCCGGCGACGCCGGCTACCTTGGCAACGTGAAGGCCCTCCGGCAGGCGATCGCCCGGGCGCGACCGGATGTCGTCCACGTGCAGAGCCTGATCTCGACACGGCTCGATGCTGTCCTCTGGCCTTGGGTCCGGCGGCGACGGCCCGTCGTGATGACGGCACACAACATCCGGTCGCACGAGCGCATCCGCTGGGACGACTGGACGCTCTGGCGCTGCCTGGCCGCCGCCGACGCGGTCGTCGTCCACACGCAGCGCGCCGAGGAGGTGGCGCGCCGGCGGCTCGGCGAGGCCGCGCGGATCGAGCTCATTCACCATGGCAGCGCCGGCTTCTTCGGGACGGACGACCGGCCGGATCGGTCCGTCGCGCGCGCGCGGCTCGAACTGCCGCGCGAGGGGAAGATCGTGCTCGCCTTCGGCGCGATCCGCCCGTACAAGGGACTCTTCGGCGCGATCGCCGCCATCGCCGAGCTGCGCCGGCGGGGCATCGACGCGCGCCTGGTGATCGCCGGGCCGCTCCTGATCGGCAGCGAGGCCGAGTATCGAGACGCGATCCGACGAGAGGCGGCCGAGGACGCGGTGATCTTCCGGCCCCGCTATGTGCCGGGGGAGGAGGAGGTCGCCGCCTACTTCACCGCCGCCGACGTCGCGGTGTTCAACTATCGCGATATCACCGACAGCGGGTCGCTGAGGCTCGCCTGCGACCTGGGCGCGCCCGTGGTCGCCACCGCGGTCGGAAGCTTCCGCGAGTTCCTCACGGACGGCGTCACCGCGCGCCTGGTCGAGCCCGGCGACACGCCGGCGCTGGTCGCGGCGCTCGCCGCCGTGCTCGCCGATCCCGAGGGCGCGGCCCGGATGGCGCGCGCCGCCCGCGCGCTGGCCGCATCCGTGTGGTCCTGGGCCGAAAGCGCCAAGGCGACCGCGGCGCTCTACGAGACGATCGCGCGAGGCGGCGCGTGATCCCGGCGCTGGCGGTCGCCGCCGTCGCGCTCGCCATCCGGGCGCTCGTCGCCGAGTTCCTGCCCCTGATCGACCACGACGGCGTCATCTACGTGACGATCGCCAGGCAGGTGCACGCGAGCGGCTCGCCCTTCGATCCGCTCTACCACCCGCTCTATCCGCTCTGCATCGCGCTCGCCCAGCCGCTCGTCGGCGAATGGGAGACGGCGGGCCGATGGGTCTCCGCGCTCTTCGGCGCGCTCGTGATCGTGCCCGCCTTCGCGCTGGCGCGAGAAACCGTCGGCCGGCAGGCCGCCTTGCTGACCGCCGTCCTGCTGGCGATCCATCCGCGGCTCGTCCTGAACTCGGCCTCCGTGCTCTGTGAGGCGACCTACACGTTCTTTCTGGTGTCGGGCGTCTACGTCGCGCGGCGCGGCCTGGTCAACGGCCCGGGTGCCCTGGTGGCGCTGGGCGGCCTGTGCCTCGGGCTCGCGTACCTCGCGCGCCCGGAGGCGGCCATCTACCTCGTCGGCCTGGTCGCGATCGTGATCTTTCTGATCGCCCGGGGCCGTGCCCGCGCCGCCGCGCTCCTGCCCTGGGCGGGCGCGGCCGTGCTCGTCTTCGTGGTCGTCGCGGCGCCGTACGTCTGGTACCTCACCGAGGTCTGGGGGCATCCCACGCTCAGCGGGAAGATCGATCACAACTTGCCGCTGGCGGTGGGCGCCGCGTCGGAGCCCGACCCGCTGCCGATGCGCATCCTCGAGAACGCGCTCCTCTTTCAGAAATACGCGCTGCCCGATCTCCTGCCGTGGGTCTTGATGCTGCTGGTGCTTCCCGGCGTCCTGGCGCGCTCGAAGATGCGCGGCTGGCTCACGCGTGACGGCCTCTTGCTCGCCGCGGCGCTGCCGCCCTTCGTGTCGCTCGCCTTTCACGTCGACTCGCGGATCTTCCTGCCCGCGCTGCCGTTCGTACTGCCGTTCGCGGCGGTCGGCGTGCTGTGGGCCGCCGTGACGCCGACCGACGCGCGGCGTGGTCTGCCCTTCTCCGCGGCGCTGGTCCTCCTGGTCGCGCTGGTGCTGGCGCCGTGGACGTTCCAGCCCGTTCTCAGACCCGACTCTGGCGCCCTCGTGTACCGGGAGGCGGCGCGCTGGATCGCCTCGACCCAGCCCCGCGACGCGGTGCTCCTCGACCGCAAGCCGTTCGTCGCCTTCTACAGCGAGCGGCGCTGGATCCCGCTGCCGCGCGTGGGGCCCGACGATCTGCTCGCCGCGGCACGCAAGGCCGGCGCCCGTCTCGTCATCCTCGACAGCCGCGAGCTTCCGTTCGATCGACGGCGCCTGATCCCGCTGCTCTGGGGGCCGACTCCGCCCGGGCTCGACGTGCTTCGCGACTTCGATCCCGCCCCGGGTGACCGGCTGCGGATCCTGGCGGTGAGCGAGCGTGGATGAGCGACCGGATCGCCCCACGCCCATCCTGGTCGTATCGAACCACGGCGCCATCGTCGGCGGCGGCGAGCTGAGCATGCTCGATCTGCTGCGCGGACTCGATCGCCGCCGTTGGGCGCCGGGCCTGGTCGTCCCGGACGACGGCGCGGTCGCGGCGCGCGGACGCGATCTCGGACTGCCGATTCACGTCGTCCCGCTCCCCACGCTCCGGTGCCCCGGCTACGCGATGCTCAGGAGCGTGCGAGCGCTCGGCCGGCTCGCGCGCACGACCGGCGCCGGGCTGATCCACGCCAACGGCTCGCGCGCCATGATGTACGGAGGCCTCGCCGGACGCTCGACGGGCCGGCCCGTGATCTGGCACGTCCGGATCGCGGAGAGCGACGGCGTGGTCGACCGCGCGCTTTACGCGCTGGCGACCGGCGTGATCGCGACATCCGACGCGGTCACCCGGCGATTCTGCCGGGCGGCGGGGAAGGTGAGGCTGGTCCCGAACGGCATCGATCTTGCGCGCTTCGTGCCGCGCGCGCCCTCGCCGGTGCTGCGCGCGGCGCTCGGCGTGCCGTCCTCATCGCCTCTCGTGTTGTCGATCGGGCGCTTCGTCGCCGAGAAGGGCCACCGCCACCTGCTCGAAGCCGCCGCCCGGATCGAGCGGACGAGGCCCGGCGTGCACTGGGTGCTGGTGGGCGCGGGCGAGCTCGAGGCGGCGCTCTCGCGCGAGGCCCAGGCCCTCGGTCTCGCGTCGCAAGTGCACTTCACCGGATGGCGCGACGACGTCCCCGACGTGCTGGCCGTCGCGGACGTGTTCGTGCTGCCCTCGGTGAACGAGGGATTCGGTCGGGTGGTGGTGGAGGCGATGGCGATGGCGCGCCCCGTGGTCGCCACCGCCGTCGGCGGCGTTCCCGAGATCGTGCGCGACGGCGAGACCGGGGTGCTCGTGCCGGCATCCGACCCTCGGGCGCTCGCCGACACGGTCCGCTCGCTGCTGGACGATCCGGCCCGAGCCGCGCGGCTCGGCGCCGCCGGCCGCGCCTGCGCGGAGTCGCGGTTCAGCCTGACGGCCCACGTCGACGCGGTCGAGCGCGTGTACACGGAGGTGCTCGGGGGCCATGCGGCTCGCCGTTGACGGACGCGAGTTCCGGCCGGGCGTGCGCACCGGGATCGGCCGGTATCTACTCGAGGTACTGCGGGCCGCCTCGCGCGCCGGTGCCTCGTGCGTCGTCTACGGCGACGACGGCGCGCGGCTTCCCGATGCGCTGCCGGGCGTCGACTTCACCGTGCTGCGCGCGCCGTGGGCCCAGTGGTGGGATCAGGTGACCTTGCCGCGCGCCCTTGCGCGCGACCGCCCTGCGGTGTTTCTGTCGCCCTACTACAAGATGCCCCTGATGGCGCCGTGCCCGGTGGTGCTGACGATCCACGATCTCTACTTCATCGGCTACCCGGGACGCCACCGCCCCGTCTACGACGCGACGATCACGCGCTTGGCCCGGATGTACGCGCGCCGGTCGGCGGCCATCGTCACCGACTCGGAATACTCCCGGCGCGCGATCGCGGCGCAGCTCGGCGTCAGATCGTCGAAGGTGAGCGTCATCCCGGTCGCGCTCGGCCCCGAGTTCAAGCCGACGCCGCTCACCCCCGCGGTCGCCGCGCGCTACGGCGTCGCGCCGCCCTACGTCCTCTATGTCGGCAATTTCATGCCGCACAAGAATCTGGCGCGACTGGTCCGCGCCTTCGCGCTGCTTCCCGACGCCGAGCGCCGCCGTCACATGCTCGTCCTGGCGGGCGGATACGGAGAAGGCCGGCCCGCGCTCGCCCGGCTCGCGGAGGAGCACGGCGTGGCGGACCGGGTGATCTTTCCCGGACGCATCGACGACGAGCATCTGCCGTGTCTCTACTCGGGGGCCGCGCTCTATGTGTCGGCGTCGCTCGAGGAGGGATTCGGATCGACCGTGCTCGAGGCGATGGCCTGTGGCGCGCCGATCGCGGTCTCCAACCGCGCCGCACTGCCCGAGGTGGTCGACGACGCCGGCCTCCTGTTCGATCCGGAGCGCGAGCCCGAGATTGCCGCGACAATCGCCCGTGTCCTGGCCGACGCCGCCCTGGCCGGCGACCTGCGCCGGCGCGCGCTGGCGCGCGCCGGCCTGTTCACGGCGGCGCGGACGTCGGAGCGCGTGTTCGAGCTCCTGCGCACCGTCGCGGATCGCCGCGGGGCGTCGGCGTGACGCGGTCGGAGACTCGCTAGATGTGCGGCATCGCCGGCCACGTCGGGCCGACCGCACGCGAGCTCCTGCCCGCGATGCTCGGGCTCCTCAAGCACCGCGGGCCCGACGACTCGGGGATCTACTCGTCCGACGACGTCGGGCTCGGGATGACGCGGCTGGCGATCATCGATCTGGTGACGGGCCAGCAGCCGATGAGCGATCCGGCCGGGCGCTACTGGATCGTCTTCAACGGCGAGATCTACAACTTTCGCCAGCTCCGGAAGACGCTCGAGGCGGAGGGGTGCACCTTCCGCACGCGGAGCGACACCGAGGTGATCTTGCAGTCGTACATCGCGTGGGGCGAGGCCTGTGTCGAGCGACTGCGAGGCATGTTCACCTTCGCCATCTGGGACACCGTGCGGCGCCGGCTGTTCCTCGCGCGCGATCGGCTGGGAAAGAAGCCGCTCTACTACTGGCATCAGGGCCATCTCTTCCTGTTCGCCTCGGAGCCCAAGGCGCTCCTCTGTCATCCGGCGGTCTCACGCGCGCTCGACTGGCCGGCGTTCCAGCATTACCTGGCCTTCGGCTACACGCCGGCTTCCCGGTCGATTTTCGACTCGATTCACAAGCTCCCGCCGGCCCACACGGCGACCCTCGCCGACGGCCGCCTCACTCTCGCCCGTTACTGGCGCTTGCCGCCGGCGGGTTCGCCGCCGCGCCACGGCCCGGGCCTCGCCGAGAGCGCCGCCGCGATGCGCGACGAGTTGCGCGAGGCGGTCCGGCTGCGCCTGGAGAGCGACGTGCCGCTGGGCGTCTTTCTCTCCGGCGGCATCGACTCGAGCGCGGTGGTCGCCACCATGCGCGAGATCACCCCGGGTCGCATCGCGACCTTCTCGGTGGGCTTCGGCGGCGGCGCGGCGACCTCGTACGACGAGCTGCCGTACGCGCGCCTGGTCGCCCGGCGCTTCGAGACCGATCACCACGAGGAGATTCTCGAACCCGACGTGCGCGCCATGCTCCCGGCGATCGTCCGGGCGTTCGACGAGCCGTTCGCCGACTCCTCGGCGATCCCGACGTCCATCGTGGCGCAGGCGACCGCGCGCCACGTCAAGGTCGCGCTCTCGGGGATCGGCGGCGACGAGACCTTCGGCGGCTATCCGCGCTATCTCGGTCTGCGCGTGTCGCAGCTCCACCACCGGCTTCCGCGCTGGCTGCGCCACGCCTCGCGCGCTGTGGCGAGCCGGCTGCCCGACTCGAGCGGGAGCCGGAACTGGAGCGATCGCGTCCGCCGTTTCACCGCGGAGCCCGACGCCGCCCCCAGCGAGCGCTACATCGGATGGACGCGCTTCTTCAGCGACGCCGAGCTGGCGGCGCTGGCCCGCCCGGCGCTGGCCGCGCGCCTCGAGCCCTTCCTGGACGCGTCCCGCCGGGCCTCGTTCGCCGCCGGCGCCGCCGGCGATCCCGTGGACGGCGCGTTCCGGGTCGACCTCGACGCGTATCTTCCCGACGATCTCCTGGCGATGGCCGACCGCATGAGCATGAGCCACTCGCTGGAGATCCGGGCGCCGTTCTGCGACCACCGGCTCGTCGAGGCGAGCCTCGGACTGCCCTCGCGAACGAAGATGCCCCGAGGGCGCCTGAAGGCCCTTCTGAAGATCGCCTTCGCCGGCGTGCTGCCCGACGAGGTGCTCTCCCATCCCAAGCAGGGCTTCATGATCCCGCTCGGGGACTGGCTGCGTCGCGACCTTCGCTCGACGCTGGACGAGCTCCTGGCGCCCGAGCGGATCCGTGCGCGCGGACTCTTCGAGGTCGACACCGTCGAGCGGCTCAAGCGGGAGCACCTGAGCGGCGCGCGGACCCACGCCGACCGCCTGTGGACCTTGATGATGGCGGAAGTGTGGATGCGCGAGTACCTCGACCAGCACGGTCTCGCCACATTCCGGTGAAGGGCGCATGAGGGACGGGCTTCGTGTCCTCATGGTCTCCGACGTGTCGCCGTCCTATCCCGCGGGCGGGGGAGAACGCATGCTCTGGGAGCAGGCCCGGCGACTGGCCGCGCGCGGCCATGACGTGCGAGTGGTGAGCCGCGCCGATCCGGGAGACGAGGTACCCCGCCCGCTCGAGCGGGAAGGCGTCGGCATCCGGCCGTTCCCGGTCGACCGGAGATCGATCGCGCGATTCGTCAGGAGCTCCATTCTCGGAGCCCGGCGCGCGACGGCCGACGAGCTGGCGCGGCACGGCGCGGACGTCCTGCACCTGCACCAACCGCTCGCCGGGTACGGCGCCCTCGTCTCCCGCGTTGGCCGCGGGTTGCCGAGTCTCTACAGCTTCTACTCGCCGGCGCCGCTCGAATACCGCTCGCGCCGGGGGATGACCGCGCGGCACCGCGCCGGGCTCGTGGGCGCGACGGGGACCGCGATGCTGTGGGCGTTCGAGCGCGCGTGCCTGCGCCGCGTCGGCCTGGTCCACGTCCTCAGCCACTTCTCGGCGGGCCAGGTCTGGAAGCTCTACGCGGTGCCGAGCGACCGGATCGTTGTGATCCCGGGCGCGGCGGCGACGGACCGGTTCCAGCCGGCGGCCGATCGCGGCGCGGTGCGGCGCGAGCTCGGGATCGGTGTGGACCGGTCACTCCTCCTCACGGTCCGGAATCTCGAATCGCGCATGGGGCTCGACAGCCTCCTGCGCGCGATGGCGATTGTGAAGGACCGGCGGCCCGACGCGCTCTTGCTGATCGGGGGCACCGGCTCGCTCGCCGAGCTCCTCAAGGCGCAGAGCCACGCGCTGGGTCTCGAGCAGCACGTGAAGTTCCTGGGCTTCGTGCCCGACGAGGCGCTCCCGCGCTACTACCAGGCGGCCGACGCCTTCGTCTTGCCGACGCGGGAGCTCGAAGGCTTCGGGCTCGTCACCGTGGAGGCGCTGGCCTGCGGCACGCCCGTGCTCGGAACGCCGGTCGGCGCGACGCCGGAGATCCTGACGCCGCTCTGTTCGTCCCTGGTCTTCGGCGGCACGTCGCCCGAGATGCTGGCCGCCGGCCTCGAGCGCTTCCTCGATGACAAAACGCGCGATCCGGAGCGCTACGAGCGCCTGCGCGCGGCGTGTCGCGCGCACTCGGAGCAGCACTACGGCTGGCCGCGCGCGACCGCCGACCTCGAGCGCGCCCTCTGGCGGGTCGCGGGGCGAAGCGAGAGCGCCGCGACGCCGCGCGAGGCCGCGCCGGAATGCGGCGCGGCGACCGCCTGTCCCGCCTGTGGTGGGCCGACTCGTCCCAGCGCGCTCGTCTATTGCGGCGTGCGCTATCGGCGATGCCAGAGCTGCGGGAGCTCCCTGGCGACCGTGCAGCCGACGGGCGCAGAGCTCCAGCAGGAGTACGAGGTCGTCTACCCGCAGCGCTTCCCGCCGGCGCGGCTCACCGCGGAGCGCGCGAGCCTGTTCGAGGCGCTCCTCGACCGGCTGGCCGGTCTAGGCGTCGGGGCCGATCGCCCGCGGCTCCTCGACGTGGGCGGTGGCGGTGGCCATCTGTCCGGGCTCGCACGCGCGCGCCGCTGGCTCGCGGTCAGCGCGGACCTCGCCCACACCGCGTGCGTCGTGGCGCGCCGGGGCTCGGACGTCCACGCGGTCCAGGCGGACGCGGCGCTGCTGCCCTTCGCGAGCGGCACCGTCGACGCGGTAACGCTGGTCAACGTCATCGACCAGGCGCGCGAGCCACTCGCTATCGTGAGGGAGGCCCACCGCGTGCTCCGCGCCGGCGGCTTGCTCTTCGTCCGGGTTCCCAACGCCCGCTTCCATGCGCCGTGGGTGCGATGTCTGACGGCGCTCGGTCCCCTCGCCAGGTCCCGGAGATGGGACGCCTATCCGATCGTCCATCACTTCGCGTTCACGCCCGAGGGGCTCCGCCGCCTCGCGGAGCGTGCAGGCCTGGGGGTGCTCGAGGTCGCGAATTCGACGGCGGCCGTGCGAGAGCCTGTCACGGAAGCCCCCGAGACCGCGCGCCTGCCGCGGTGGGGACGCGTCGCGATCGCGGGGTCGGCCAGAGCGCTCGCCGCCATGTCGCGCGACCGCTGCCTGGTCGGACCGTCGGTGGAGCTCTACGCCCGAAAGGGCGCGGGATGAGCCTCCGCGTCCTGCACGCCATCACGCGGCTCACCCTCGGCGGCTCGTCGGAGAACACCATCGCCTCGTGCGTCGCGCTGGCCCGCGCGGGCTATCGCTGCACGCTGGCCACGTCGTTCGGAGAATCCGACGCGGCCTCGCTCGACGACGCGCGCCGCCGCGGGTGCCCCGTGGTGGACGTTCCGTCCCTCGGGCGGGAGCTCGCGCCGCTCGCTGACCTCGTCGCGCTCCGTCAGCTGGTCGGACTGATCAGGCGCGAGCGTCCGGCGATCGTTCACACGCACACCTCGAAGGCCGGATTCGTCGGGCGTCTGGCCGCGCGGATCGCGCGCGCGCCGGGCGTGATCCACCAGCCGCACGGCCACATCTTCTACGGCTACTACGGCACGGGCCGGACCGCGCTCTTCATCGCGCTCGAGCGTCTGGCCGCGAAGTGGACCGATCGCATCGTCACGCTGACCGACCGTGGCACCGAGGAACATTTGGCGCGCGGCATCGGGCGGCCCGAGCAGTACGTGTCGGTTCCAAGCGGGGTCCCGACGGAGCGCCTGCGCGCGTCCGCGCCGCCCCGGGCCGAGGCGCGCAGGCATCTCGGGCTCGATCCGAGCGCGTTCGTCGTCATGGGGATCGGCCGCCTCATCCACATCAAGGGCTTCGACCTGGCGGTGCGCGCACTGCCGCGCGTCAGTGCCGCGAATCCCGCGACGCGCCTGCTCCTCGTCGGCGACGGACCCGAGCGACCCGCGCTCGAGGCGCTGGCCGCGTCGCTCAGGGTCGGCGACCGGGTGCGGATGACCGGCGCGACCGCGGACATCGCCTCGCACCTTGCGGCGGCCGACGCGGTGGTGGTGCCGTCCCGGAACGAGGGGATGGGACGCGTGCTCGTCGAGGCGATGGCGCTCGGACGCCCGGTCGTCGCGACCGCCGTCGGCGGGATCCCCGCGGTCATCGCCGACGCCGAGTGCGGGCGGCTGATCCCGCCCGACGACGCCGAGGCGCTCGCGGCCGCGCTCGTCGAGCTCGGACGCGACGCGGGCTTGCGCCGGAAGCTCGGCGAGGGCGGGCGGCAGCGAGCCGAGGCCTTCTCGACGACGGTTGCGGACGAGAAGCTCCTGGCGGTCTACGCGGCGCTGGCCCGAGAAAAGGGCCTCAAATGAAACGCGCGGCCGCGTTCCTCGCCGTCCTCGCCGCGGCCCTCGCGATGCCGGCCGCCGCGCTGGAGCCACTTCCCGCGGTTCTGCACGTCCATTCGGATCTCTCCACCGGCGATTTCTCGCTCGAGCAGCTGGCCGGCATGGCCGAGCGGCAAGGCGTCGGCGCGCTGCTCGTCGCCGAGAACTACCTCCTGCGCGTCGAGTATGGCCTGCCGCCGTTTCGCGCGCTCACGCGCGCGGTCCACCAGGAGCGGTCGGTGCTCGACGCGGGCGTCGACCACTTTCTGGCGCGCGTGGAGCAAGCGCGCGCGAGCAACCCGCGCGTCCTGATCGTCGCGGGCGTCGAGGTGCTCCCGCACTACTTCTGGAGCGGCTCGCCCCTGACGCTCGACATGACCGCGCACGACACGCAGAAGAACCTGCTGGTCTTCGGCCTCGACGCGGCGGCGCTGCGCGCCCTGCCGGTGACGCACAACCCCGTCATGGGTCGCTACGGGTGGGCGTCGGCGCTCGACGCGCTGCCGGTCGCGCTCCTCGTGCCCGGCGTCGTCCTGCTGGCGCGGCGACGGCGGGCGCTGCAACCGATAGGCCGTGTCGTGGTCGTCGTCACGCGACGGCGCTGGCTGCCGGGCGCGCTCCTGTGCGCGGTCGGCGCGACCGCGCTCGTGCGTGGGTGGCCGTTCACGCTGGAGCCCTATCCGCCGTACCGCGATCTCGGTCTGGCACCGCACCAGGATCTGATCGACTACGTGGATCGAACCGGGGGCGTCACCGTGTGGTCGTTTCCCGAGGCGCGCGACGAGGGCCAGCGGCAGATCGGCCCCGTGCGGGTAGCATGGCGCACGCCGCCCTATCCCGAGGCGCTCCTGAGAACATCGCACTACACGGCCTTCGGCGCGGTCTACGAGGACACGACGCACGTCGAGCGACCGGGCGCCGGCTGGGACCGTCTGCTCGGTCAGTTCGCGTCCGGAGACCTGAGCCGGCCAGCGTGGGCCGTCGGCGAGTCCGGCTTCCACGGCTTCAGCGCCGGCAAAGACTTGGGCACCGTGCGCACCGTGTTCCTGGTCGAGGAGCGATCGGAGCGCGCGGTGCTGGCGGCGCTGAAGGGCGGCCGCATGTACGCGGTGCAGCGTGCGCGGGAGACCGAGCTGGTCCTCGCCGGCTTCACGGCGCGCGCGGGCTCCGTCTCGGCGACGAGCGGCGAGACGCTTCGCGTCGAGGCGCCCACACCCGTCGCCGTCGCGGTGGACGTGGAGGCGAGGGACGCGCCCGCCGGCGATCTCCGCGTAAGCCTCGTGAAGAACGGCGCGGTCGTCGCGGTCTGGACCGGCCCGGCGCCCATCCGGGCCGTGCACCGCGACGTCTTCGACGGCGCGCCCTCGTTCTATCGGCTCGACGCGCGCGGCGCCGGACGGCTGCTGAGCAACCCGATCTTCGTCAAGCGAGCGGGCGAGGCGAGTCGGTGAGTCTGTGATGGGAGGGCGAGCCGCAGCCGCAGGCGAGGCGAGTCTGTGAAAGTCGCCATTCACCAGCCGCACTATCTGCCCTGGCTCGGCTACTTCGCGAAATGGGCGAGCGCTGACCTGTTCGTGTTCCTCGACACCGTGCAGTACGAGAAGAACGGCTGGCAGAATCGCAACCGGATCAAGACGCCCGACGGGCCGCGCTGGCTCACGGTACCGGTCAAGGCCCGTCTGGGCATGACCGTGAGCGTCGTGCCCATCGACACGAGCCAGCCCTGGCGCGCGCGCCACCTGCGCTCGATCGAGAACGCGTACGCGAAGGCGCCGAGGTGGTCCAAGTATCGCGATGCGCTCCAGAGCTTCTACGCCCGCGAGTGGGAGCGCCTGGCGCCGCTCGCCGTCGATAGCGCCCGGTGGCTGGCCGACGCGCTCGGCGTGTCGACGCCGGTTCGCCTGGCGTCGGATCTCGCCGTGTCCGACGGACCGCGCCCCGACGCCACAGCGCGGCTCGTGGCGATCTGTCGCGCCGTCGGCGCCGACACGTATCTGGCCGGGCGGGACGGCGCGCGTTACCTCGACGCCGAGCAGTTCGCCGTTGCCGGCATCGCGGTCTCGACGCAGCGCTACGAGCATCCCCTGTACGGTCAGGGCGGGGGGGAATTCGCTCCGTTTCTCTCGGCCCTTGACTTACTATTGATGCAAGGCGATGAGGCCCTCCGTATTCTTCGTGAGGGAAACACGTGGTCACCTCTCTCGCCCGAGCCGAGATAAGTGAACGTCCTCGCGTTCGGGGCCCACCCCGACGATATCGAATACGGCTGCGGCGGCATGCTGGCCAAGTACGCGCAGCGCGGACATACGGTGTACATGTTCATCGCCTCCGACGGTTCCCTGGGCGGCGATCCGGCGGTGCGGCGGCGCGAGCAGGAAGAGGCGGCGCGGATCCTCGGCGTGCGGAAGGTCTTCTGGGGCGAATACCAGGACACCGAGGTGCCGCTGACGCGCGAGACGATCGCGCGGCTCGAGTCGGTGATCCACCAGATCGAGCCGCGGATGATCTTCGTCAACTCGCCCGACGATACCCATCAGGATCACCGCCACCTGGCGCAGAGCGCGATGTCGGCGACGCGCTACATCCCGAACTTCCTCTTCTACGAGGTGCCCTCCACGGTGAACTTCGCGCCGAACTGCTACACGGACATCGCCGACGTGCTGGCGACGAAGCTGGCCGGCCTCGAGGCGCACCGCTCGCAGGTAACCAAGACCAACATCGAGGACCTGTCGATCCTCGAGCTGGCGCAATCGTGCGCGAACTTCCGGGGTATCCAGGCACGCGTCAAGTACGCGGAGGCGTTTCAGTCGGTCCGGCTGCTCCTGAACCTCTGAGGCGCTCGCTCCCATGATTCCCCACTCCCGGCCGACCCTCGGCGACGACGACGGCGAGCGCGTCGCGCGCGTCGTGCGTGGAGGCCACCTGGCGCAGGGCCCCGAGGTGGCGGCGTTCGAGCGCGGCCTGGCCGAGCGCATGGGCGTCGCCGCCGCCGCCGCGGTCAGCTCTGGCAGCGCGGCGCTGGAGCTCGCCCTGCGGGCGCTCGACGTCGGCCCGGGGCACGAGGTGATCATTCCGACGTACGCGTGCGATGCGCTCTACCACGCGGTGACGCGCTGCGGCGCCGCCGCCGTTCTCGCCGACGCCGATCCCGACACGCTTGGCCTGTCGACCGCCGACGTGGCGCGCCGGCGCACGGTCCACACGCGCGCCGTCGTCGTCGTCCATCCCTTCGGGCTCGCTGTCGACGTCGCCGACTTCGAGCGGCTCGGCGTGGCGCTGGTCGAGGATTGTGCCCAGACGCTGGGCGCCGTGCTCGGCGGCCGCCCGGTCGGAACGCGCGGCGGGCTCGCGGTGTGCTCGTTCTACGCCACCAAGCTCCTCACCACCGGCGAGGGCGGCGCGGTCACCGGGCGCGCCGAGCTCGTCGCGCGCGCGCGCGACGCGCGCGACTACGACGAGCGCCACGATCTCGCGCCGCGCTTCAATTACAAGATGACCGACATGCAGGCGGCGCTCGGCCGGAGCCAGCTCGTCCGGCTCGACGCGTTCATCGCGCGGCGGCGCGCGCTGGCCGCGCGCTACCGGACGGCGCTCGCGCGCGCGCCGCGGTGCCGGGTTCCGTCCGACGCGGGTGACCGTCACGTCTATCATCGCTTCGTGGTGGCGGTCGACGCTCCGCTGGGCCCGGTGCTGAGTCACCTCGAGCGGCGGGGCGTGACGGCGCGACGCCCGGTCTTCCGGCCGATCCACCGGGCCCTCGGTCTCTCCGGCTATCCGAACGCCGAGCGGCTGTGGGCGCAGAGCCTCTCGCTGCCGTGCTATCCCTCGCTGACCGACGCCGAGGCCGACACCGTCGTCACGGCACTCCTGGAGGCGCTGGCGTGAGCGAGTCGAGCTCGGTCCAGGCCAGGCCGTCCACGGCCCGTGCCGTGCTGTCAGATCCGGCTGTCCTCACGCCGCATCTGGCCCGTCTGGCGCTCGTGGGGCTTCTCGCCCTCACGCCGATCTGGGGTCGCGACCACGCGGCGCGCCTGCCGTGGCTCTACCTGGTCGTCCTCGCCTTCGCGGTCGCGCTCTTCCTCACCCCGCTGGTCCGGGTGCTGGCCTTCCGGTGGGGCGTGCTGGACGTGCCCAGCGCCCGCAAGGTGCACGACGTCGCGACGCCCCTTCTCGGAGGCGCGGCCGTCTATGCCGCGTTCGCGGTGACGGTGCTGACGAGCTTCGATTTCTCGCGTCCGCTCAAAGGGGTGGCCGTCGGGGCGACGCTCGTCGTGGCGATCGGAATCCTGGACGACATGACCGATCTCCGCGCGTCGCTGAAGCTCCTGGGGCACATCGGCGCGGCGCTGGTGGCGGTCGCCTACGGCGTGGTCCTCAACATCGCGCCGTACTGGATGCCCGGCTTCGCGTGGATCAACGTCCTGCTGACGATCCTCTGGTTCGTCACCGTCACCAACGCCGTCCAGTTCCTCGACGGCATGGACGGGCTGGCCGCCGGCCTCGGCGTCATCGCGGGAGTCTTCTTCAGTATCGCGGCTCTCCAGACGGAGCAGCGCTATCTCATGTACCTGTCGGCCGCGCTCGTCGGCGCATGCCTGGGCTTTCTGCCGTATAACTTCCGGCCGGGCCGCGCCGTGATCTTCCTCGGCGACAGCGGCGCCACGTTCATCGGCTTCACCCTCGCCGGGCTGGCGGTGATGGGCGACTGGGCCGAGGAGGCGCCGGTCATCGCGATGCTCACGCCGGCGCTGATTCTCGGCGTGCCGCTCTTCGACATCGGGTTCGTCGGGATCGGGCGCATCGTGACCGGCAAGGTGCATTCGCTGACGGAGTGGCTCGCCTACACCGGGCGCGACCACATCCACCATCGGTTCGAGCAGCTCGGCCTCACCAAGCGGCAGAGCGTGCTGCTGATCTTCTTCCTCGCCTCGACGCTTGGCCTCTCGGCACTGCTCTTGAAGGATGCGACGCCGCACGAGGCGGTGCTGATCCTGGTCCAGGCCGCGTGCGTGCTGGCCATCGTGGCGGTGCTGGAGGGAATCGGGCGCTGGCGGCCGCGACCCTGACGCCTCGCTCCGTTTTCCTTGGTCACTGGCGTGCCAGCGGTATGATGAAAGAGTGAAGGTTCGAAAGGGCGTCTTTCCCGCGGCGGGCCTGGGGACACGGTTTCTTCCTGCCACGAAGGCGCAGCCGAAGGAAATGCTCCCCCTCGTCGACAAGCCGATGATCCAGTACGTCGTCGAGGAGGCGGTCGCCTCGGGGCTGTCCGAGATCATCATCGTCACCGGGCGTGGCAAGCGCGCGATCGAGGACCACTTCGACGCGGCGTTCGAGCTCGAGTACTACCTGAAGGACCGAGGAAAGACCGAGGAGCTCGCCCAGATCAAAACCATCTCCGACCTGGCGTCGGTCTCCTATGTGCGCCAGAAGGAGCCGCTCGGCCTGGGCCACGCCATCCTGTGCGCCCGCTCGCTGGTCGGCGACGAGCCCTTCGGTGTGTTCCTCGGTGACGACATCATCGCGGCGCCGTCGCCGTGCATGCGGCAGCTCCTCGATGTCGCCGAGCGGTACGGGGGCCCGGTGCTCGCGGTCCAGCGCGTGCCCCGCGACCGGATCTCGCAGTACGGGGTCGTCGCCGCGAAGCCGGTCGGCGATCGCGTATACGAGATTCTCGACCTGGTCGAGAAGCCGCGCCCCGAGAACGCGCCGTCCGACCTGGCCATCATCGGCCGGTACGTCCTGCCGCCCGAGATCTTCGAGATCCTGGTCGAGACGCGGGCCGATTCCCGTGGTGAGATCCAGCTGACCGATGCCCTGCGCACGCTCAAGACCCGCCGCCCCATGTACGCCCTCGAGTTCGAGGGGCGCCGCTACGACACGGGCGACAAGTTCGGCTTTCTCAAGGCCACCGTCGAGTTCGCCCTGGCCCGCCCCGACCTCGCCGGCGAATTCCGCGCCTACCTGAAATCCCTCCCCCTCTAGGTTCGAGAGGCCCGGAAGAAGCGAGACAAACCGAACCGCGGGATCCGCCGACGTCCAACGTCGCAGCACGCGGCGACCAGGGTCCCATGCTCCTGATCCGGCCGCTCCGAAGCAAAGAAGTAACCGCCGAGGCTCGATCGGGCGCGTGGTGCCGGGGGCGGGGTGGGGGTCGAAGGGACCCGTTCCCGTCACCCGCGCGACGGACGTTATGCGCCGGGATGGAGCCCAGACGAGTGGGGAAGCGGACACCTGCCGCGTGGTCCTCTCGACCCCCACCCCACCCCCGGAACCCCGCGCCCGATCGAGAAGGGGGAAGTTTGACTTGACCACGCGCTTCTGACACACTTTTCGCCACCTTCGGAGTGCTCCGAGGGGCACAGAGACTATGCCGAATGCCCCGAAGCGCCCGTTTCACACCGCCGCCGATGCCGACATCAAGAGCGGCGAGGTCTCCCATCGCCAACGCGCCGGTACTCAACTTCGCGCTCGACATCATGGAGATCGAAGGCCGGCCCATGGCCAAGCGCGGCAAGTGGTCGGGTGCCAAGGAAGTCTTCCGCCGCCGCGGACCCTGCGCGACTTCGTCCTGGACCAGCTCCGATCGGTACCGCTCGACACATTGCGGAGGCAGGGGCTCCGGCGCGACTTCTAGTCGCCGGCCTATGTCTGTTCTCGCCGAGATCGTCGCCAACACGCGCCAGGAGCTGGCGCAGCGTCGTGTCGCCGTTCCCCGAGCAAACCTCGAGCGGCAGTGCGGTCAGGCGCCGCCCAGGCGCGACTTCGAAGGCGCCCTCCGCGGCGAGCCGCGAACGGTCCGGCTGATCGCCGAGGTGAAGAAGGCGTCGCCCTCCCGCGGCGTGCTCGCCGGCAACCTGGACCCGGTCGAGGTGGCCCGGGCCTACGCGACCCACGGCGCCCACGCGATCTCGGTCCTCACCGACCAGAAGTACTTCAAGGGGAGCCTCGACGATCTGCGGGCGGTCCGCGCCGCGGTGGACGTCCCGCTCCTCCGCAAGGACTTCACGATCGACGAGTACCAGCTCTGGGAGTCGCGGGCCGCGGGCGCCGACGCGGTGCTGCTCATCGTCTCGGTTCTCGAGCCGGCGCAGCTCGGTGACCTGCTGGCCGCGGCCAAGGGCCTCGGGCTGGCCGCGCTGGTGGAATGCCACACCGCCGCCGAGCTGGACCGGGCGCTCGCCGCCGGCAGCCGCATCGTCGGAGTCAACAACCGCGACCTGGCCACGTTCGAGACGCGGCTCGAGACGACGATCGAGCTGGTGCCGTCGATCCCGCCCGGCCCCATCGTCGTCAGCGAGAGCGGATTCTTCACCGGCGCCGACGTGCGTCGCGTCGTGGCCGCCGGCGCGCATGCCGTGCTCATCGGCGAGGCGCTCGTCCGCTCCGGCGACATCGGCGCCAAGGTCCGCGAGCTGACGCTTCGCGACGGAGCGCGCGGGTGAGCGCCCCCAGGGTGAAGATCTGTGGGATCACGAACCTCGACGACGCCATGCTGGCCGTCGACGCCGGGGCCGACGCGGTCGGATTCATCTTCGTCGAAAACACGCCGCGCTTCATGACGCCCGAGAAGGTGGCGCCGATCGTGCGGGCTCTGCCGCCCTTCGTCACGCCGGTCGGAATCTTCTGGGACCATCCAGCCGGCCACATCAAGGCGATCGCCGAGGCCTGCGGCCTGCGCGCGCTGCAGTTCCACGGCGACGAGAAGCCCGAGGACCTCGACGGCTACGCGATCCCGGTCATCAAGACGATCAAGCTCGCGCCGCCATCCGAGGAGCTCGGCGGCCGCCAGCCGTGGCCGCCGACCGTCAAGCTCCTGCCGTACCGCAAGCATGCGGCGGCGCTCCTGCTCGACAGCGCGGCGCGCTGGAGCGAGGGAGAGCCGCGCCAGCCCGTCGAATGGTCGATCGCGCGCGAACTGGCGAGCCAGCGCTGGCGGATCGTCCTGGCGGCGGGTCTCACCCCCGAGAACGTCGCGCGCGCGGTGGCGACGGTGCGCCCGTACGGCGTAGACGTGAACTCGGGCGTCGAGGCGCAGCCCGGCCGCAAGGACCCGGACAAGGTCTGGCGCTTCGTGGCCGAGGCGAAGGGCGCCCGGTGAAGCCGAAGCTCCCGGACGCGCGGGGCCACTTCGGCCGCTTCGGCGGCCGCTTCGTGCCAGAGACGCTCATGGCGCCGCTGATCGAGCTCGAGCGGGCATGGAGCCTGGCCAGGCGCGACCGGAAGTTCCAGCGGCGGCTCGCGGACCTGCTGCGCGACTACGCCGGCCGCCCGACGCCGCTCTACCACGCGGCGCGGCTCAGCGAGCAGTGCGGCGGCGCGCGGATCTACCTCAAGCGCGAGGATCTCTGCCACACCGGCGCGCACAAGATCAACAACGTGCTCGGTCAGGCCCTCCTGGCGGCGCGGATGAAGAAGCGGCGCGTGATCGCCGAGACGGGCGCCGGCCAGCACGGCGTGGCGACCGCCACTGCCGCGGCCCTGCTCGGGCTCGAGTGCGAGGTGTACATGGGCGCCGAGGACGTCGAGCGCCAGGCGCTCAACGTCTTTCGCATGCGCCTGCTCGGCGCACGCGTCATCTCCGTCGAGTCTGGCAGCAAGACGCTGAAGGACGCGATCAACGAGGCGCTGCGCGACTGGGTGACCAACGTGCAGACGACCTACTACCTCCTCGGCTCGGCGCTCGGCCCGCATCCGTATCCGGTGATGGTGCGCGATCTCCACGCCGTGATCGGGCAGGAGGCGCGGCGCCAGAGCCGCCGCGTGCTGCGCCGGCTCCCCGACGTCCTGGTCGCGTGCGTCGGCGGCGGATCGAACGCGATCGGCCTCTTCCATCCGTTCATCGCAGACCGCCGCGTGCGGATCATCGGCGTCGAGCCGGGCGGCGAGGGAATCGCGACCGGCCGCCACGGTGCCTCGATGAGCGCCGGCGCGGTCGGGGTGCTCCACGGGTGCATGAGCTATCTCCTCCAGAACGACGACGGCCAGATCGCCACGGCGCATTCGATCTCGGCCGGCCTCGACTATCCGGGCGTCGGGCCCGAGCACGCGTACTACCGCGACGCCGGCCGCTTCGAGTTCGTCTCGATCACCGACGCGGAGGCCCTCGAGGGATTCGAGGCGCTGACGCGCCTGGAGGGCATCATGCCGGCGCTGGAGTCGGCGCACGCGGTGGCCTACGCGATGCGCCTGGCCAAGACGCTGCCGCGATCGAAGACGATCGTCGTGGGCCTCTCGGGCCGCGGCGACAAGGACGTCCACGTGGTGGCCAAGGCCCTCGGGAAGGCGATCGGATGACCGCGCGCCTGGAGGCGACCTTCGCCCGGCTCCGCGAGCGCGGTGAGCGCGCGCTGGTGCCCTACTTCACCGCTGGCGATCCGTCCCTGGCCGACACGCGCTGTCTCGTGGCCGAGGCGGCGCGCCGGGGCGCCGACGTCATCGAGCTGGGCGTGCCGTTCTCGGATCCGCTCGCCGACGGCCCGGTCATCCAGCGCGCCGCCATGCGCGCGCTGGCGGCCGGCACCACGCTCCCGCGCTTGCTCCAGATGGTTTCGGAGCTGCGCGCCGAGGTGAGCGTGCCGCTCGTGCTGATGACGTACTACAACCCGGTGCTCGCGTTCGGCCTCGAGGCGTTCGCGCGGGCGGCCGTGCGCGCGGGCGTCGACGGCGTGATCGTGGTCGATCTGCCCCCCGAGGAGGCCGATCCGCTCGCCCGCGAGGCCGAGGCCGCCGGGCTCGACGTGATCTATCTCGTGGCTCCGACCTCGACGCCCGAGCGTGTGCGGCTCATCGCGCGCCGGAGCCGCGGGTTCATCTACATGGTCTCGCTGCGGGGCGTGACCGGCGAGCGCCAGGGGCTGCCGCCGGACCTCGCCGCCCAGATCCGCACACTCCGCCGCGTGACGGACAAGCCGGTCTGCGTCGGGTTCGGGATCAGCACGCCCGAGCAGGTCGCCGCGGTCGGCCGTCTGGCCGACGGGGCCGCCGTCGGCTCGGCGATCGTGCGCCTGGTCGAGGAGCGCTCGGGCGCACCGTCGCTCGTCAACGACGTGGGAGCGTTCATCGCAGAGCTCAAGGCGCCGTTGAGAAAGGGGGCGTAAGGCTTATGGCCTGGTTTCGACGCAAGGCCGAAGAGCAAGCCGCCAAGGCGAGCAAGGTCGTCATCGCCGAGGGCCTCTGGATCAAGTGCGACTCGTGCAAGGAGATCATGTACCGCGCCGAGGTCGAGCGCGCCGGGCGCGTGTGCCCGAAGTGCCACTATCCGTTCCGGATCTCCGCCCGCGAGCGCCTCGGCCAGCTGGCCGATCCCGGCTCGTTCGAGGAGCGCGAGACGAGCCTCGCGACGGCCGATCCGCTCGGCTTCAAGGACACCAAGAAGTACCGCGAGCGCGTGCGGGCCGCCGCTCAGAAGACCGCGAGCGACGAGGCGGTCATCTGCGGCGTCGCATCGATCGGCGGGCAGCCGGCGGTCCTGGCCGTCTTCGAGTTCGGCTTCCTCGGCGGCAGCATGGGCTCGGTGGTGGGGGAAAAGCTCACGCGGGCGATCGAGCTGGCGATCGACAAGCATCTGCCGGTCGTCATCGTCTCGGCGTCGGGCGGCGCGCGGATGCAGGAAGGCATCCTCTCGCTGATGCAGATGGCCAAGACCTCGGCCGCCCTCGAGCGGCTCGGGGCCGCCGGCCTGCCGTACATCTCGATCCTCACCGATCCCACCACCGGCGGCGTCACCGCGAGCTTCGCGATGCTGGGCGACGTCATCCTCGCCGAGCCGCGCGCGCTGATCGGGTTTGCCGGGCCGCGGGTCATCGCCGAGACGATCCGGCAGCCGCTTCCCGAGGGCTTCCAGCGGTCGGAATTCTTGCTCTCGCACGGCCAGCTCGACCTGATCGTCGAGCGGCGCGAACTCAAGGACACGCTCCGCCGCATTCTCGCGTTCTTCGCCGATCAGCCGCCCCGATCGGGGTAGGTTCCGTGACGTACGCCGAGGCGGTGGCCCGCCTCCTCGCCCTGCGAGGCGGAGAGCACGCGGGCATGCGCCCCGGGCTCGAGCGCATCGAGGCCTTGCTCGACGCGCTGGGCCGCCCCGAGCAGCGATACCGGCTGGTGCAGGTGGGCGGCACCAACGGCAAGGGCTCGGCCTCCGCGATGCTCGCCTCCATCCTGCGATCGACGGGCCACCGGGTGGGCCTCTACACCTCGCCGCACCTCGTCTCGTTCCGCGAGCGCATCCGCGTCGACGGCAAGGCGATCCCCGAGGAGAGCGTGGTCGACGGCGTGGACGCCCTCGGCACCCTGGTGGCGCGACTGGACGCCACGATGTTCGAAGCGACGACCGCGCTCGCCCTCGACCACTTCGCGCGCGAAGCGGTCGACGTGGCGGTGCTCGAGGTCGGTCTCGGCGGTCGCCTCGACGCGACGACCGTGGGGACGCCCGAGGTCGCCATCATCACGCGCATCGATCTCGATCATCAGGCCGTGCTGGGCTCGACGCTCCGCGAGATCGCGGCCGAGAAGGCCGCCATCATCCGCGGCGGCGCGGCGTTCTCGGCCGCCCAGGCCCCGGAGGCCGCGCGCGTCATCGCCGACCGCGCGGCGGCCGTGGGTGTGCCGCTGCTCGTCGAGGGCCGCGACCTGTCGGTGAAGGTGGAGCAGCGCGGGCCCGACGGCCAGCGCCTCACCTGCGCGGGCCGGGGCTGGTCCCTGGCCGGTCTCGAGCTCGCCATGCCCGGGGCCTTCCAGCCGTCGAACGCCCTCCTCGCGGTGGCCGCCGGACGCGAGCTCGGCGCGTCCGAAGTCGCGATCCGCTCGGGACTGGCGCGCGCGTGGTGGCCGGGACGCTTTCAGGTGCTTCGCCAGAAGTGGGGATTCCTCGTGCTCGACGGCGCCCACAATCCGGCCGGCGCCCGGGCGCTGGCGACCTCTCTGCGCGAGGTGTTCCCGGACTCGCGGGTCACGTTCGTCCTGGGCATCCTGCGTGACAAGGACGCGGCCGGCATTGTCGCCGCCCTCGCGCCGGTGGCCGAGCGGTTCATCCTGGTCGCGTCGTCGAGCCCGCGCGCCACCACGCCGGACACGCTGCGGGCGATGGTGCCCGCCTCGGTCACGCGGGTGGACGTCGCCGGCTCGCCGATCGATGCGCTTGCTCTCGTAGCTCGAACCGCGACGACCCCGGTCGTCTGCGTCGCGGGCTCCTTGTCGCTCATCGGCGACGTCCTCGGGCACCTCGGCGGTCGCGACAAGCCGTGCTCGCTCGACAAGGGCGCTGACCGACTCGAATGACTCAGGCCCGCGTCTCGATCCTGCTCCTCGCGTGCCTCTTCGTGCTTTCGCTCCCGTCGATGGGGCGCGCACAGGTTCCGATGACCCTGCAGACGGAAGGGGGCGAGGTCTCAGTGGTCGCCGATCGGTTCGAGACCGTGGGCTCCGACAATCTGATGGTGGCCACCGGCAACGTCGAGGTCATCCGGGGGCCGGCGCGCATGCTGGCGGATCGGGTCGAGATCAACCGCGCGACCGGTGATGCGGTGGCGGTCGGCCGCGTCACCTTCTACGACGGCGACCAGCGGCTCACCGGCTCGCGGATGGACTTCAACATCAAGACCGGCACCGGCGTCGTCTACGAGGGCGAGGCGCATGCGCCGCCGTACTACCGGATCATGGGCGAGCGCCTGGAGCGGCTCGGCGACAGCGTGTACCGCGTCCGGAAGGGCGTCTTCACGACCTGCGAGGACGACTCGCCCTCGTGGTCGTTCCATCTGGGCACCGCGAACGCCGACATGGAAGACTTCGTGTGGGGGACGAGCGCGTCCTTCTGGGTGAAGAGCATCCCGCTCATCCCGTTCTTCCCCATCTTCGCCGCGCCCCT
>DASRIY010000472.1:0-2120 GCA_035649755.1 Candidatus Methylomirabilota bacterium
CCTGCTCGACGAGCCGTTCTCGCTCCTGGACGCGCTCACGCGTATGGAGCTCCAGGACGAGCTGATCACGCTCTGGGAAGCGCATCGCCGCACCGTGATCATGGTCACCCACGACGTCGACGAGGCGCTGCAGCTCGCCGATCGAGTCGTGATGATGACGAACGGGCCGGCGGCGACGATCGGTCGTGTCTTCGACGTGCCGTTTCCGCGTCCCCGCAAGCGCGATGAGCTGCTGGCTCGCGCCGATTACTTCTGGCTGCGGGACTCCATCGTGGCGTTTCTCGAGGAGCAGGCGCATGCCGGCGCGTGAGGCTGTCACGGTCGACGACTGGCGCGCGACGGCGTGTCCGTACTGCGGGGTTGGCTGCGGCCTGCTCGTCCAGACGCGCGCCGGCCGCGTCACGAAGGTCAAGGGCGATCCCGATCACCCGGCCAGCCTCGGCGATCTCTGCGCCAAGGCTGTGCATCTGCCGCCCACGCTGCGCGCTCCGGACCGGCTGCTCCATCCGCACATGAGGCTGCGCCGCGATGCGCCGCTGGAGCGCGTGCCGTGGGAGCTGGCGCTGCGCCACGCCGCCGACCGGATCCGCGAGATCGTCAGTGCGCACGGCCCCGATGCCGTCGCCTTCTATGCCTCTGGCCAGCTTCTCACCGAGGAGTACTACGTCGCCTCCAAGCTGGCGCGTGGATTCATTGGCACCAATAACTTCGACACGAACTCGCGGCTCTGCATGGCCTCGGCCGCCGCTGGCTACGCGCGATCGCTCGGCTCGGACGGCCCGCCGGCGTCGTACGCGGACATCGATCTGGCCGACTGTTTCCTGCTCCTCGGCACCAACACGGCGGAGTGCCATCCCGTCACGTTCAAGCGCATCAGGCGGCGCAAGCGGGATGCGCCCGATGCCGTCACCGTCATCGTGGTCGATCCGCGCTGGACGGAGACCGCCGATCTGGCCGATCTGCATCTTTCGCTGCGGCCGGGCTCCGACATCGCGCTGCTGAACGCGATGCTGCACGTGCTCTGGCGCGAGGACCTCATTGATCGGCGGTTCATCGCCGCCAACACGAGCGATTGGGACGCGCTGCGCGCCGTGATCGAGCGCTATCCACCCGAGCGTGCGGCGGCGCTAACAGGCCTCTCCGTCGACGCCGTGGTGACCGCCGCGCTCACGTTCGGTCGCGCCCGCGCGGCGCTCTCGCTGTGGTCGATGGGCATCAACCAGAGCCACGTCGGAACCGACAAGAACGCGGCGATTATCAATCTTCACCTCGCGACCGGCCAGATCGGCCGACCCGGCGCCGGGCCGCTGTCGCTCACCGGCCAGCCGAACGCGATGGGCGGGCGCGAGACCGGCGGCCTGGCTCATCTGTTGCCGGGCTATCGGCACGTGGCCGACGCCGGTGCGCGGGCGGCGGTCGAGCGCCACTGGGCAATTCCTCCAGGACGTATACCGGCGACGCCCGGGCGCTCGGCACTGGACGTCTTCGAAGGGCTGGCGAGCGGCGAGGTGCGCGCGGTGTGGATCATGTGCACGAACCCGGCGGCCTCGATGCCCGACGTGGACGTGGTCGAGAAAGCGCTTCGTCAGGCCGATCTGGTGATCATTCAGGACGCCTACCACCCAACCGAGACGACACGCTTCGCCGACGTGCTCTTGCCCGCCGCCCAATGGCCCGAGAAGGACGGCGTCATGACCAGCTCCGAGCGGCGGCTCACGTACTTGCCGAAGCTCGTCGAGCCGCCGGGCGAGGCGTTGCCTGACGCCACGATCGTGACCCGCTTCGCCGCCGAGATGGGCTGGAAGGAGTTCTTTGCCAGCGAGAGCGCGAGCGAGATCTTCGACGAGTTCGCGGCCCTGACCGCCGGTACGGTATGCGACTACTCCGGAGTCAGCCACGCGCGACTCCGGCGTGACGGCGCGCTGCAGTGGCCCGTTCCCGCGAGCGACCATCAGGGCACCCAGCGGCTCTATACCGCCGGTCGATTCCCGACGCCCGACGGGCGCGCGCGATTCGTCGCCGTCGAGCACGCCGAGCCGCTCGAGGCGCCCGACGGTCGGTTTCCGCTGGTCCTCACCACCGGACGTGTCCGCGACCACTGGCACACGCGGACGCGCACC
>DASRIY010000473.1:0-3448 GCA_035649755.1 Candidatus Methylomirabilota bacterium
GGCGATCTGGCCGAGTCGTGGACCCAGCCCAACGAGACGACCTACGTCTTCAAGCTTCGCAAGGGCGTGAAGTGGCACAACAAGCCGCCCGTGAACGGCCGCGAGGTGACGGCGGACGACGTCGTGTTCAGCGTGAACCACTTCCTCACCGTGAAGGGCAACGCCAACGCCTACATGCTCAAGGCGGTGGACAAGGTCGAGGCGCCCGACAAGTACACGGTGAAGTTCACGTTGAAGGAGCCGTTCGTGTGGTTCCTGGACATGCTGTCCAATCCACACGCGGTCGCCATCGTGGCAAAGGAAGTGCTCGACAAGCACGGCGACTTCAAGAAGTCCGAGACCGTCATCGGCACCGGGCCGTGGATGCTCGACTCCTACCGGCCGAACGTCGGCCTCACCTACGTGCGCAATCCGGCCTACTTCATGGCGGGCCTGCCGTACATCGACCGCATCGAGGCCACGGTCGACGAGGACAACGCCTCGCGCATGGCGGCGTTTCTTAGCGGCAAGTACGACCTCGGCTGGGAATTCCCGGGCACGGTCGCCCGGGTCGACTGGGTTCAGATCAAGGGGACGCTCGCGCAGCGGCGACCGAATCTCAAGACCGCCGAGTTCCCATCGCCCGTGATGAACCACATCTCGATGCGTACCGATCAGAAGCCGTTCAGCGACGTGCGTGTTCGGCGCGCAATGTCGCTGGCGATCGACCGCAAGGGCATCATCGATTCTGCGTACGAGGGCGTCGGTGTGATGAACCCGCCGGTGGCGGCGGCGCTCAAGGAATGGTCGATTCCGTTCGACAAGCTCGGTGAGGGCGCCAAGTACTACAAGTACGACCCCGCCGAAGCGAAGCGGCTCCTCGCCGCCGCCGGCTATCCGAACGGCTTCCCCGGCACGATGTGCTTCACGACCTACGGCACTCCCGTGCTGGTCGACATCATGCAGATGGTGCAGAAGGATCTCAAGGCGGTCGGCATCGACGTGAAGATCGACCAGAAGGAGTACGGCGCCTACATCGCGACGTGCTTCTACGGCAAGTTCGACTCGATGACCTTCGGCCCACAGACGGGATTCCTCGAGCCGGACAACTTCCTGTTCGGCCAGTACTACCCAGAGGAGCTGAAGAACCAGAGCCACATCAACGACCCGGTGGTGGCCGACATGCTCGTCCGGCAGCGACGCACGCTCGATCCCATCAAGCGCCGCGAAGTCATCTACGACATCCAGCGCCACCTCGCCCTGCAGCAGTACTACGTGCAGATGCCGTCGGCCGTATACGTCGCCGTCTGGGAGGGCGCGCTCAAGAACTACGGCCCGAACATGGGCTACGACTACGGCGGTCGGCTCCAGGCCGCCTGGCTCGACCGGTGAGGGGCCAGGCACCCCTCACCGATCGCGAGCCGCTCGGCGCCGCGTGCTGAGGCGCTACCTCGCCAAGCGCCTTCTCGTCGCGGTCCCGTCGCTCCTGATCGCGACGCTGATCGTCTTCACGCTGCCGCGGCTCATCCCAGGCGACGTGGTGGTCCTGATGCTGGCCGAGAAGGCCTACGCGAAGGACATTGACGAGCTGCGCGCCAAGCTCGGCCTCGACCGCCCGCTGCCGGTGCAGTACTTCGAGTGGCTCGGCAAGGCGGTGCGCGGCGATCTGGGTGAGTCCTTGTGGACGAAGCGCCCGGTGCTCGAGGAGATCGGCCAGCGGCTGCCCGTGACCTTCGAGCTCGCCTTCCTGGGGCTGGTCGTCGCCCTGATCATCGCCATTCCGGTCGGCGTCATCTCGGCCGCGCGGCAGGACACGATCGCGGACTATGTCGCGCGCAGCGCGGCGATCCTCGGCCTCTCGGTGCCGGCGTTCTGGCTGGCGACGCTCCTGATCGTGCTGCCGGCCATCTGGTGGGGCTGGCGCCCGGTCACCGGGTTCGTGGAGTTCTCCCAGGATCCGATCGGCCACGTCACGCAGCTATTCCTGCCGGCCGCGATCCTCGGCATCGCCGTCGGCGCCGCGCTGATGCGGCTCACCCGCGGCATGCTGCTGGAGGTGCTGCGACAGGACTACGTCCGCACGGCGTGGGCCAAGGGGCTCGGCGAGCGCGTGATTCTCATGAAGCACGCGCTGCGCAACGCAGTGATTCCGGTCGTGACGCTCCTGGGCACCCAGCTCCCGCAGATCATCGGCGGCACGGTCATCATCGAGACCGTCTTCGGCCTGCCGGGCATGAGCCGCTTCCTGTTCGACGCGATCAACCAGCGTGACTATCCGGTCATCCAGGGCGTCAACCTGATCGTCGTCTCGTTCATCGTGCTCGTCAACCTCGCGGTCGACGCGCTCTACGCAGTTCTCGACCCGCGGATTCGCTACTGAAATCCACAGGCGCGCCTCGGCGGCGGGGCCCCAGCCCCGCGACGGCCTGCAGCGCGCACATCCACCGGGATCGCCCGCCCTCCCGGCGGCGACTCAGGCGGGCGTGCCCCTCAAGCGGGAGAGCACCGCGGCTACGACCCGGTCGCAGCGCTCGGCGCCGAACGTGAAGGCCGAGCCCGCGGCGGCGCCGGCGCGCTCGTAGAGCCCGTCGCGCAGTCGCGCTCGGGCACGCGAGAGCCGAGTCTTGACGACTTCCTCGCTGACACCGAGGCACTCGGCAGTCGTTGCGGTCGACAGGCCCTCCACCTCTCGGAGCACGAACACCGTGCGGTACGTCTCGGGCAGCTCATCGATCGCGCGCTCGAGGAGGCCGCGGAGCTCCGCGTTGTTCGCCTCGCGCTCGGGGTCGGCCGGCTTCGGTCGATCGGCCATAAGCAGTGTCTCCACATCATTGTCGTCGGGGGGAAGCGCCGCCAGGCGGCGCCGCTGGCGCACACGGGCGAACGCCTCGTGCGCGGCGATCCTCGTGAGCCAGGTCGACAGCAGGGCGTCGCCCCGAAATTGCCCGAGATGGGCGAAGGCGCGGACGTAGGTCTCCTGCATCACGTCCTCGGCCTCGGCGTCGTCGTTCAGGATGGCCCGCGCGGCCCGGTACAGTCGCTGGTTGTGCCGGCGCATGATGAGCTCGAACAGCGCGGTCTCGCCGGCGAGGATGCGGGGCACCAGCGCCTCGTCGGTCACGGGCGCCTCGCTGCTCAGGATCGTCTCATCGGTCTGGAGCGACGCGGGTACCGGACGCAGCATGGAAAGCCCCCCTCCGAATAGAGTACCCCGGGCCGGTAAGGTGACGGCCGACTTGGCCTGTCACGTCCACGGCGGCCTCTGACTCTCTTGAGCACAATGCGCAATTCACTTCTGACTCTCGCCGTCGCGCTCGGCATCCTTTTCGTCGCGTCTGGATGCGATCAGAAACCAGCCGCCCGCGTCCATCGGGTTGAAATCAAGGGCATGGCGTACACCCCGGCGGAAGTGACCGTGACCGCCGGCGACACGATCGTGTGGGTGAATCGGGACATCGTGCCCCACACG
>DASRIY010000474.1:0-50530 GCA_035649755.1 Candidatus Methylomirabilota bacterium
GAGACGAGAATCTGACCGGCACCCGCGGCGGCGCAGATGCGCGCGGCCAGGTTCACGGTGCCGCCGATGTAGTCGCCGTCTTCCTGGCGAATCGGCTCGCCCGTGTTGATGCCGATGCCGATGGCGATGCGGGGACCGGTCTGGTCACGGTTCGCCTGGGCGACGATGCGCTGGATCGCGATGGCGCAGAGGATGGCGCCGCGGGCGGCGCTGAAGGCGACCATGAAGCTGTCGCCCTGGGTCTTGACGACCACCCCGCCGTACGCGTCGATCTGGCTGCGGATGATGATGTCCTGCTCGTGAACGATCCGGGACGCCGCCTCGTCGCCAAACTCCTCCGTGTAGTCGGTGAAGCCCCGGATATCGCTGAAAAAGATGGTGACGGTCCCGCTGAACGGCACCGGCACCGCTTCGGGTGCGGCCCGGAGACTGCTTCCCTCGCCCTGCGCGTTTTCGTTCATCTGGAGGCGATTCAGGTGGCACTAAAAATAGTAGCCGATGGGGGGGTAAAACTGAGTGCCTTTCCGGACCGGCGGCGGACGCTATCTTCGAACGACGCGGCGCGCCTTTAGCTCGTAGCGCGGGAGGCTCCGGAGAGGCACCGCCGTGACCTCGAACCGGATTCCGAGGGTGGCCCGCAGGGCCTCCTGAAGCCGGGAGGCGCCCGCCGCGTCCCCAATCTCGACGAGTACCCGAACCTCGTCGAGCTCCCCCGCACGGAAGACCTCGATCTGGAACTCGTCGATCGTCGGGAAGCGCCTGACTACCCCCTCGATCGCCGCGGGAAAGACGTTCACGCCGCGCACGATGAGCATGTCGTCGAGCCGGCCCAAGATGCCGCCCTCGAGCCGGACGAACGTACGACCGCATGGGCACGGCCTGTCGGCCAGCCTGACGTGATCGCCGGTCCGGTACCGGATGGCCGGCGAGCCCACCCGCCCGAGATTGGTCAGGACCAGCTCGCCGTCACGCGCGGGGGCAGCCGTCAGCGGGTCGATCACCTCGGCGATGAACTCGGACTCGTTGACGTGAAGCCCGCCCCGCTCGGCGCACTCGTAGCCGTAGGCGCCCATCTCGGTCATACCGCCGTGGTCGTACGTCCTTGCGCCCCAGGCCTCCTCGATACGGGCGCGCACCGCCGGGATCCCTGCCCCCGGCTCGCCCGCGTGCACGGTGATCCGCATCGGCAGCCGGCCGAGGTCGATGGAGCGCTCGCGGGCGACCTCGGCCAGGTGCAGGGCATAGGACGGCGTGCACACGAGGACCGTCGCGCCGAGGGCCTCCATGGCGGCCAGGCGCGTCGGCGAGTCCTGGCCCCCGCCGGGAATGGCCAGCGCGCCGAGCGCCCGGGCGCCCTCGAATCCGGCCCAGAACCCGATGAAGAGACCGAACGAGAACGGGAAAAAGACGCGATCCACGGGCTCCACACCGGCGCCTCTCAGAACGAACCCCCAGCAGCGCGCCCACCACTCCCACGATTCCTGCGTGTCGAGCCATCGGATCGGCGCGCCGCTCGTGCCCGATGTCTGGTGCACGCGAACGTAGCGCTCGAGTGGGAACGTGAGATTGGCGCCGAAGGGCGGATTCGCGGCCTGATCGTCGACCAGCTCCGCCTTTCGCGTCAGGGGCACACGCCGGAAGTCGTCCCAGCTGCGGAGATCGTCGACCGAGGCGATTCCCGCCTCGCGCCACTTGCGCGCGACGAAGCGGTTCGAGGCGAGAAGCTGGGCCGCCATGGCGCGAAAGCGGCGCCACTGGTGATCGCGCAGAGGATCGGAGCCGAGCGTCTCCAGCGCGCGGTCGAACACCGTCCGCGTGGCCCTCAGGCCCTGAGCTTGAACCGCTGGATCTTGCCGGTCGCGGTCTTGGGCAGCTCGGCGACGAAGTCGATCCAGCGGGGGTACTTGTAGGGAGCGATCTTGTCCTTCACGAAGGCCTTGAGCTCGTCGGCGAGCTTATCGCCGCCGCTCGCCGGCTCCTTGAGGACGACGAAGGCCTGCGGCTTGACCAGCCGATCGCTGTCCTCACGGCCGACCACCGCCGCCTCCAGCACCGCCGGGTGGCGCACCAGCGTCGCCTCGACCTCCACCGGCGAGACCCAGATGCCGCCAACCTTCAGCATGTCGTCCGAACGGCCGCAATACCAGAAGTAGCCCTCGGCGTCCTCGTAGTACTTGTCGCCTGTCTGGATCCACGGGCCGAAGAGCGTCTCCTTGGTCTTGTCGTGCTTGTTCCAGTAGTACGCCATCGTCGAGTCGCCCTTGACGCGCAGGTTGCCGATCTCGCCGCGCGGGACGCGATGCCCCTCGTCGTCGACGATCGCGAGCTCGTAGCCGGGCACGGGCATGCCCGACGAGCCGGGCCGCGCGCGCCCCGGGCGATTCGAGATGAAGATGTAGCCGATCTCGGTGGTGCCGATGCCGTCGATGATCTCCACGCCGAACCGCTCGCGCCAGCGTGTGAAGAGCTCGTCGGGCAAGGCCTCGCCGGCTGACACGCAGAGCCGGAGCGACGAGGTGTCGAAGCGCTTCTCGGCATCCTTCACCGCCAGCATCCCGGCGTAGAGCGTCGGCACGCCGAAGAACAGCGTCGGCCGGAACCGCGCGATGACCTCGAAGACGCCCTCGGGCGTCGGGCGGTGCGGATAGAGCACGGCCTGCGCGCCGACGCTCATCGGAATGAAGCCGGTGGCGCCCAGGCCGTACGCGAAGAAAAGCTTGGCCGCAGAGAACACGCGGTCGTCCGGGCGGATCCCGAGCACTTGCCTGGCGTAGGTCTCGCAGCACACGACCATGTCGTGATGCAGGTGCACCGCGCCCTTGGGAAAGCCCGTCGAGCCGGACGAATACTGCCAGTACGCCGGATCGTCGCGCGAGGTCGGCGCGGCGGCGAGGCTCGTCGACGCCTTGCCGACGCGGTCCTCGAAGGACATGTAGGGCCCCGGGGCGCCGCCGGCGACCAGCACGTGCTTGAGGTGCCTGGCCTCGGTGAGCGCGGGCCCCACCTCGGCGAGCAGCGCCGCCGACACGACCGCCACTTTCGCGCGGCTGTCGTTCAGGAAATAGAGATAGTCGGCGGTGCGCATCAGCGTATTGGTGGGAATCGGCACCGCGCCGATCTTGATGGCGCCCCAGAACGTCCCGATGAACTCCGGCGCGTCGAGGCAGAGCATGAGCACGCGGTTCTCGGGCTCCACGCCGATCTCCAGGAGCGCGTTCCCGGTGCGGTTCACCAGCTCCTGGACCTGTCCGTACGTGAGCGTCCGGCCCTCGTACTGGAACGCCGGCGTCGCCCCGCGGCCCTCGGTGACGTTGCGGTCGACGAACCACGACGCCACGTTGAACTGCGCGGGCAGCGACTCCGACGCGATCATGTCAGGCCAGGCGGACGTATTCGAAATCGACCGGCTGGCTGTTGACGCCGCGCGCGGGCGGCGCGATCCAGCTGGCGAAGCGGCCGCGCTCCGTCACCGGCCGCATCAAGCTCTCGACGTACGCCTGATCCGCCTCGGTGGGCAGCCACGCGTGCTTGTTCGAGTCCCATGCGGCTTCGCTGAGCACGAGGCCGTCCGGCGACACCTTGACCTCGGCGAACAGGCCGATCGCGCGGCGGAAGCCCCGGTTGGGCAGCCGGAGCTCGAAGTCGATCTCGTGCTTCTTGATGATCTGGTTCCACCGGTCGACCCCGCGCTGGCAATCGGCGATGTAGTCGTCGCGCAGCCGCTCGTTGAGCGAGGGCAAGGCGGGCGCCTCGCGCGTCGTGATGCGATCGCCGGCGAGCTCGCTCACCGTGTAGGTGGCATCCTTGAGCCGGTGGTCGTCCTTCTTCTTCGATTCCTCGAAGCGCCCCTTGAGGCCCATGGTGTAGAAGTTGGCGGCGTTGGTCGAGACCTCGGACCCGAACAGGTCGAGCGATACCGAGTAGTGGAAGTTGATGTACTTCTGGAGCGTCTCGAGGTCGATCCCGCCCAGCCGCCGGACGTCGTCGGTCTTGCCCTCGCGCATGAGCTCGCACGTGCGCTGCACGACCCGCCCGATTCCGGTCTCGCCCACGAAGAGATGGTGCGCCTCCTCCGTCAGCATGAAGCGGCAGGTGCGCGACAGGGGGTCGAAGCCGCTCTCGGCGAGGCTCGCCAGCTGATACTTGCCGTCGCGATCGGTGAAGTACGTGAACATCAGATACGACAGCCAGTCCGGTGTCTTCTCGTTGAAGGCGCCGAGGATGCGCGGCTTGTCGCGGTCGCCCGAGCGGCGCTGCAGGAGCGCCTCGGACTCCTCGCGGCCGTCCCGGCCGAAGTAGGCATCGAGCAGGTAGACCATCGCCCAGAGGTGGCGGCCCTCCTCGACGTTGATCTGGAACAGGTTGCGCAGGTCGTAGAGCGAGGGACAGGTGGCGCCGAGGTGGCGCTGCTGCTCGACCGAGGCGGGCTCGGTGTCGCCCTGGGTGACGATGAGCCGACGCAGGACGCCGCGGTACTCGCCCGGGACGTCCTGCCAGCAGGGTGCGCCGAGGTGATCGCCGAACCCGATCGTGCGCCCGGCTTCCGGTTCGGCGAGGAACAGGCCCCAGCGGTACTCCGGCATCCTCACGTAGTCGAACTGGGCCCACCCCTGCGCGTCGACGCTCACGGCGGTGCGCAGGTAGACGTCCTTCTGCTGGAAGCCGTCGGGCCCCATGCTCATCCACCAGTCGATGAACTTCGGCTGCCACTCCTCGAGCGCGCGCTGGAGCCGGCGGTTGTCGCCGAGGCTCACGTTGTTCGGGATGCGCTCGCTGTAGTCGATGCCGGCCATCACACTCTCCTCCGGTCGAACTCGCTGCGCCGGCCTGTACCGTACACCTCGAGCGCGCCCTTGGGACCCACCGCGTTCGCCCGCTGGAAGATCCAGTTCTGCCATGCCGAGAGGCGGCCGAATATCTTGCTCTCGATGGTCTCGGGACCGCCGAACCGGATCGAGGCCTCCATGCCCGTGAGCGCGTCCGGCGAGAAGGCGGCCCGCTCCTCGAGCGCGATGCGGACCTCGTCCTCCCAGTCGATGTCGTCCGGCGTGAAGGTGACCAGCCCGGCTTCCGCCGCCGCGGCGGCATCGAGATCCTCGCCGACCCGGGCGCGGAGCTTGTCGACGCGCGCGGGCTCGGCCAGGAAGCGGCTCGCCAAGCGGTTGAGGCCGTTGACCATCGGGTAGGCGCCGAAGTTCAGCTCGGTGAGCCGGACGGCCGCCGCGGGCCGGGTATCTCCGTCGCGCGTGCCGTCGAGCATGTACGAGCGGTCGGCGGCCAAAGCCAGCTCGAGCAGGGTTCCGGTGAAGCACGAGCCCGGCTCGATCAGCGCGAAGACCGACCGCGAGGACACCTCGATGCGCTTGAGCGTCCGCTTGAGGAACAGCCGGATCTCGCGCACGAGCCAGTCGTCGCGGTGCGCCGCCAGCGTCCGGTCGTATGCCTCGACCAGATCACTCCGGCCCGTCGTCCGGAGCACCCAGACACCGATCGTTTCCTCGTTGGTGCGCAGGTGCAGGATCAGGTCGTCGAGCTCGCGCGCCATTGCGAGGGGCCAGAACGCGTCGCCGGCGGCGTGAATGCCGCTGGCGTCGGCCGGCGGCGGCTCGGTCGGCGCGTTCACGGTGATCTCGGCGAGACCGCGCCCCCGATCGATGTCGCACGCGACGTGGCGATAGCGGATACGATCGCCGTCGATCGATCGCCCGAGCGGCGTCAGGGCCACACCCCGGGCCGCGGCCGGCCGGTCGGTGCGGGCCGCCAGGCCGCCGGCGCGCCGCTTCACGACCTCGTCGAGCGCCGAGCGCGGCGCGACCTCGTCGACCAGGCCCCATTCCACCGCGCGCGTGCCCTTGATGCCCTCCTCGACCGTGCAGAAGAAGTCGGCGCGGTCGCGGCGCACGCGGCGCTTGTCGACGAGCCGCGTGAGACCGCCGGTCCCGGGCAACACGGCGAGCAGCGGCACCTCCGGGAGCGACACGGCCGTGTTGCCGTCGTCGGCCATGACGATCCAGTCCGTCGCCAGCGCCAGCTCGTAGCCGCCGCCGGCGCACGGCCCGTTGACGGCGCAGAGGTAAGTCTGGCGCGACTCGGCCGTCGCCTCCTCGATCGCGTTGCGGGTCTCGTTGGTGAACTTGCAGAAGTTCACCTTCCAGCCGTGGGCCGACTGCGCGAGCATCCGGATGTTGGCGCCCGCGCAGAACACGCGCTCCTTGCCCGAGGTGATGACGACGGCGCCGATTTCGGGATGCTCGAATCGCAGCCGCTGGATCGCGTCGTACAGCTCGACGTCGACGCCGAGGTCGTACGAGTTGAGCTTGAGCTCGTAGCCCGGACGGAGCCCGCCGTCTTCTCTCACGTCCATGGTGAGCGTGGCCACCGGGCCGGCGAAGCCGAGCTTCCAGTGGCGGTACCTGGCGGGCTCCGTCCTGAAGTCGACCTGGATGCGCTCGGCGGTTTCCGCCACCGTGGTTATCCCAGGATGACCCAGAGGGCCTGGGCCTGCTTCGCGCCGAGATTCTCCCAGCCGTGCGGCACGCCGCCGTCGAGCAGGGCGCTGTCGCCCGCCTCGAGGAGATGTCGGTCGCCGTTGTAGTGGAGCGCCACCTTGCCCTCGAGCACGTAGAAGAGCTTCATCTGCCCGGGCTTGATGATGACCTTCTCCGTCGTGAACCCGCGCGACTTCGCGCCGAGCGTGGTGACCACCGCGCGGATCTTCCCCTGGAAGAGCCCGGCGCCGAGCACGGCCCACCGCTCGGACGATCCGTCGAACGTCACGACCGGGTAGTCGCGCTTGCGCGAGACGACGATGCTGCCGGCCGGCGTGCCGTCGAAGAGCGCCGCGATCGGCACACCGAACGCGGAGGCGATCTTGCCGAGCGTGTTGAGCGACGGCGACAAGCGTCCCGACTCGATCTGCGAGACCATGCTCGGAGTCAGGTCCGCCTTCTCCGCGAGCTGCCGCTGCTGCAGCTCGCGTTCGGCGCGCAGATTCTTGATGCGCTCGCCGAGGGTCGTCACGCGATTTCCTCCGACGCGGGCGCATCCTCGAACCCGGCGACGGCGGCGAGTGCCCGCGCGACGTAGACGCGCGCCACGCGCTTGCGGTACGGATGGCTGAAGTCGGTGTTGTCGAGCGGCTTGGCCGGCCCGGCCGCCAGGTTCGACGCGCGTTCGATCAGCTCGGGCGTGAAGCGCTCGCCGACGAGAGCCGCGGCCGCCTTCTCGGCCGGCCGCGGTAGCGAGGCCACCGCGCCCAGCACGATCCGCGCGTCACGCACGACCTCGCCGTCCATCCGGACCGCCACCGCGACGCCCAGCACCGGGAAGTCGAACGACCCGCGGCGCCGGAGCTTCAGATAGACCGATCGCCAACCCTCAGCAGGCGGCAGCATGATGTCCGTGACGATCTCCTCCGGTCGCTTGGCGAGATAGTCGATGCCGTCGTCCCGATAGAGCGCTGCCATCGGCACCGTACGCTCGCCGCCGGCGCCGACCAGCCGCACCCGCGCGCCGAGCGCCCACAGAACCGGGGCGGTGTCCGAGGACGACACGGCCCAGCAGCGTGAGCTCCCGGGCGCCACCAGACAGATGTCGCCGTCCTTCTTCATGCAGAACCCGATCGCCTTCCGCCATTCGTACGACTGATTGTAATAGTTGCAGCGGGTGTCCACGCACACATTGCCCCCGATAGTACCCATATTCTGGAGCTGAGGCGACGACACCAGCCCGGACGCCGTCGCCAGCGCCGGAAAGTCGCGCGCGATCCCCGGATGCGCGGTGACGGCCGAGAGCGTCGTCGCGGCGCCGATCGTCCAGCCGTCGGACGAGCCCCGGACCCCCCGCAGCTCGCGGATTCCGCGGATCGCCACCAGGACCTTCGGCTCCATCTGCCGCCGCTTCATGTTGGGGAAGAGGTCGGTCCCGCCCGCCACGAGCGCCGCGTCACGTCCGTGCTCGGTCAAGAGGCGAGCGGCCGCGTCGACGGTATGCGGCGCGACGTACGTGAACTCAGGCAATCGAATCATGAGGTAAATGGCCGCGCGACGACGGCGTCGGCCGGCTGGCCAAACGCCGACTCGACCACGAGCGGCTCCTTGAAGGTCAAAAGTGGCAGCTTCTGAGGGCCGACGCGGCCAGGCCGGCCCAGCCGCTTTTCCTCCAGCGCCTTGAGAATCTTGTCGGGCGTGATCGGGACCTCGTCGATCCGGATCCCGAGCGCGTGATGGATCGCGTTCGCGATGGCCGGAATCACCGGGAGCAGCGGCCCCTGCCCCGCTTCCTTGGCGCCGAACGGTCCCTCCGGATCATCGGTCTCCACGAGGATGGTGTGGATCTCGGGCGTCTCGAGGGTGGTCGGGCTCTTGTAGTCGAGCATCGAGGGGTGCTTGTGCAGATTCTTCCTGAACACCTGCTCCTCCATCAAGGCCTCGCCGATGCCCATGTAGACCGAGCCTTCCACCTGTCCCTCGACCAGGAGCGGGTTGAGGGCGCGGCCGACGTCGTGGGCGATCCACACGTTCTCGAGATCGACCTGCCCGGTTTGCTCGTCGACGCTGAGATCGACGACACACGCCGAGTAGGAGTAGCAGGGGGACGGTCCGACGCCGCCGCCCTTGAATTTCCCCGCGCGCTTGGGCGGCGCGTACGAGCCCGGGAACGCCAGCACACCGTGCAGGGCCTCGCCGAGCTCGACCGCCCGCGCGAACGGCACCGCCTTGTCCCAGTCGTCGGACACCCCCACCTTGCGGTCGCGGGCCACGAGCGACGCTGGGCTCACCTCGAGCTTCTTCGCGACCGCCGTGAAGATGGCAGCGCGGAGGCGCTCGGCCGCCTGGATGGCCGCCATGCCGCACATGAGCGTGACGCGCGACGAGTACGAGCCCAGATCGACGGGGGTCAGGCTCGTATCAGCGGGATGAACGTGGATGTCCTTCGGATCGATGCCGAGGATTTCGGCCGTCACGTACGCGAGGACGGAATCCGACCCCTGGCCGATGTCGGTGGCGCCGCACAGCACCGCGACGCCGCCGCTGCGGTCCGCGCGCGTGATCACGCCCGAGTGGGGCATGTCGTTCCAGTAGATCGCGGTGCCGGCGCCGGTGAGATAGGCCGAGCAGGCGATCCCGACTCCCCGCTTGCGGGGTGATGCCGGCCCCGGCTGCTTCGCCGTGACCCCGAAGCGGGCGCGCTTGTCGCGCCAGCCCGAGGCCTCGACGACCTTGTCGATGCACTCGCCGAGACCGATCGTGGTGACGGTCAGATGGTTGGCGGTCTTGGTGAACGGCTCAGCGACGATCCGCCGGCGCAATGCCGCCGGATCGAGCCCGAGCTGCTCGGCCGCCTTATCGATCTGGCACTCGAGCGCGAAGCGGGGCTGGGGCGTGCCGTGACCGCGTTTGGGGCCGCACGGGGGCTTGTTGGTGAAGATGCGCGCCCCCTCGAACTTGTAAACGGGAATCTTGTAGGTCACCGGATTGATCACGCCCGTGTAGAACGTGGAGGCGACACCGTACGAGCCGTAGGCGCCGCCGTCCAGCCACGTGCGGAGGTGGCAGCCGGTGATGTCGCCCTGCTTCGTGAATCCCGTTTTGATCCACATCAGCACGGGATGGCGGCCGCGGTGAGTGTAGAAGACCTCCTCGCGCGTCAGCGCGATCTTGACGGGCCGGCCGGTGAGCTTCGAGAGCTGGCAGGCCACGATCTCGTGGGCGAACGGATCGGTCTTGCCCCCGAAGCCGCCGCCGACCGGCGTCGCGACGACACGCACGTGCGCGGCCGGGATGTCGAGCGTCTTGGCCAGGAGCCGGTGGACGTAGTGCGGCGTCTGCGTCGAGGACCACAGAGTGACCTTGCCGTCCGATCCCCACTGGGCGACCGCGGCGTGCTGCTCCATCGGCAGATGATTGTTACCTTCGAAGAAGAAGACGTCCTCGCGAACCAGATCGGCCCGCTCGAAGGCGCTCTCGACGTCGCCGAACTGGAGGGCGACGTTCTTGTGGACGTTCGGCCCGTCGCCGTAGTCGTGAATGCGGACCTCGGGATGGGTGAGCGAGTCGAAGATGGACATGAGGGCCGGCAAGGGCTCGTAGTCCACGTCGATGAGCCGGCAGGCGCGCTCGGCGGTCTCCTCGTCGACGGCCGCCACCGCGGCGATCGGGTCGCCGACCATGCGCACCTTGTCGTTGCACAGGGCTTCCTCGTCCTGCGAGACCGGCAGGATGCCGAACTTCACGCGCGGCAGGTCGGCGCCGGTGACGACCGCGTAGACTCCGGGCAGGGCAAGGGCCCGCGTCGTGTCGATGGAGCGGATGCGGGCGTGGGCGTGCGCGCTGCGGAGCAGCTTGCCGTACGCCATGCGCGGCAGGAAGAGATCGTCGGCGTACTTCGTCTCGCCGACCACCTTCGCCCACGCGTCGATCTTGGGCAGCGGCTGGCCGATGACCGCGAAGTCGTTCTTGCTCATGCGCGGCTCTCCCTGTTTCCCATTCGCAACGCCGCCAGCTCGACGGCGTCGAGGATCTTCGTGTAGCCGGTGCAACGACACAGGTTGCCGGCGAGCGCCTCTTTCACTTCCTGGCGCGTCGGGCTCGGACGCTCGGCCAGGAGGGCCGTGGCGGTCAAGAGAATGCCGGGGGTGCAGTATCCGCACTGGGCGGCGCCGAGCTCGGCAAAGGCCTGCTGGAGCGGGTGCAGGCGGCCCCCCTGCGCCATCCCCTCGACCGTCGTGATGCGGCGCCCCTCGACCTCGACGGGGAGCACGAGGCAGGAGAGCACGGGCTCGCCGTCGACGAGCACGGTGCAGGTACCGCACTCTCCGAGCTCACAGCCGTGCTTGGTCCCGGTGAGCCCGAGGTCCTCGCGGAGCACCTCCAGGAGGGTCTTGTGGACCGGGGCGAGCGCCTCGCGGGCCTCGTCGTTGACGGTCAGGGCGATCCGGACCCTCATGGGAGCTCCATCACGTCGGGGAGTTTAGCGTGGATGAACGTCGGTTTAAAAATACTGAACTGGTCGAAGGCCTGTCAAGTGCGAATCCTTGGGCGAAGAAACCGCGGGCGGCTAAGATACCCCCGTGCCGTTCGCCAGGGCCGCCGACAAGGTCCGGATCTACTACGAGGCGCACGGGAGCGGGACGCCCCTCGTGCTCGCCTACGGCATCGGCGGCAATGCCGAGATGTGGGATGTCAACCGCGACGCCCTGGCCGCCCGCCACCGGCTGATCCTCTGGGAGCCCCGCGGCCACGCGCGCTCGGACAGTCCCGAAGACCCCGCGAAGTACTCGTTCGAGCGGTGGGTCTTCGACCTCAAAGCGGTGCTCGACCGCCTGGGCATCCGGAAGGCGCACGTGGGCGGCCTCTCGCTCGGCGCCGGCATCGCCACTCGGTTCGCGCTCAGGTTCCCGTCGCGTGTGCGCTCGCTGGTCGTGACGAACTCATCGTCCGCCGCCGGGCTCCCGCTCTCGGTCGAGAACCTCGTGATGCGGGCGCGCTCCATCGAGATCACGCTCACCAAGGGCATGGACGCCGTGGCGGAGTACGCGATGGTGGCCAACCCGAACCTCTCCGAGCGGCTCGCGCTCGATCCGGGCGCCCGCGCCGAGTTCTACGAGGAATACCGGCGCCTCTCCCCGATCGGGTACGCGAACTCGCTCCGCGCCCTCATCGCCATGGACCACATCACCGATCAGCTGCGGCGCCTCAGGATGCCCGTGCTGCTGATCGGCGCCGACCGCGACCCCTCGCTCGAGCCGATGAAGGTGATGCATCGCCGCGTGCGCGGCTCTCGCCTGGCGGTCCTCTCGCCGGCGAGTCACTTCGGAAACCGCGATCAGCCCGAGGCGTGGAACCGGACGGTGCTCGAGTTCCTCGCCCGCTGCGATCGCCGGACGCGAGGCTAGGCCCATGGACCATCCGCGCGTCCTGGTCGTCGACGACGACGCCGATGTCGGCGGGCTCCTGCGCGAGGCGCTGAGCCGCTGGGGTTACGACGTCACCCTGGCGACGAGCGGCCGCGAAGCGGTCCGGCTGATCAGCCATCAGATCTTCGACGCGGCCCTGGTCGACATCTGGATGCCCGAGATGGACGGCCTGCAGGTGCTCGAAGAGATCAAGCGGCACGACCCGGCCCTCGAGGTCGTGATGATGACCGGCGACCCGATGGTCGAGACGGCTGTCCAGGCGCTGAAGTCCGGGGCCTACGACTACCTCATCAAGCCGCTGAACCTGGACGAGATGCAGGTCCTCATGCAGCAGGTCCTCGAGAAGCGCTTCCTGAGCCGCGAGGTGCACTCGCTGCGAAGCCGCCTGGCCGACCACCTGGCGGTCAAGGACCTGGTGGGCTCGTCGCTGGGCATGACGAGAGTGAAAGAAGTGATCGCCACCATCGCGGACTCGGACTCGCCCGTGCTGATCGAGGGCGAGAGCGGGACTGGCAAGGAGCTGGTGGCGGCGGCGATCCATCGCCAATCGCAGCGGTCCAAGGGCCCGTTCGTACCTGTGAACTGCAGCGCCATCCCCGCCGACCTCATGGAGTCGGAGTTCTTCGGCCATGTTCGCGGAGCCTTTTCGGGCGCCGTGGCCGACGCCCTCGGTCTCTTTCGCTCCGCCCACGGCGGCACTCTCTTCCTCGACGAGATCGCCGAGCTGTCACCGGCGCTGCAGGCGAAGCTTTTGCGGGTCCTCCAGGAAAAGGAGATCCGGCCGGTCGGCTCGACCAAGACCCACGCGGTCAGCGTCCGGATGATTGCTGCGACCAACAAGATCCTCGAGAACGTGGTGCAGGGCGGGAGCTTCCGCCAGGACCTCTTCTACCGGCTCAACGTCGTGCGCATCGTGGTGCCGCCCCTCCGCGAGCGGAAGGACGACATTCCGGCGCTCATCACGTACTTCATCCGGAGGTTCAACGAGCGGTTCCGGCGCGACGTGAAAGGCATCGCCCCCGATGCGATCGCCGCCCTGACCGCCTACGACTTCCCGGGCAACGTGCGCGAGCTCGAAAACCTGCTCGAGCGAGCGTACGCCCTCGGCGCGCGCGACGAGATCGAGCGCGCGAGCTTCCCCGAGCTGGCCGCCAGGTCGGATGCGCCGGTCGTGACGGTCGACGAGCCGATTCCCACGATCGATCAGGCCGAGCGCGATCTGATCGCGCGCGCCCTCACGCGGTTCAAGAACGATAAGGACCAGGCGGCCCGCGCGCTCGGTCTCACCGTGCGCACGCTCTATCGCCGCATCAAAAAGTTCGGCCTCGTCTAGCCAGTCCTGGCCATCTCGGCGTCAAAATTGTCAAGCTACGGACGGATTGCTCGGTCGTCGGCGGATGCAACTTCTCGATTTCAAAGCCAGCCCTACCCCTGGCACTGAACCTGCTGTTTCCATTCGTCGTGAGCTCGCGCGAGTTGACCGCCGCCGCTCGATGGATTCTGGTCGCTGATGGGGACGAAGCGGCGGCCAATCGCGTGGCCGGCGCCCTGCTCCAGGCCCGCTTCAGAGCCTATCCGGCCGCGCGCGGGCTCGACGCGCTGCGGCTCGCCCGGCGACATCGCATCGGCCTGGCGGTCATCGACGTCGATCTGATCGACATGCAGGGGTGCGACCTCGTCCGCCGGCTCCGCGCGATCGAGCCGGGACTGCCGGTCGTCATGACCACCGGGGACTACCGGCCGGCGACGGAGGTCGAGGCGCGCCAGCTGGGCATCGTGCAATACATACACAAGCCGGTCGATCTGGCCCGGCTCGATCTGGTCGTCGCGCGCATCTTCGCCCAGGAGGCCGAGCTGGCGCCTCCTGGCGTCAGCGGCTAGCTCACTTCGGTTTCCGCGCCCGCGCGTGGCTCGACAGCCCGCGCTCCCAGAGGTACTCCTGCTCGCCCAGGTGCTTGCCGACCCAGCGGCCGAGCACGAAGAAGACGTCGCTCAGGCGGTTGACATACCGGAGCGGCCACTCGCCAATGGGCTCGACGCGCGAGAGCGCCAGGAGCTCGCGCTCGACGCGGCGGCACACGGTGCGAGCCTGATGCAGGAAGCCTTGTATCCGCCCGCCGCCCGGCAGGATGAACGACTTGAGCGGCGGTAAGTCCTTCTGGCAGCGGTCCATAAGGGCCTCGAGCTCCTTCACCTCGCCCTCACCCACACGGAACATCCCCTCGTAGACCGCCTCGGGCGGCGTCGCGAGCTCGCTACCGAGGTCGAACAACTGGTTCTGGATCTTCCGGAGGACCTCGTCGAGCCAGCGGTGCCGCTCGCCCTCGCCGATGCGCTCCGCGTTGAACACCCGGACCAAGCCGACGACGGCGTTCAGCTCGTCGACCGAGCCGTAGGCGACGATGCGCGGCGAGTCCTTTGGCACTCGCTTGCCGCCGACCAGGGCGGTCTCCCCTTTGTCGCCGGTTCGGGTGTAGACGCGGGTGATGCTGATCGGCATGGGTCCCTCCGTTGAGCGCTTCGCCGGTATTCTACTTGAAGGGGCCGGAGCGCTCGGCGATCATCGGGGCGTGAGATCTCGCGCGCGCGCGGTGCTGGCTACCGCCTGCAGCATCCACTTCGTCCACGACGGGTTCTCCGACATCCTCTACGTCCTGCTGCCGCTGTGGGCGACCGACTTCGGCCTGACGTTCGCCCAGGTCGGGATGATCCGCACCGCCTACAGCGGCGGGATGGCCGCGTTCCAGATTCCGGCGGGGCTCCTCGCCGAGCGATGGGGCGAGCGGCGACTGCTGGCGGCAGGCACCGCGATCACCGCGCTTGGATTCATCGCGGTCGGAGCGGTGGGCGGATTCCTCGCGCTCCTGGGTGTGCTGCTTGTGGCCGGGATCGGCTCCGGCGTCCAGCACCCGCTCTCATCGTCGCTCGTCTCCAAGGCCTACGAGACAGGCCCGCGACGCACCGCGCTCGGGACCTACAACTTCTCCGGCGACATCGGCAAGGTCGTGGTGCCGGCGGCAGTCGCGCTGGCCGCCACCGTCGTCGGCTGGCGCACGGCGTCGATGGCGTACGGAGTGGTCGGGGTGCTCGCCGCGCTCGGCATTCTCGGCGTGCTCGCCCGTCTCACGCCCGACCTGCCGGACGTCGGCGACCGGCCGAGGCAGGCGGAGACGGCAATGTCCGGCTGGGGCATCCGGGACGCGCGCGGCTTCAGCGCCCTGACCGCCATCGGCATGATCGACAACGCGGCCCGCACGGGGTTTCTCACCTTCCTGCCCTTCGCGCTGATCGCCAAGGGCTCCACGGTGGCCGGCGTCGGCACGGCGCTGGCGCTCGTCTTCGCGGGCGGTGCGGTCGGCAAGTTCGTCTGCGGTGTCGTCGCCGAGCGGCTCGGCGTCATCCGGACGGTGGTGCTCACGGAGGCCGCGACCACGCTCTGCATCCTCTCCATCGTCGCGGCGCCGCTCCCCGTCGCTCTCGCGATCCTGCCGCTGATGGGGGTGGCGCTGAACGGAACGTCCTCGGTGCTCTACGGGACGGTCGCCGACCTCGTCACCGCCGAGCGCCGCTCCCGCGCCTACGGCCTCTACTACACGACCACGATCGCGGCGTCGGCGCTCTCGCCCTCGCTGTATGGCCTCGTCAGTGACGCCGCCGGAGTCAGTACGACTCTCGTCATCGTCGCGGTCATGGTCCTCGTCACGATTCCGCTGTGCCTGGCGCTGCGGGCGTCGGTCGCCGAGCCCGCGGTGTCGTGACAGAGCACTGGTCCGGGATCAGGTGAGCGCGATCTCCATGAAGCGGGTGCCCGCCACAGGGCTCGCGTAGTAGGGCGCAATCTCGACGAATCCGAGCACTCGATAGAGCGCCTGCGCGTCTTTCATCGAGGGCAGCGTGTCGAGCCGCATCCGCGAATACCCGATCGAGCGTGCCTCGCCGATCACCGCCTCGGCCAGGAGGCGGCCGACTCGCTTGCCGCGGGCGGCGGGGCGCACGTAGAGGCGCTTCATCTCGCAGACTTCGTCGCCGAGCGGGCGAAGCGCCACGCAGCCGGCCGGCGCCGAATCGTCGACGGCGAGCAGCAAACGTCCCCGCGGCGGCGCGTAGGCGCCGGGAAGGCCAGCCAGCTCCTGCTCGAACCCCTGGTAGCGCAGATCGACGTCGAGCGAGGCCTCGTATTCCCTGAACAGGCGCCGGGCTTCGGCGACGTCCCCGGCCGACTGCGCCGGACGGACCACCACGGTCATGTCAGATAGAACGGCCGTGCCGCGTCGGGACGGTAGGGATAGCGCGCGAGAACCTCGAGATCGGGATCGGCGCCGAGCCCGGGCCGACTCGGCACGGCGACGAAGCCGCCCTCGAAGCGCAGCGGCTCCGCCACGAGCGGCGCCGCGAGGTCGGTCGCCGGGAACTCGACGTAGGGCACGCCGGGCGTCGAGGCGGCGAAGTGCAGCGTCGCGGCCAGCCCCGGCCCGTAATAGAACGAGTGCGGCACCAGCGTCGTGCTCCCGGTGGCGGCGAGCGTCGCGATCTTTTTCATCTCGAGGAGCCCGCCGACCTTCGTCACGCTCGGCTGAGCGATGTCGGCGGCGCCGTGCCCGATCAGCTCCTTGAACCCGAACACGGTCGCGTCGTTCTCGCCGGCGGCGATCGGGATCGTGAGCGCCGCCCGGACGCGCGCCAGCCCCGCGTAGTCTTCCGGCGGCCACACGGGTTCCTCCAGCCATCGAAGGTCGAATCGCTCGAGCCGCCGGCCGATGCGAATAGCGTCCTCGACCGACCAGGGACAGTTCGTGTCCAGCATGAGCTCGACACGCTCGCCGGCCGCCTCGCGCGCGGCGGCGACCGACTCGACGTCGGTCTGATGCAGCTTGATGGCCGTGTGACCCAGCTTGATCGCGGCCGACACCGCCTGCCGCACCTGCGCCGGCGTGTCGTAGCGCAAGAGGCTCGCGTACGCGCGAGCGCGCGACTGGCAGAGCCCGCCCAGCAGCTCGTAGACCGGCACACCGCGCGCCTTGCCGACCAGGTCCCACAGGGCGAGCTCGATGCCGCTCACCGCCATCATCGCGAGGCCCCGGCGCCCCCAGATCATCAGCGCCCGGTGCATCCGGTCGACCACGCTCTCGATCTGCGTGGGATCGTGACCGAGCACGAGCGGCGAGAGCGCGTCGTCGAGGATGCTGATGACCGCCATCGGCGCGCCGTAGGCGAAGCACTCGCCCCAGCCGGTGAGCCCTTCGTCGGTAGTCACGCGCACGAGAATCTGCTTGCCGGCGCCAGCCGCCCACGAGGAGGGCGGATCGACCTGGCGCAGCGGGATGGCCAGCGGGAAGGCGCGAACCTCGGTGATCTTCATCTCAGAGATCGCCGAGCCCGAGCTCCTCCCACCGGGCGCGCACTCGCGCCTCGTCCTCCGGAGCCGGCCGGACGGTCGGCGGGAACCGCTCACCACCCCACTCCTTGCGGCGCTCGAGCTGCCACGAGCGGGTCGCGTCGATCAGGACGCGGTTCCAGAGTCCGGTGCCGAGCTGCGCCACGTCCCGGTCCTCGAGCGGCGTGCTCGGGTCGATCGGCGAGCCGAAGATTCCCGGGAAGACCACGATGCCATCGCGGCCGGCGTTCACGCGGTGGGCGAACGCCCAGTCCACCTGCTCGTACGACGAGGGGTCGATGTCCTCCTCGACGACGATGACGTGCTTGTAGCGGAACTGCGCCGCGCTCGCGCCCCACAGGGCGGCGGCGATCTGCTTGGGTTGTCCCTGGTAGGCCTTCTTGATCTGGACCACGATGTTCACGCCGTTCGTGATCGGCGGGACGAAGACGTCGCGAATGCCCGGAATGCCGGCGTTCGTCAGGATGTGCCAGGCGATGGCCGCGCGCTGCACCGACGACATCACGCTGTTCTCGCTATACGAGCCGGGCAGCGTGCCCTCCAGGCAGCCGCGGAAGATCGGATCGCGGCGGTGCGTGATGCACGTGATCTGCATCGTGGGGCGCGGCGTCGGGATGTCGGAGACGTAGCCCGTGAACTCGCCGAACGGCCCTTCGGTCTCGTAGGTCGCCGGGTCGTCGCTGATGAACCCCTCGATCACGATCTCGGCGCTCGCCGGCACCTCGAGATCGACGGTCTCGCAGCGGACCAGCTCGGCGGGCTCGCCCCGATAGGCGCCCATCACGTCCCACTCGCAGACACCCGGCGGAATCGGCGACCCGGCCAGGAAGGGCATGATCGGATCCCAGCCGATGACGCAGGCGACCGGCATGGGCTCACCGCGGGCCGCGTACTTCAAGAAGTGCTGGCCCCAGTGCTGGCCGCCCTTGATGAGCAGGAACGGCGTCGTGTTCTTCTTGCCGACCATGCCCCGATAGATGCCCACGTTCATGACGCGCGTCTCGGGATCGCGGGTCACGATGCCCGAGAACGTGTGGATATAGCGGCCGCCCTCGAGGTAGTGCCACTTCGGGACCGGGAACTCCGTCTGGTCCACATCCTTGCCGCGCACGACCACGTCCTTGACGGGCCCGGTGGCGACGATCCGCGGCGCGATCGTCTGCCGGTTCAGTTTCATGACGTGCTGCACCAGGTCGCGATTGGAGATGTCGCGCGGAAACCCGAGGGCCAGCGCCAGGCGGCCGACGCTGCCGAGCCCGCTCACCAGGAGCTTCGTGCACCGCCCGGTCTCGTAGCCCTTGATGTTCTCGAACAAAAGCGCGGGGCCTTTCTTCTCGAGCACGCGGCGCGCGATGGCGCCGAGCTCGCGGTCCCAGTCGACCGGGGCCGTAACCCGTCGCAGCTCGCCTTCCTTGTCCAGGCGCGTGATCCACTCGCGGAGGTCGACGAAGCTCATCGAAATAACACCGGCGCGACCTCGTTGAGGAAGCGCTTGAATTGACCCACCTGGTCCCACGAGCCGAAGCGCAGCGCCATGTGGCCGACGCCGGCGTCGAAGTAGGCGCGGAGCTCCTCCACGCATTGCTTGGGGGCGCCCGAGATGGTCCACTGCTCCACGAACTGGCGCGAGAAGTTCGACGTGTAGTACTTGTCGAGGAACGCCTTCGTCTCCTCGAGCCCCTTCTGGCGGTCCTCGGTGATGTTGATGTTGTGATAGAGCGCGCTGCCGAGCTTCGCGGGGTCGCGCCCCTCCTCCCGGGTCATGGCCGCGATGCGGCTCCACTGCTGCCGGAATTCGTCCGGCGTGAGCTTGTTCGTCATCCAGCCGTCGGCGTAGCGCGCGATGCGCCGAAAGGAGCGTTCCACGACCGCGTCGGACGCGGAGGCGCCGCCCTTCCACGTGAGGCCGGTAGGATTGGACGCGACCCAGATCGGACACGGCTGCTGCACCGGCCGCGGCTCGAGCGTCACGTCCTCGAACGAGTAGAACCGGCCCCGATGCGAAACGTTCTTGCCGCCGAAGAGCTTGCGCAAGATGTCGATGCCCTCTTCCAGGCGTCCCACACGCTCGGCGGAGGGGATGCTCATGACGCTGTGTTCGGCGGCCTGCGCTTTGTTGGCGTCGCTCGGCCCGCCGAGACACACCGCGAGCAAGGTCCGGCCGCTGGAGAGCACGTCGAGGCTCGCCCACTGGTGGGCCAGCATGACCGGATGGCGATGAACGAACGTGGCCATGCAGCCGACGCCGAGACGCAGCTTGGTGGTCACGCCGGCGAGCGCGGAGAGCAGCGTGATCGACTCCAGGCGCGGCTTGGCCAGCAGGCTGTCGCCGGCCCAGACGGCGTCGAAGAAGCCGGAGCGCTCCGCCTGCGCGGTGAGGTCGACGAGATCCGCTACCTTGACGGCGCCGAGCACGACTGCGCGATTGGCCACGATCAGTCCGAACGACGGCTTTGCGGCCACGGCTACCTCCCTGTGTAGTTCGGCGGACGCTTCTCGAGGAAGGCGGTCACGCCTTCTGCGTAGTCGTGCGTCGACCGGAGCCATGCGTACGCCTTGCGCTCGAGCTCTAGCGCCGTCTCGAGCGGCGCCTCGGCGCCCCGGTTGAGTACCATTTTCAGGGTGCGGAGCGCCAGCGGCGCTCGCTCGGCCAGCTCGCCGGCCAGTCCATTGACGGCCTCGTCGAGCCCCTCGTTCGGCACGGCCCGGGTGATCAGCCCCCAGGCCTCCGCGCGCTCGGCCGAGATGCGCTGGCCGGTCATCATGAAGAGCTTGCCGCGCGTCATGCCCATGAGCCTGAGCGCGCGCTGGGTGCCGCCGCTGCCGGGGATCATGCCCAGCCGCACCTCCGGAAATGCGAACTCGGACCGGAGCGTGGCCACGCGGAAGTCGCACGCGACGGCCAGCTCGAGACCGGCCCCCATCGTATACCCGTCGATCGCGGCGATGACCGGCTTCCGGCACCGCTCGGCGGCGGTGAGCGTGTCGCCCCACAGCTCGAGATCGGCGGGCGCCAGCGTGAGGAACTCGGAGACGTCACCGCCGGCGCTGAAGGCCTTGCCGCCCGCGCCGCGGATGATCACGACGCGCAGGGACTCGTCCCGCTCGAGCGCGGCGAAGATCGCCGGGAACTCGTTTCGCATGGCGACCGTCATCGTGTTCATCTTCGCCTGGCGGTCGATCCAGATGGTCGCGACAGCGCCGGCGCGCTCGACGCGCAGGAACTCGCTCATGGCCGCACCTCCGTGTACCGGCCGTCGCGCAGCAGCCGGCGAAGTATCTTGCCCGAGGCCGTCTTCGGAATCTCCGCGACGAAGACGAAGCGCCGCGGGCGTTTGAAGTTGGCGAGATCGCCGCTCGCCCGGCAGTGCCGGTCGAGCGCGTTGGCGGTGAGCCCCGGGGCCGCCACGACGAACGCCACCACGCGCTCGCCCCATTTCTCGTCAGGCTCGCCGATCACCGCCACGTCCTTCACGCCGTCGTGGCGGGCGAGGACGTCCTCGATCTCGACGGGATGGATGTTCTCGCCGCCGCTGATGATCATGTCGTCCACCCGGCCGGCGACCCAGAGGTCGCCGTCAACGTCGACCCAGCCCATGTCGCCGGTGAAGTACCAGCCCTCGCGCAGCGCGCGGGCGTCGGCGTCGGGGCGATTCCAGTAGCCGGAAAACGCTTCGTCCGACGTGAGGCTCGCGATGATCTCGCCGCGCTCGCCGGCCGGCACTGCCTCGTCGGGCCCGACACGCCGCTCGGTGCTCGCGACCACGAGCCGGAGCGTCGAGTGGATGCCGGCCCGCCCCGCGCAGCCGGGCTTGGCCCGGACGTCGGGGAAGATCGAGAACGTGTAGATCTCGGTCGAGCCGTAGTGGTTGACGAAGACATCGGGGTGGAACGTCTTCGAGCACGCCTCGGTGAGCGGCGCCAGCATCGGCGCGCCGGCGTATGCGAGCTTGCGCACCGAGGCGACGTCCGTGCGCGCCAGCTCGGAAGTGTGCGTCAGCTCCCAGAAGAGCGTCGGGATCAGGTAGAGCGCGGTCAGTCGCTCGGTCGCGATCAGCTCGAGCGCGGTCCGGCTCGACCAGTCGGGCTGGCAGACGAAGCAGCCGTTGATCGCCGCCATGCTGGTGAGGGCGTGAATGCCCATCGTGTGATAGAGCGGCATGACGCCCAGCGTGCGCTCGCCCCACTCGTAGCCGCACTGGATCACGTGCGCCATGGCCCCTGCGTAGTGATTCTTGTGCGTTCTCGGCACGCCCTTGGGCCGCCCGGTCGTCCCCGACGTGTACAGGATCAGCGAGAGATCGTCCTCGCTCGGCGGCTCGAGCGCGCGCACGCCGGCGGTGCCACGTTCCAGGTCGGCGAACAGGCTCGTCCCCGCCGGCGCGGTGTCGCCCACGAACACGCGCCGGATCGAGGTCCCGCCGGTCGCGTCGAGCATCGTCGCGGCGGTCGAGTCCTCGTAGAGCGCGACCTTCGCGCCGGAGTCGTCCAACAGATAGCGAAGCTCGTTGGCGGCCAGGCGGAAGTTGACGGGGACGGCGACCGCGCCGAGCTTCTGGAGCGCCCAGTAGGCCACCACGTGCTCGAGGCGGTTCTTGAGGGCGAGGAGCACGCGGTCGCCCGGGGCGACGGCGAGCCGGGCGAAACCCAGCGCCACCCTGAGCGCGCGGCGATCCAGCTCGGCGTAGGTGAGCCGCTGTCCGCCGTCGACGACGGCCTCGGCGTCGGGCCGGCGGAGCGCTGCGCGCCCGAGGAGGTCGCCGAGCGTCACGAGACCAGGAGGACCTTCCCCTTGTTCTTGCGATCGAGCACGTGCTGCACGGCGGCACGGGCGTCCTTCAGCGGAAACGCGCGGTCAACAACCGGCCGCAGCCGGCCCTGCACCACGTGATCGAGCACCGTACCGAGCTCGACGATCGAGCCCAGGTTCGTGCCGAGGACGCGGAGATTCTTCGAGTAGACGTGGCGGAGATCGAGCCGGCCCCAGTGGGTGTCGTGGGAGCCGATCGTGACGAGCTTGCCGAGCCGGGTGAGCGCGTAGACCGACCGCTCGAACGTCTCGCCGCCGATGTGCTCGACGACCACGTCGACGCCGCGCTTGCCCGTCCACTTGCGCGTCTCCTCGACGAAGTCCTGCGTGCGGTAGTTCACGACCTGCTCGGCGCCCAGCGAGCGGGCGAACTCGATCTTGTCGTCGGAGCCGACCGTCGTGATGACGCGGGCGCCGCAGAGGCGCGCGATCTGGATCGCCGCGCTCCCGACGCCGCTGCCGGCGGCCTGGACCAGCACCGTCTGCCCCGGCCTCACCTCGGCCTGCGCCACCAGCGCGTGCCACGAGGTGAGCATGGCCAGCGGCACCGCGGCGCCCGCTTCGAACGAGATGGCCTCCGGAAGCGGCAGGACGTTCGCCGCCGGCACCTTCACGAGCTCGGCGTAGCCGCCGTCCTTGTGCGCGCCGAGGTAGCCGTAGCGAACGCACACCGTCCGCTCGCCGCGCACGCAGTACTCGCAGCTACCGCAGGAGAAGCCGGGAAAGACGATCACCCGCTGACCCTGCTTGAGCCCCGTGCCACCAGGGCCGGTCGCGTCGATCGTGCCCGTCACCTCACAGCCGTTGACGTGCGGCAGCCCCTCGGGCGGCGGAAAGCGGCCGTCGAGCAGGAGCATGTCGACCTGGTTGAGCGCGCACGCCTTCACGCGCACCAGCGCCTCGCCCGGGCCGATCGCCGGGTCGCGGTAGTCCTCGTACAGGATCTTCTCGGCGCCGCCGTGCTCCCGGAAGAGCGCCGCCTTCAAAACGGCACCTCCGTGCGCTCGTCCTTGACGCGGCGAGCCTTGTGATCCCACCGCGGGAGCGATCCGGGCTCGCCGATCTCGACAGTGACGCGGATGCCGAGTCCGATCCGGATGTCGTCGGCCAGCTTCGCGCGAAGCCCGTCGCGCTCGCCGAGCGAGAGAGCAGGGGACGGATCGATGCGGATCAGGATGTCGTCGAGGCCCTCCTGACGCCGGAAGACGATCTGAAACTCGTCGACGTCGGCGTGCGGCCGCACTAGCTCCTCCACGCGCCGCGGGTAGACGATGACGCCCCGCACCTTCTTCATGTCGTCGAGCCGCGCCAGCACGCCGCCCTCGAACGCCACGAGCGAGCGCCCGCACGGACACCGCCGGTCGGCGAGCTGGACGAGATCGCGCGTGCGGTAGCGGATGAGCGGCATCGCTTCCCGATAGAGGCTCGTGAAGACCAGCTCGCCGCGCTCGCCGGGGCGCACCGGCTGATCCTTTTCGTCGAGGATCTCGGGATAGCAGTAGTCCTCGTTCACGTGGGTGAGCCCGGACCGGGCGTCGCACTCGAAGCCCCACGCCGCGATCTCGGTGAGCCCGGGCAGGTCGTAGGCCTTCGCGCCGAACGCGGTCTCGATCTTCGCCCGGGTGGCGGGAATGGACGCGCCGGGCTCACCGGTATGCCAGGTGATGCGCACCTTCGTGTCCTTGGCGAGGTCGACGCCCTTCTTCGTCGCCGCCTCGGCCAGGAAGAGCGCGTACGAGGGGGTGCAGCCCAGCACCGTGATCGGATAATTCAGGAGCGCGTCGATCCGCTGATCGGTGGAGAGCCCGCCGACCGGGAAGACCAGGCAGCCCAGATCCTGTGCCGCGTAGAAACCCGACCAGTAGCCGATCCACGGCCCGTACGAGAAGGCCGCCATGACCATATCCGAGCGGCGCACGCCAAAGGCGTGGAGCGCGCGGGCATAGGAGTGATAGAAGCCGTACCAGTCATCGGGTGTGTCGAGGAACGCGAGCGGCCGGCCCGTCGTGGCCGACGTCATGTGAATGCGCAGCACGTCCGCCAGCGGCACGGCGAGCACGTCGCCCCACGGAGGCCGCGCAGCCTGGTTCTCCTTCAGCTCGTCCTTGGTCGTGAACGGCAGCGTCCGGAGATCGGCGAGCGTGCGGACGGCCGCCGGCTTGACGCCGGCCGCCTTGAGCTTCCGCTTGTAGAATGGGCTACAGCTCGCCGCGTGCCCGAGCTGCGCGCGCAGGCGCCGGGTCTGCAGCCGCGTCATGTCGGTCCGTGACGCGCGCTCCAGCCGCGGCTCGAGGTAGCGAGAGGCCATCCGGCGGCGGGTCAGGCGGTCGACAGCTGCTCGCTCATCCGGTTGAAGAACTGATCGGCCATCATCTTCGACACGCCGCCGAGCATCCGCTGGCCCACGCCGGCGATGAGGCCGCCGACCTGCACGTCGGCGCTGTAGGTGACGCGCGTGCCGCCGTCGATGTCGGCGAGCGAAATGAGCGTATCGGCCCGCACGAACCCCGGTCCACCGCTGCCGTCGGCGGCCAGACGATAGGAGTCGGAGGGCTTCTTGTCCAAGAGCCGCACCTTGCCCTCGAACGTCCCCTTGACGGCGGCCACGCCGATCTTCAGCGTCGCCTTGTATTCGTCGGGGCCGATCATCTCGAGCTTCTCGCAGCCGGGAATGGCCTTCCGGAGCGTTTCCGGATCGAGAAACGCGCTCCACACTTTGTCGCGGGGCGCCTTGACCTCGTAGGAGCCTTCAAGCTTCATCGGTGACTCTCCTTAGTAGAGAACGTCGCGCGGGCTGTCAAGCTGCGACCGCCGATCAGGCCAGGCGCGAGAGCGCCGTGGCCATGCGGGCCAGTCCCTCCTGGATGAGCGCTTCGCTGGTCGCGTACGACAGGCGCACGTGATCGTCGGAACCGAAGTCGACGCCGGGAACGACCGCGACCTTCGCCTCCTCGAGGAGGAACGCGGTGACGTCGACGGACCCCTTGAGCGTGCGCGGGCCGTCGGCGCTCTTCCACTGCCGGCCGAACAGCTTCGAGACGTTCGCGAACGCGTAGAACGCGCCCTTCGGCGTGACGCACGACACGCCGGGCAGCGCGTTGAGGCCCGGCACGATGATCCGGCGCCGCCGGTCGAACTCGCCGGCCATCTTGGCCACCTCGTCCTGAGCCCCGCTGAGCGCCTCGACGGCGGCCCACTGCGCGATCGACGCCGGGTTCGACGTCACCTGGCTCTGCACGTCGGTCATGGCCCGGATGAGCTCGCGCGGGCCGGCCGCAAAGCCGATGCGCCAGCCGGTCATCGCGTACGCCTTCGAGCACGTGTTGATGACCAGCGTGCGCGCCTTCACCTCCGGGTCGAGCGCGGCGATCGACACGTGCCGCCCCTCGAAGGTCAATGCCTCATAGCACTCGTCGGACACGACGAGCAAGTTCCGCTCGACGGCGACCCGCGCGACGGCGGTGAGCGCGGCCGGCGAGAACACCGCACCCGTCGGATTGTTCGGGCTGTTGAGGATGACCGCCTTCGTCCGCGGCGTGACGGCGGCGCGGAGCCGCTCCGGATCGAGGTCGAACCCGGTCGCCTCCTGCGTTGGAACGCCGATGGGCACTGCGCCGACGAGCCGCGCCTGCTCCGGGTAGGACACCCAGTACGGGCTCGGCACCAGCACCTCGTCGCCCGGGTTCAGGAGGGCGACGACCATGTTGAAGAGCGTGTGCTTGGCGCCGCACGAGACCAGGATGTCGGCCGGCTCGTAGTCGAGCCCGTTGTCGCGCTTGAACTTGCCGCACACCGCCGCCCGCAGCTCGGGGACGCCGCCGACCTCGGTGTACTTCGTTCGCCCACGGCGCATCGCCTCGATCGCGGCGTCCTTGATCCGGTCCGGGGTGTCGAAGTCCGGCTCGCCCGCGCCGAACGAGATCACGTCGACGCCGCGGCGCCGCAGCTCCTGCGCCTTGGCCTGGACGGCCAGCGTCGACGAGGGGGCAAGCGTCTTCAGGCGATCGGCCAGCACGGTGGCTCCTTGTTCGGCGGCAGGCCGCCGGGCTAACGGGGCGGGTACTTCTCGGCCAGGCGCTTCTCGGCGATCGGCGGGACCAGACCGGCCACCGACGTCCCGAAGCTCGCCACTTCTTTGATCAGGCGCGACGAGATGTACGTGTACTTCTCGTGCGGCATCAAGAAGACCGTCTCGACGGTACTGCGGAGCTTGCGGTTCATCAGCGCCATCTGGAACTCGTACTCGAAGTCCGATACCGCGCGGATGCCGCGCACGATGCAATCGGCGCGCTCGCGCGCCACCAGATCGATCAGGAGCCCGTCGAAGGCGACAATCCGGAAATTGCTGAGCTCGGAGGTGGCCTCGTCGATCATTTCGAGCCGCTCCTTCACCGAGAAGAGCGGCTGCTTCGCCGGATTCGCCACCACCGCGACGATCAGCTCGTCGAAGATCTGCAGGCTGCGCTGAATGACGTCGACGTGGCCGTTGTGCACGGGGTCGAACATGCCGGGATAGACCGCTCGCTTGGCCACGGCGGTAGGCTACCCTTCGGCTCGAAAGAAAGTCAAGGTCGTCTCCCCGAATCGGCGCGCGCGAAACGCGCGCAACACTCCGTATTCAGCAGCCGGCGGACGCTTGGTGAAGTGCTGGGCGATGACGACGCCGTCCGCGGCGACGAGCGCGCCGGCGCCGAGCATGGCGAGCGCCTGCTCGCCGAGGTCCAGCGCGTAGGGCGGATCGAGAAAGACGATCTCGAAACGCCGTCCGCCGCTGGCGAGCCGCCCGAGCTGGCGGGCGACGTCACCGCGCGCCACGACGGTGCGAGGCTCGACGCCGAGCATCCGGATGTTCTCGTCGAGTGCCTCGACGGCTCGCGGGTCGCGCTCGACGAAGGTGGCGTGCGCCGCGCCGCGCGAGAGCGCCTCGAGGCCGACGCCGCCCGCGCCCGCGAACAGGTCGAGCACGCGCGCGTCGGGCAGCCGCGGCCCGAGCGTGTCCATCAGGGCGATCCGCACCTGATCGGCCGTCGGGCGGGTCGTCGCGCCCCGCGGCGTCGAGAGCCGCCGCCCCTTGAACTCGCCGGCGATTATCCGCATGCCCTCACGTCGGCGAGGTGGGAAATCGAGCTAGCCGGACGTCGCCAGAGCAAGCTTGCCCCGCCAGCGGGCGAGCAGCAGCGCGCGCAGCGCGCGGTGCGCGGGATCGGTCAGCTCCGGATCGCGCGACACCATCCCGCCGGCCTCGCGCCGCGCGTCCTCCAGGAGCGCCGTGTCGCGCAGCAGCTCGGCGGCGCGGAACTCGGGGATCCCGGACTGGCGCGTGCCGAAGAACTCACCCGGACCGCGCAGCTCCAGATCGGCCTCGGCGATCCGGAAGCCGTCGTTGGTCGCCGTCATCGCGTCGATCCGCCGCTGGGCGTCCTCGCCGAGGTTTCCGCCGGTGAGCAAGATACAGTACGACTTCCACTCGCCGCGGCCGACGCGCCCGCGGAGCTGATGGAGCTGCGAGAGACCGAAGCGCTCGGCGTGCTCGATCAGCATGACGGACGCGTTGGGCACGTCGATGCCGACCTCGATGACCGTCGTGGAGACGAGCACGTGGATCTCCCCCGCCTTGAAGCGGCGCATGATCGCGTCCTTCTCCTCGAAGCCGAGGCGCCCGTGCAGGAGTCCGATCGTGAGCTCGGGAAAGATCTCGTCGGCCAGGCGCCGGGCCATGTCGGTGGCGGCCTTCAGGTCGAGCTTCTCCGACTCCTCGACCAGCGGATAGACGACGTAGACCTGGCGCCCGGCGCCCACCTGCTCCTTGAGGAACTTGTAGATCTCCCGCCGCTTCGACTCGGTGCGCGCCACCGTGACGACGGGGCGGCGGCCGGGCGGCAGCTCGTCGAGCACCGAGACGTCGAGGTCACCATAGATGGTCAGCGCGAGCGTGCGCGGGATCGGCGTCGCCGTCATCACCAGGAGATCGGGGTGCTCGCCCTTGCTCCTGAGCCGCGCGCGCTGCTCGACGCCGAACCGGTGCTGCTCGTCGACCACCACGAGCCCGAGCCGTCGGAACTCGACGCCCTCCTGGACCAGCGCGTGGGTGCCCACGACGCACGCGGTGCCGCCTGCCGCCAGCCCGGCCCGGCGGGCGGCCCGCTCCTTCGGCTTGAGCGAGGAGGTCAGGAGCGTCAGCTCCACGCCGAGCGGCTCCAGGAGCTGGCGAAACGTCATGAAGTGCTGCTCCGCCAGGATCTCCGTCGGCGCCATCACCGCCGCCTGATAGCCGGACTCGATCGCCGTCAGGACTCCGAGCGCCGCCACGACCGTCTTGCCCGATCCGACATCGCCCTGGAGGAGCCGGTGCATCGGATGCGGCGCCGCCATGTCGCGCCGGAGCTCTTCCCACACGCGCTCCTGGGCGCCCGTCAGCTTGAAGGGCAGGCTTGCCCGGAGCCGCGCGACGAGATCGCCGCGCGGGTTCATCGAGAGCCCGCGCTCGCGGGCCACGCGCGAGCGCAGAATGGCCAGGCCGAGCTGCAGCAAGAGCCCCTCGTCGAATGTGAGGCGCCGGCGCGCCGCCGCCAGCGCTCCGTCCGCCTCCGGGAAGTGCGCGTCGCGCACGGCCTGGGCCAGCCCCACCAGGCCGCGCCGCGCGCGCACGGTCTCGGGGAGCACCTCCTTTACCTCGGCGCTGAACGTGTCGACGAGCCGCCACATGAGTGAGCGGAGTGCGCGCTGGGGCAGTCCCTCGGTGAGCGAGTAGACCGGCACGAGTCGGCCGGTGTGCAGCCGCTCGTCCTCGCCGTTCTCGACGATCTCGTAGTCCGGCTGCTGGATGACCATCGCGCCCTTGTAGCGTCCGACGCGCCCGTGCAGGACCAGCCGCTGCCCGCGCTTGAGCACGCGCGACAGGTAGCGCCAGCCGAACCAGCTGGCGGTGGCGTAGCCGCTGGCGTCGCGCAGCATGACGGTGAACGGAATGCGGAAGCGGCCGGGCGGCGGCGGGCTCACCCCGACGATGACACCCGAGCACGTCGCGGCTTGCCCCGGCACGAGCGCGTTGAAGGGAGTCAGCCGTGTCCGGTCCTCGTGGCGCAGGGGAACGAAGAAGAGCGCGTCCTCGACGGTGCGTAGCCCCTTCTTCTCGAGCTGGCGCGCGCGCTGCGGCCCGACGCCCTTGACGAACTGCAGCGCCATCTGGAGGCCGCCCGGCGTGTCGGTTTGCTTCAAGGACGCGGGCGTGCTATAGATTCCAGTCGGTCCAGTCCACGAAAACCGGAGTCCAGGGAGCGTTCATGGCGCAGCGCTGCGATGTTTGCGGGAAGGGTCCCTCTGTCGGTCACAAGATCAGCCACGCGCACAAGCTGACGAAGCGGCGCTGGCTTCCCAACCTCGTCTCGATGCGGGCGTTGGTGAGCGGCAAAGCCCGGCGCGTGCGCGTGTGCACCCGTTGCCTCAAGGCCGGTAAGGTCACGAAGGTCATTTAAGCACATGCACAAACGGGAGGGGGCCGAGCCCCCTCCCGAAAGTCTGGTGGGAGGCTGCCACCCCCCACCGTAGAACAGCAGCACTACTTCTTCTTCTTCTTGGCCTTCTTCTTCATCGAGCGTCTCACCCCCTTCCCTGGAGAATCTCGCGACCGCTCACGCTACTTGCCCTTCTTCTTCTTCGTCGCCTTCTTCTTCACCAAATCACCTCCTTCCGCGATCGCTCAGTAACCCATCGCTTCGCGCCGCACGTGCTCGGCCTGCTCGGGCCCGCGGCGCTCGTAGTGGATCAAGTCGGCGTAGAGCTGGGGCAGGCATACCACCTTGAGCCCGCCCTTCTCGTACGCGCCGTGCAGCACGCCCGGGTCGTACGGCTGGAGAATGTGGAGCGTGCCGTCGGCTTCGGTCGCCGGGCGCAGACCGAGGGCCTGCGCGACCGGCGCGGGATCGCCCTCGAGATAGCAGTGGACGGTCGGCAGCCGGAGGCTCGGGACGAGGAGCGCCGCGCCCGCGTTGAGCGTGAACGCGTAGGAGCGGCCCGCGGCGAGCGCGGCGCGGGCGATCTCCCCCATGAACTTCCGCGTCACGCGCTCGGGCGCCAGGTACGACGTGATCCCGTTCGCGCGATACGTATACGACTCGCACCACGCCTCGAGCAAGTCGGCCGGCTTCGACAGGTGGATGCGCTGGTCCGCGTCGCGCTCGGCCCACGCCAGCTCCTCGAGCCGCTTCACGACGTTGTGCGAGTGCCCGAGGCTCACGCCCGCGGCCTTCCCGAGCTCCTCGAGGCGCCACGTGCGAACCGGCTCGATCAGGAGCACCCGGACGACACGGGTCGCGCGGGGCGCGAACAGTGAGCGCAGAGGCCGCGTCGAAGGCCGGACGTTGCGCTTGCCCTCTTTCTCGATCAGGACGTTCCCGAAGGCCAGATAGCAGTTGCCGGACAGGTCGACGTATCCGAGGCCGTTGTTCTTGAGGATCCGGGCACTCTGCGGGCCGATGTAGGCGGCCGCCGCGACTGGATGCGCCCCGGGGAGCTCTCTACGAATCTCGTTGAGGCGGGTCACGGAGGCTCGAATCTGCCGGGGCTGGCCGAGTGAGCTGACCTCAACCACGATCGTATGCTCCTGGCCGCCGAGCTGGAAGCGCGAGACCAAGTCCGCGGTCTGACTGCCGATTCTGGAGTCGGCGCTTTCCTGCCAGCCCGTTGCCGCAGGGAGAAGCTCCTGCAGCCGCTGCCCAACCTGCTTCCGAACCTCCCCGGATTTCAACATGTTTCTCTGACTCCGCTTGTTTCAGCATCTGCTGAAACATTACAGACGACTGAAAGAGCCTGTCAAGCCAAAACTTACGAGCAATCGGTAGAAGAGTTATCCGGTGATCGAGTCACGAGCCAGAGCCTCGAGGCTACAGCGCAGGCGAACATGCCCGTCCAGTCGTCGGGCGTAATCCATCTCGCTGGGGCCGCCCTTCGCCCGCATCAGCGCGACGAGCGCGCGGCGCTGCGCCGACGACCAGGCGCCGAGATCGGGGATGAGCGCCGCGACGAGCGACATCCGGGCGAACGCGCGCCGCTCGGCGGTGGGCCATCCGGTTCTGCGCGCGGCGCCGAGGATGCCACCGACGCGCTCGGTCGATTCGCGCGTCGCCAGGCTCCGGTCGCCGCCGAACTCGCGCGCGATCATTCGCGCGACGAGCGCCGAGACGTCGGTCGCGCGCAGGCGCCTCTCGGGAGCCGCCAGGCCGCCCGGCAGCGTCAGGTAGACCTCGTCGGCGGCCAGGCGCTTGAGCACCGGGATCGGCGAGCGATAGCTCGGGTCGGCGGCGATCTTCGCGCGCTCCTCGGCCAGCACGCGGACGACGCCCGGATCGCGCGGACGGAATCCGAGGCGGTGATAGAAGTAGAACGAGCCCGAGCGCAGCGCCTCGGTGCTCTCGTGGCCGAGCTGGTAGCGGTCGATGACGACGGTCTTCATGTTGAAGATCCGGCGATACGCCCGCAAAAGCTGCATCGCGAGGTACGCCGATTCGCCCTGGCGAAACGACGCGAAGATGTTCACCGCGAAGTCGAGCGTGCCGAACAATTCCCACCCGCCTCCGTAGCTGACGGGCACGCCATTCTTGAGAACGAGAAAGCCGTAATAGCCCTCGAGCGGCAGGCGAAAGTCCGGCGCGATCCCGATGAAGACCAGCGTGAGCCCACGGCCGGCGTCGACGAGCAGCACGTCGTCGGGATTCGGATGGGAGAACGCGTGGAGCTCGCGCTGGCGCGTCGCCATCGCCACGCGGGCCGCCTCGATCAGCGCCTCGGCCCGATCGCGGTGCGCGCGGACGAGCGGCGGCGGCCGCCGGAGCGCTTCGACGAGGTCCCCAGCGCTCCGATCCAGGCCCGCCGGATGAAAAAACACCTGCCGGCACGGAAGTCGCGCGAGCGTCCGCGACGCGCCGGGGCCGCGCGGGCGCCAGAGAATCGGCAGCGCGACGCTCTCGAACAGCCAGTCGCGCGTCTCCTCGGGCAGCCCGGTGCGGGCGAACAGCTCGAGCACCACCGCGAGATCGCTCAGCCGGCGGCCGCCCTTCGCCACGCGAAGCCACTGCCGCCAGCCCATGCCGCCCTCGCTGAACGCGTCGCCTTCCGCCGCGGTCGCCAGCAGCGACAAGGTCTCGTCGAGACGATCGGCGTCGTCGAAGCGGCTCCAGGCGATCTCGGTGTCGGGCGGAAAGCGCGCGGCGAGCCATCGGGCCATCGGGTAGCCGAACGGATAGTCGAGCGTGGCGCCGCCGATCCCGGAATCGTGGAGCCGTCGCGCGGACGGCCCGAGCCGCGCCACCCGGCTCGCGAAGCCCTCGAGTGCCTTGTCGACGAGCTCGAGGACGCGCGCGTCATCCGGGTATGCCTGCAGAAAGCAGAGCGCCTCGTGGAATCGGCCGAGCGTGCCGGGGTGGCGGATCGCGCAGCGCTCGAGGCCTTCGAGCAGCTGGCACTTCTGCTTTTGATCTTCGGGCGAGTAGCGGGCGGCGGCCGCCGCCAGGGCCTCGACGAGGCGCCGGCCCCGGCTCATCTAGGGCTCTGAGCCCTCGATACGCTCCATGGTCTCGTCGTCGAGGCCGAAGTAGTGGCCGAGCTCGTGGATGACCGTGTCGCGGACGAGCTCGGCCATCTCGGCCTCGTCCACGCAGTCCTCCTCGATCGGCCCCTGATAGATCGTGATCGTGTCGGGCAGGACGTTGCCGTAGCTCGAGTCACGGCGCGTGAGATCGATGCCACGGTACAGGCCGTACAGCGTGTCCGGCGGCTCGATCCCGACATCGGCCAGCGTCTCGTCGTCCGCCCAGTCCTCCACGACGACGGCGATGTTCGCGATCTTGTCCTTGAACCGCCTGGGCAGGCGCCGGAGCGCCTTCTCGACGAGCGATTCGAACTGGCGGCGCGTCACGATCGGCGGTCCGGCCCGCCGGCGGGCACTAGAGCCCTCGCACGCGCTCGACGTTGATGACGTCTCTGACCTCGCGGATGGACTGGATGATGTCCTGGAGCTGGCGGACGTCGGCGACCTCGACGACGAAGTTGTTGATGCCGCGGCGATCGTCGGTCACGGTCACCTCGGCCTTCGTGATGTTGCCGTTGCGCGCCGAGATAGCGCCGGTGATCTCCGAGAGGAGCCCCGGACGGTCCTGGCCGATGTAGACCGCGATGCGAACCGGGCGCTTGCCGGGCTCGGCTACGTCCCACTCGACGTCGATCAGCCGTTCCCGATCGAGCACGCTCTTGGCGACGGTCAGACAGTCGCGCGCGTGCACCGTGAGCCCGCGGCCCCGGGTGATGAAGCCCACGATCGGATCGCCCGGCAGCGGATTGCAGCAGCGCGCGAACCGCACCAGGAGGTCGTCCACCCCGCGGATCCGCACGCCGTCGGTGGGCGCCGGCCGCGTCTGGTTTGCCTTCGGCCGCTCCGGCGGCTCGAGGAGCGCGTTGGGCGCCAGCTTGTTCAGCACCTGGTGGACCGAGCTCTTGCCGTAGCCGATCGCCGCCAGGAGATCGTCGGATCCCGGGAAGCCGAAGTCGGCTGCGACCTTCCTGAGGTCGTCGCCGGCCAGGAGCGGCGTCGGGTTCAGGCGGTACTTCCGCGCCTCGCGCTCGAACAGCTCGCGGCCAAGCTCGATCGAGCGCGCGCGCTCCTCGACCTTGAGCCACTGGTTGATCTTCGCGCGCGCCCGCGTGGACTTGACGATCTTCAGCCAGTCCCGGCTCGGGTGCTGGCTGGGCGAGGTCACAATCTCGACGATGTCGCCCTGGCGCAGCGTGAAGCGGAGCGGGACGAGCTTGGCGTTCACCTTCGCACCGACACAGTGCTCACCGACCTTGGTGTGCACCGCGTAGGCGAAGTCGAGCGGCGTCGCGCCTTCCGGGAGCGCCTTGACGTCGCCCTTGGGCGTGAACACGTAGACCTCGTCGGGGAAGAGGTCGACCCGGACGGTGTCCATGAATTCCCGCGGATCCTTCGTGTCCTGCTGCGTCTCGATCAGCTGGCGCAGCCACACCAGCGACTCGTCGAGCTTGTCCTTGCCCGCCTTGCGCTCCTTGTAGAGCCAGTGCGCGGCAATACCCTCCTCGGCGATGCGATGCATCTCGCGCGTGCGGATCTGGATCTCCACCGGATCGCCCTTGGGCCCGATCACCGTCGTGTGGAGCGACTGGTACATGTTGACCTTCGGCATCGCGATGAAGTCCTTGAAGCGGCCCGGCACGGGCTTCCACAAGGAATGGATGACGCCGAGGGCACCGTAGCAGTCGCGCACGGACGCGGTGATGACGCGGACGGCCGTGAGGTCGTAGATCTCGTCGAACTCCCGGCCCTGGTCGTGCATCTTCTTCCAGATCGAGTAGAAGTGCTTGGGGCGGCCGCGGATCTGGGAATCGATGCCGACCTCGGAGAGCTTGCGCTGGAGAATCGCGATGACCTGGTTGATGTCCGCCTCGCGCTCGAGACGGCGCTTGGCGACGCGCTTCTGGAGATCCAGGTAGTCGCCCGGATTGAGGTTGCGCAGGGCGAGATCCTCGAGCTCCGCCTTCACCTTGGCCATGCCGAGCCGGTGGGCCAGAGGCGCGTAGATGTCGAGCGTCTCCTGCGCGATCTTCCGGGAACGGTCGGGCGGAAGGTAGTCGAGGGTGCGCATGTTGTGGAGACGATCGGCGAGCTTGATCATCAGCACGCGCAGGTCGCGCGCCATCGCCACCAGCATCTTCCGGAAGTTCTCGGCCTGGCGCTCCTCGCGCGACGAGAAGGCGAGCTTGCCGATCTTCGTGACGCCGTCCACGAGCTCGGCGATCTCGCCGCCGAACTCGCGCTCGAGATCGGCCTTGGTGGCGGTCGTGTCCTCCAGGACGTCGTGGAGGAGGCCGGCCGTCACCGTGGTCACGTCCATCTTGAAATCGACGAGGAGGGTGGCGACCTCGAGCGGGTGGCTGAGGTACGGCTCGCCGGAGGCGCGCTGCTGACCCTGGTGCGAGGCGGCGGAGAACTGGTAGGCGCGCGACAGGACGTCGAGATCAGCGCCCGGCTGATATTTCGGAATCGCCTCGATCAGCGTCTCTAGTTGGGTCATGGCGCCAAAACCATTGGTTAACCACTGATTTTGACACGCTGATCAGGCTTTCGCCACCGCTTTCTTGCCCCGACGCAGCCGCCCCTCGACGTAGTTGGTCCAGTCGACGACCAGCGCCGCCGCCACGTAGGTCGTGGAGTACGTCCCGGTGATGACGCCGACGAAGAGGACGAACGCGAAGTCCTCGAGCGTCCGGCCGCCGAAGAAGAGCAGGACGGCCGCCGAGAAGAACGTCGTGAGCGAGGTCAGGATGGTCCGCGACAGGGTCTGGTTGACCGCGTCATTCATCTGCTGGGCGAAGGTGCGCCCCTTCGGCACGAACTTGCCGCGGTTCTCGCGGAGCCGGTCGTAGGCGACGATCGTGTCGTTGACCGAGTAGCCGATGATCGTCAGGAGCGCCGCCAGCACCGGGAGCGAGAACTCGCGGTTGGTGAGCGACAGCGCGCCGAGGCAGACGATGACGTCGTGCAGGACCGCGATGACGGCGGCGACGCCGCCCCGCATATCGAAGCGAAAGGCCAGATAGATCGCGATCCAGATGAGTCCGGCCAGCACGAGGTAGAGCGCCTGAAGCTGCAGCTCGCGCCCCACCTGCGGGCCCACGAACTCGACGCGCCGGATCTCGAACTTGCCCAGGCTGTCGTTGGCGCCCAGGGCCCCCTGGACGCGCCGCGCGATCTCCTCCGAGCCGACCGCCGCCAGCGGCAGCCGGATGATGAACTCCTGGGCGTCGCCGAATTGCTGGATGATGCTCTCGCCGAGCTGGATCGTTCCCAGGTTGGTGCGGATCTGCGCGATGGTGGGCGCCCGCTCGAAGCGCACCTGGATGAGGGTGCCCCCGGTGAAGTCGATGTCGTAGCGCAGCCCGCCCCGCGCCGCCAGCGAGATCAGCCCGATGAGCGTGATGATGATCGAGACGGTATACGCCCACTTGCGCTTGCCGATGAAATCGTAGTTCGGACTCTTGAAGAGCTCGATCAAATCGAGACCTGCTCGAGCTTGCGCCGCCCCATGTACACGATGTCGAAGAGCAGACGCGTGAAGAAGTACGCGGTGAAGAGGCTCGCCCCCAGACCGATGAACAGCGAGACGCCGAAGCCTTTGACGGAGCTGGTGCCGAACGACAAGAGAATGATCGCCGTCCCCATGACCGTCAAATGCGTGTCGACGATCGTCCGGAACGCGCGCCGGAATCCGGACTCGATGGCGGACCGCGGCGACTTGCCGAGCCGCAATTCCTCGCGGATTCGCTCGAAGATCAGGATGTTCGTGTCCACCGCCATCCCGATCGTGAGCGCGATGCCCGCGAGGCCCGGCAGGGTCAGGGTCGCGCGGATGGCCGCCATGAACGCGAACAGCATCAGGAGGTTCAGGCCAAGCGCGATGTCTGCGATGAGCCCGGAGAGCCGGTAGTAGACGAGCATGAAGACGAACACGACGACCGCCGAGGCGGTGATGGCGATCAGCCCCTGCCGGATGGAATCGGCGCCGAGCGACGGGCCGACCGTGCGCTCCTCGAGGAGCACCACCGGCGCCGGCAGGGCGCCGGCGCGCAGCACGATGGCCAGGTCGCGCGCGTCGTCGACCGTGAAGTGGCCGGTGATGACCGCGCGGCCGCTCGGGATGCGCTCGTTGATGCGCGGCGCCGAGTACACGTTGCCGTCGAGGATGATCGCCAGACGCTTGCCGACGTTCTGCTCGGTGAGCTCGCCGAAGATGCGGGTGCCGGCCGAGGTGAACTCGATGGATACCTGCCAGTTGCCGAGCGAGTTCGGATCAGCCTGCACCTCGGCGCGCGTCAGCTCGGCGCCGGTGAGCAGCGTCCGCTTCTGGACTACGTAGGGCACCTTGCGCTCGACTTTGGTCTGCTTGTCGAGCTCGCGCCCGTACAGAAGCTCGGAGCTCTCCGGAAGCTGGCCGGCCTGCGCCTGATCGACCGATGTTTGATCGTCGAGCATCTTGAACTCGAGGAGCGCAGTCTTGCCGATGAGGGCCTTCGCACGCGCCGGATCCTGGATTCCCGGCAGCTGGATCAGGATCTGGTCGGCGCCCTGGCGCGTGATGGTCGGCTCGGCCACGCCGAACTGATCGACGCGGTTGCGGATCGTCTCGAGCCCCTGGCGGACGGCGTCGTCGCGCAGCTGGGTGATCTGCCGGTCGACCATCACGAGCTTGAAGCGGCCGGCTGCCTGGTTCTCGTCGCGCCGCGTGAACGTGGAGAACTCGGCCACCGCGGTCAGCGCGTCGTTCCACGACTGCGGGCTGGCCAGCTCCACCTGGATCGTCGAGTTGCCCTCGCGCGCGACCCGCTGAACGCCGATGCCCTTCCGCTCGAGGGCCTTCTTGATGTCCTCCGCCGTGCGGTCGGTCTGGCTGGCGACGTGCTTGTCCGCCTCCACGCCGAGCATGAGATGGATGCCGCCCTGCAGGTCGAGACCGAGGTTGAGGGCGTGCTTGAGCGGGTACAGGTACCAGATCGAGACCGCCACCACGAGCAGGACGAACGCGATCCGCACCCGGAGGTGCCTAGGCATCCTTTTCGCCCTGCCCCGCCACGACGCGGCCGATGGCGGAGCGGTCGAATTCGAGCTTGACCTGATCGGCCACGCGCAAAACGACGGTGTGCTCGCTCAGCGATGTGACGGTCCCGTGCATCCCGCTGGTCGTCACCACACGGTCGCCACGCTTCATCGCCGCCAGCATCCGCTCGCGCTCCTGCTTCTGCTTCTGCTGCGGACGGAGCAGGAGAAAGTAGAAGATGGCGAACATCGACGCCACCATGATGATGGTGGGCAGCATGCTTTGCGCGCCGCCGCCCGGCGGCGCCGAGGCCGCGTAGGCGAGATCAGGAAAGAGCATCGACTCGGACGCCTCCGGAGACGTTAATCGCGCGAAACATCAACGGATGATACTGCATAACGCGCGAAAAACCGAGCCTGGAATGCCCCGAAGGCGCCCGCCGCGATCGCCGCGCGCATGTCGCGCACGAGCCGAAGGAAGAACGTCACGTTGTGGAGCGTGAGCAGCCGATACGCGAGGAGCTCGCTCGACATGAACAGGTGGCGCAGGTACGCGCGCGAGAAGCCGCGGCACGCGTAGCACGCGCATTCGCCGTCCAGCGGCGCGCTATCCTTCGCGTAGCGCGCCTGCTTGAGCGTCAGGGGCCCGTCGGCGGTGAAGGCCTGGCCGTTTCGCGCGTTGCGCGTGGGCAGCACGCAGTCGAACATGTCGACGCCGCGCGCCACCGACGCGACGAGATCCTCCGGCTTGCCGACGCCCATGAGATAACGCGGCTGGTTCGCCGGCAAGAGGCCGGCCAGCAGCGCGGTCAGGTCGTACATCATGGGCTTCGGCTCGCCGACGGCGAGGCCCCCGATGGCGTAGCCGTCGAAGCCGAGGTCGATGGTGGCGCGCGCCGCCTCCGACCGCAGCGCCTCGTCGGTCCCGCCCTGAACGATGCCGAACAGCGCCTGGCCCGTCGCGCCCGCCGCGTGGGCCGCCTTCGAGCGCGCGGCCCACGCGAGCGTCAGGGCGAGCGAGCGCTCGGTGGCCTCGCGGGTCGCCGGATACGCGAGGCATTCGTCGAGCGGGTGGATGATGTCCGCGCCCAGCGCTTGCTGGACCTCGATGGCGATCTCCGGCGACAGGAAGTGAGTGGAGCCGTCGATGGCGGAGCGGAACTCGGCGCCGGCCTCGGTGATCTTGCGGAGCTTCGCGAGGCTGAAGACCTGGAATCCACCGGAGTCGGTGAGGATCGCGCCGTCCCAGCCCATGAAGCGATGCAGCCCGCCGAGCTCCTTCACCAGGTCGTGACCCGGCCGGAGAAAGAGATGGTACGTGTTGGCGAGGACGATCTGGGCGCCGGCCGTGTGGAGGTCGTCCGGCCCCAGCGCCTTCACGGTCGCGTGCGTGCCCACCGGCATGAACATCGGCGTGTCGACGACGCCGTGGGCGGTCGTGAGCCGGCCGGAGCGCGCGGCCCCGTCGGTGGCGAGGAGCTCGAACTTCACAGGAACAGCGTCGCGTCGCCGTAGGAATAGAAGCGGTAGCCCGCCCGGACCGCGTGACCGTACGCCTTCAAGACCAGTTCGCGGCCGGCAAGCGCGGCGACCAGCGCCAGGAGCGAGGAGCGCGGCAGGTGGAAGTTCGTCACCAGTCCGTTCACGACGCGCATCCGGTAGCCCGGCGTGATGGTGAGCGCCGCGGCGGCGTCGAGCACACGCACGCGGCCGTCGGCGCCGGCCGCGCTCTCGAGCGCGCGCGTCGTCGTCGTGCCCACCGCGATCACGCGCCGCCCCTCGACGCGTGCCCGGTTCACACCGTCGGCGACGTCCGGTGGGATCACGGCGCGCTCCGGCGCCACCACGTGGTCTTCGAAGGTCTCGGTCTTGACGGGCTGGAACGTACCGGGGCCGACGTGGAGCGTGAGCTCCAGGATTTCCACGCCGCGGAGCCGAAGCGCCCCGAGGACGTCCGGTGTGAAGTGAAGGCCGGCCGTCGGCGCTGCGATCGATCCGGGCGGGCGGGCGTAGACCGTCTGGTAGCGCTCGCGATCCTCGGCCGATGGCGCGGCGAAGCGGCGGATGTAGGGCGGCAGCGGCGTCTGCCCGTGCCGATCCAGCAGGCTCTCGATCGTGCCGCCGAGCGGCTCGACGACGCGCAGACCGTCCGCCTCGATGCCCACGACGCGCAGGCGCGACTCCGGCGCTTCACCGACGGTCAGCTCGACGCCCGGGCGGCACCGCCGGCCGGGCCGCACGAGCGCGCGCCAGCGGCCCTCGGCGAGGGGCGTCGCGAACAGGAGCTCGATCGATCGCCCGCCGGCGTCCCGCGCCAGGACCCGGGCCGGGATGACGCGCGAGTTGTTGACGACCAAACAGTCGCCCGGCCGCAGGAGCGCCGGGAGCTCCGCGAACGCACGGTCCTCGAAGGACGCGCGCGCGCGGTCGATCAGGAGGAGCCGGGAGGCGCCGCGCACGCTGCTCGGCGCCTGGGCGATCAGCTCCGGCGGGAGGTCGTAGTCGAGCTCCGAGAGATCCACGACACCCCAGTGTAGCTAAACGTTCTTGAGCGCCGTGCGAACCTCCCGCAGTCGCGCGAGAGAGCCGAGCACCTTCGACTGGTCGTTAATGAGGTGCCGCACGATCACGTCGGTGTACCCGAGCGCCGCCAGCGCGGTGAATCGCTCGGCGACCTCGTCGACGGTCCCCGCGATCAGGGCCGAGGGCGGTATGCCGCGGTACCCGGATGCCAGAACCCGCCCGACGACGTCCGCGGCGTCGGCGGCCGACTCGCCCACATAGATGTCGCGGCGGATGGCGACCGCGGTCGGCACGCGGCCGTAGGCCTTGCAGCGCTCGAGATAGAACGACACCTGCTTCGCCGCGTCGTCGAGCGTGAGCGAGGGTGACGCGAGCCAGCCCTCGGTGAGGCGCGCCGCGCGATCGATCGCCGGCGGCGCGCTGGCGCCCACCCAGAAGTCGACGGTCTCCGCCGGCCGCAGCGCCACGCGCGCGTCGCGGAAGACGAAGCGCCCCGACGAGCTGACGGTCTCGCCGCGGAGCAGGCGCTGGACGATCGACAGCGATTCCTCGAAGGCCGACGGACGATACTTGAGCCGCGTCCCCATGGCCGCGAACTGCGCCTCGTCGTAGCCGAGGCCGCACTGGACGATGAACCGGCCGCGCGCGATCGACGCGAGGGTCCCGACCTGCTCGGCGACCAGGACCGGATTCCACAGGGGCAGCAGGAACAGGCAGCCGGCCGGCGCGTCGCCCCACTCGGCCAGCAGGCGGCCGAGGATCGGAACGTTCTGGTAGTAGGGCGCCGGCGTCGCATGATGGTCGCCGACGAAGAGCGAATCGAGGCCCGACTGGCGCGCGGCGGCGGCGCGCTCGATCATCCAGCGGGCGCCGTCGCGCGGGTCCTTCACGGCGTGATTGCTCGTCAGCGAGATACCGACTCTCATGCCAGGCTCCCTTCCGGCGCAAGATTCGCGTCCCGCCACGGCGCGGGAGCGCGGCCGAGAGCTTAGCCGATCTTCGAGCCCGGCGCGACCGGCGAGTCCGGATGGAGCAGGATGACGTCTCCCGCGGCGTCGTAGGCGCCCAGCACGAGGACCTCGGAGAGGAACGGGCCGATCTGCTTGGGCGGGAAGTTGACGACCGCGATCACCAGGCGGCCGATCAGCTCGGCGGGACGGTAGTGCGTCGTGATCTGGGCGCTCGAGCGCTTGACCCCGAGGGGGCCGAAGTCGATCCAGAGCCGGTAGGCGGGGCGCCGCGCCTCGGGGAACTCGCGGGCGTCGGTGACGACGCCGACGCGCATGTCGACCTTCTCGAAGTCGGCCCACTGAAGCGGAGTCGCTGACCCCGCTCCGCCGCTGGCCATCAGCGCGTGCCGATGGAGCCGAGCGTCGTCCCCGGATAGTAGTATTCGAGGATCTTCTCGGCCGTGTACCCCTGCTCCGCCATTCCCTTGGCGCCCCACTGCGACATGCCCACGCCGTGGCCGTAGCCGCGGCCGGAGAAGCGCGCGACGCCGGCGCCGAGCGCGACCGCGAAGAGCGTCGACCTCACCGTCTCGTATCCGACCATGCGCCGGAAGTCGTTGCCGCGGAGCTGCACCGTGCCGCGCGTCCCGCGAATCCGGAGCGTCGCCACCCGGAGCGAGGGCGTGCGCTCCGTGACCTCGATGGTCGTGACGCTGCCGACGTCGAGTCCGTTGCGCCGGAGGATCTCCGAGAGATCGGGGAGCCGCAGGTCGAGGTTCCAGTACGAGTACGGCGCGGCCATCGAGTACTCGTCGCGGATCGCCCGCAGCGCGGGCATGTTCGGCGCGCCGAACACGATGCGCGGGTCCTCCGTGTAGCCACCGCTCGCCGAGTGATAGAAGGCCGGGAACAGCTCGCCGTCCCAGAGGAGCACCTGACCAACGGTATCGCGCACCGCGGCCCAGAGCGGCGAGGACGCCGGCACCACGCCGGTGTACATCTGGTGGGCCGTCGAGGCCACGATGTGATAGGGCTTGCCGCCGTTCAGCGAGCGATGGTAGGCGGCGTAGGTCCGCGCGGCGATCGCCTGGGCGCGGAGCGTCTCGCCCGGCCACTTCTCGTTGGTCTCGGCGCGCAGGACTCCGACCAGATAATCCTCGAGGCGCAGCACGTTGACGATCGCCAGGCCCTCGCCGCTCCGGACCACCTCGATGATCGCCGGGTACTCGCGCCCGTTGATCCGGATCGGGGACTCGCTGGCCAGGCGAAAGCCCTGGGCTCCACGCCCCTCGATCTCGACGCCCTGGCCGGTCAGGGCCGCCTTGACGGCGTCGGTACGCCAGACACGCCCCTGACACGCCGCGCAGCCGAGCTCGCTCACCTCGATGCCGGCGCCGCGGATCTCTGCCGTGCGCGCGTTCTCGACGATGGCGACGCGGATCGTGTCGCTCGTCGTCGCCACCGTCGCTACCGGCGAAAGCGGCGCGTTGGAGAGCGCCATCAGCGCCGCCGCCGCGAGGAGGCGGCTCATCGGCGCCCGACGATATAGAGGAGCAGCGTGAGGACGACGCTCAGCACGAGCGACGTCGCGAGCGGAAAGTAGAAGGAGAAGTTCCCGCGCTCGATGTGGATGTCACCCGGCAGGCGGCCGAGCCACGGCACACGCCCGACGAGCATGATCACGACGCCCGCCAGGGCGATCAGCAGCCCGAGCGCCACGAGCGCCTTGCCGACGTCGCTGCCGATCACTCGAAGAGTCCCGGCTGACCCGACCCCGCGGCGGGCGGCTGCTTGCCCAGGTGCTGGTACGCCTCGCGGGTCACTCGCCGGCCGGCGGGCGTCCGCACCACGAAGCCGATCTTCAGGAGATAGGGCTCTACCATCTCCGACAGGGTCTCGGCCTCGTCGTTGATGGTGGCGGCGATCGCCTCGAGGCCGACCGGCCCGCCGTCGTAGTGGTCGACGATCGCGCCGAGGAAGCGGCGGTCGAGCCGGTCGAGGCCGCGCGCGTCCACGCCTTCGCTGTCGAGCGCGCCGCGCGCGACGTGCTCGGTGATGGTCCCGTCGCCCTTCACCTGCGCGTAGTCGCGGACGCGGCGGAGCAGCCGGTTCGCGATGCGCGGCGTTCCGCGCGAGCGGCGGGCGATCTCCCGCGCGCCGCCGGGCTCGATCTTCGCTTCCAGGATGAGCGCCGAGCGCGTCACGATCCGGGTCAGCTCACCCTCCGCGTAGAAATCCAGGTGGTGGAAGATGCCGAAGCGCTCGCGGAGCGGCGCCGACAGCATGCCCGGGCGCGTCGTCGCCGCGACCAGCGTGAAGGGCCGGAGCGAGTACTTCAGCGCGCGCGCGTGGAGGCCCTTGTCGATGACGAAGTTGACCGCGAAGTCCTCCATCGCGGGATAGAGCAGCTCCTCGACCGTCCGGGGCAGCCGGTGCACCTCGTCGATGAAGAGCACGTCGTTCTCGCCGAGGTTGGTGAGGATCCCCATCAGGTCGCCGCCCCGCTCGATCGCCGGCCCCGAGGTCGTCACGAGCGTGGTGCCCATCTCGTTGGCGAGGATTCCGGCCAGCGTCGTCTTTCCGAGACCGGGGGGACCGTAGAGCAGCACGTGGTCGACGCACTCGCGCCGCAGCTTGGCCGCCTCGACCGAGACGCGGAGGCTCGCGACCGCCTGCTCCTGCCCGACGTACTCGTCGAACGTCTTGGGACGCAGCTGGCGCTCGAACTGCGCCTCCTCGGGCGCCGCCACCCGGCTCAAGATCTTGCCCTCGTCGGCAGCCGCGCTCACTTCTTGTCTCCGCGGTAGATCTCGTCGAACAGCTCCTCGGGCGACATGATCGACGGACGGCGGCGCAGGGCATCGGTGATCAGCTGCGAGGCCTCGGACGGGCGGTGACCGAGCTGCTTGACCATGATCTCCCACACCAGCTCGCGCAGGCCGTCGGTGTCGAGAGCGCCCGGCGAGACCTCGACGGGCTCGGCGGCGGCGCCCGCGCGCGCCAGGGCGAACTTGGCGACCTTGCTCTGGAGCTGCGCCACGATGTTCTTCGCCTTCTGCGGGCCGATGCCGGGCAGGCCGCGCAGGAATTTCTCGTCCTGGCGCGCGATCGCGTCGGCCAGCTCGGCCACCGGCAGCGCCAGCGCGCGCGCCGCGACCATCGGTCCGATGTCCTTCACGGTGATGAGCTTCTCGAAGAATTCCTTGTCGAGCTCGGAGGTGAAGCCGATCAGCACCGGCCGCGGCTGATCGCGGGTCGCGTGATAGTAGACGACCAGCTCGAGCTCGCTCCCCTTCTCGCCCGGCCCCGCCGTGACGTGCTCGGTCTGGCGGAAGGCGATGGGCGGCAGGAACACCTCGTAGCCGATGCCGCCGCATTCGAGGATGATCCGGTCCTCGAGCTTGCGGCGCAGCCGGCCGGTCAAGGTCGCGATCATGACGGGGCACTCATTGGAGCGCGCCGCCCAGGCGCGAGAATCCCGTGAGGGCCAGGGCGAGCGCGTCGGCCACGTGGGAGGGCGCCGGGAGCGCCTCGAGCTTCAGGAGCCGCCGGACCGCGTGCTGCACCTGATGCTTCGAGGCGGCGCCGTTGGCGGCCACCGCGCGCTTCACCTCGGCCGGGGCCAGCGCGAGCACGGCGACGTCGCACTGGCGCGCGGCCAGGCAGATGACGCCGCGCGCGTGAGCCATCAGCAGCGCCGTCCGCGGGAACCGATACTCGGCGTAGAGATCCTCGAGCACGAGCGCGGTCGGCCCGTGCGCGTCCAGCAGGGCGCGCACGCCGTCGTAGATCCGGTGAATCCGCGCCTCGAGCGGCAGGTCGGCGCTCGTCGAGATGACGCCCCGATCGAGCACCGCGACGCCGCCGGCGCCCGGCTCGATCAGCCCGAAGCCGGTGCCGACCAGGCCGGGATCGACGCCGAGAACCTTGAGGCTAAGCGGCCGAGATGGCCTCGAGAACCTCGTCGGGAATGTCGTAGTTAGCGTAGACGGACTGGACGTCGTCCAATTCCTCCAGCGCCTCGATCAGGCGCACCACGGAAGTGGCGTCCTTGCCTTCGACCCGCACCGTCGACTGCGGGACGAAGCTCACCTGGCCCTCGAGCACGGGCACCTTCGCCCGTTGCAACGCCTCGCGAACCGCGTCCATTTCAGCAGGCGCCGTGATGATCTCGAAAGCTTTTTCGGACCGGCGCATGTCGGTCGCGCCGGCATCCAGCGCCTTCGCGAGCAGGTCGTCCTCGCCGATCTTGCCGGCGTCGACCTGGACGATCCCCTGGCGCTCGAACATCCATGCGACGGCGCCCGACGAGCCCATGTTGCCGCCGTGCTTCTCGAACACGTGCCGGATCTCGGGGCCGGTGCGATTGCGGTTGTCCGTCAGCACCTGGATGAGGATGGCGACGCCTCCCGGCGCGTAGCCCTCGTAGCTGATCTCCTCGTACGATTCTCCCGGGAGCTCACCGGTGCCCTTCTGGACCGCGCGCTTGACGTTGTCCGCCGGCATGTTGGCTTCCTTCGCGGACTCCATCGCTGCCTTCAGGCGCATGTTGGCCTTGGGATCGCCGCCGCCGTTCCTGGCCGCCACCGTGATCTCGCGGAGGATCTTGGAGAAGAGCTTGCCGCGCTGCACGTCGGTCTTGCCCTTCTTGCGCTTGATCTGAGCCCACCGAGAATGCCCTGACATCGTCCTACCCTCTTTCGTTGAGCAGCATGGCCTTCAGGCCCTTCACGCGCTCGAGCCGATGCTCGCGCCGGACGAGCGCGGCCTCCCACCGGCGCCGCGCCGCCGCAGTGCCGGGCGTGTACGGCGGACAGGGCCGCGGGCGCAGGTCGGGTCCGAGATGCACGTAAGTCAGAAACGCGGTGCAGGCATGCCGGACCTCGCCCGTCCACGGTACCTCGGCCAGCACCTTCACGCCGACCTCGAGCGACGAGGTGCCGGCGTGGTTCAGGCCCGCCTTGAACGTGACGACCTCGTGCGTGAAGATCGGCGTGTAGAAGTCCATCGCGTCCACGCACGCCGTCATCACGAGCCCCTTGCAGTATCGCATCGAAAGGATCCCGCCCGCCTCGTCGAGCGCCATGAGCATCTTGCCGACGAACATGGTGTTGCCGAACAGCGCATCCTCCGGAAGCACGCTTCGCGTGGACTCGAACCGCCAGCCGACGTCCACGTCGCTCGGGTCCTGGTCCTCAATCCATCGGCGCGCCTCGGCCGGCGGGGCCCCAGCCCCGCGACGGCCTTCAGCGCGCCCATCCGCGTCGGCACTCTCCGGCAGACGCGCCGCCCGCGCGGCGAAGCGAGCCAGCCGCTGCTGGCGGCGCGCTCGCGCCGCCTCGACCAGCGCCGCCTCAGCGGCGCCCCGGGGCTCGATGCTCACGCCCACCGGCCGCGGCTTGATGTCCTCGCCGACCTTCACGAAGACCAGGTGCGAGTTCAGAGTCACCCGGCGCTCGCCCGTCAGCACGTCCTCCGCGAAGACCCGAACTCCCACCTCGAGCGAGCTCGTGCCCACGTCCTCGACCTGGGCTCTCAGGATCGCGATCTGGCCCACCTTCACCGGGTGGAGGAAGTCGATGTCGTCCATCGCCCCGAGGACGACCGTGCCGCGCGCGACCCGAGAGGCGGCGAGCGTGCCAGCCTTGGTGATCCACTCCATCATCCGGCCGCCGTGAATCTGTCCCGGCCCGCCGGCGTGCTCCGGGAAGACCCATTCGATCATCTCGACGGTGGTCTCGGTGATCGACGGCATCGGTTAGGACTTTAGCACTGTGGCGGAGGAGTGCCCGATCCGATCAAGGCGTTGCGCCCGGGGCGGGGGCGCTCTGCGTCGGCAAATCGAGGTTCACCCCATCGAGCCGGTGAATGCCAGTGGGATGCAAGCGGAAGCCCTTCACCTCGGGGCGCGTCACGGCCCACTGCAGGCGCACGTAGAGCGGAAGCCACGGAAGGTCCTCGGCCAGCATCGCCTGCCCGCGCTGATAGAGCCGCTGGCGCTCCGTGCGGAACGTGAGCTGGCTCGCGCGGGCCAGAACGTCGTCCAGGCGCGGATTCCGGTAAAAGGAAAAATTCAGCGCGCGCGGCCCCTTGGTGGCCCCCTCGCTCGTCGAGAGGGGATACAGCAGGAGATGCGGATCACCACCGACGACGGTGGCCTCGGTCAGGGCGAAATCGAACGCGCCCGCCTGCAGAAGCGTACGCACGCCCGGCTCGGGCTCGGCCTGCACGTTCAGGAACAGGTCGTCGGAGCCCAGGAGAATCTGGATCGCCTCGGCAAGCTTCGGAAGGTTGAGGGGCGCGGTTTCCGAGGCGACCAGAAGCGACGGCCTGGCCTCCTTCGGCCAGCGTCCCTCGCTGAGCAGCGCCTTCACCGTCGAGCGGCTCCCGCCAAGGATCGGGGAGCCCTCACGCCGTGCCCAGACGCCCGGCGGCAGGAACGACTGAAGGGGGACGGCCGCTTTGTTCAGTGTCACGGTGAGAACGGCCGGATCGAGCGCCGCCGCGATGGCCTTGCGAAGGGACTTCCTGGAGAATGGGTCCTTCTCGGTCTGGAATGCGAGGTATCCGATGCGAAGCCCGGGAGCCGACACCGCCCACTGGCTGCGACGCGGCGGAGTCGTGGGTAGCCAGATGTCCAGAGATCGCGCGTCGAGCTCGGATTCGGCTTGGTCATCAGCGCTCACGTCCAGGAACACGATGCGCTCGGCTCTCGGCGCACCACCCCAGTAGCCGGGCGCGGCCTCGAGTGCCAGACGGCCGATCGAGGCGTCCACGATGCGGTAGGGACCGGAACCGATGAAGCGGCCGCTTCCGTCGGCGGCCGTCGAGTACTTGGCCACCGCGAGAGCAGGGTGGGCCAGCACGGTCAGCAAGGCCGCGTAAGGCTGGATGAGAACGAACTCGACCGTACGGGTGTTTGGTGCGCGGACTTCCTTGACGACGCCCGGGATGCCACGCAACAGGGCGGACCATGCACGTCCTGCGGCGGGCGCTTCCGGACGAAGCTGGCGCTCGTAGCTGACGGCCACGTCGAGCGCGGTGAGCGGGCTCCCGTCGTGGAATCTGACGCCCTCGCGCAGCGTGAACGACCATACGAGCCCGTCCCTGGACGCGGCCCAGCGCGTGGCCAGCGCCGGCTCGATGTCGGTGGTGCCTTCTCGCCAGGCGACCAGAGTGTCGAAGACCTGACGCGCGATGATGGCATTGATCCCGTCGAGCGCCGCGCCCGGATCGACCACGGCGGGCACATTGGGCGCGCCGATGCGGAGCTCACGGCGAACCGGAGCGGTCGGCGCTGTCGGCACCTGGGCGAACGAGGTCACGGGCGCCCGCGCAACCACGATCGTCACCAGGATCGTCACCAGGAGAGCCAGAACGGCAGCGACACGTCGAAACGCCGGCGGGGACATCGGGAACTTTATACGTGGAACCCACTGATCACGCCACTCGTTTCGACGACAGAAGAGGCGCTCCGCCGGGTACAGAACTTGCTCACGATTTGAAGCGGAGGCGACGGCCGGCTCGCAGCGACGAGTGGCAAGTCGGCGGGTTGGGGAAAAACACAAAAAATTCAGTATGTCAACCGACGGTAAGTTACCTGCCAACCTTGACTTTCTTTTTTACCGCCGCCTATACTTCGAGCACACGATAAATGCTTGTGCTTAAGCGGCGCACAAGGGGTCAAGTGAGAAGGGATGGTCTATGAAGGAGTTCGACAAGAAGAGTAGCCCCAGTAGAGAGGGCTTCTCGAAGTTCCTTCCCGCGTCTATGTCTGATTCGAGCACGCGCCGCCGTCTCACGGAGTACGAAATCCAGGTTCAGGACCTCCAGGCCTACATCCGGTCGCTCGAGGCGGAGACCGTCCACCTCCGGAAAAAGCTGGAGGACACGCCGAAGGATTTCATGGTCCTCGAGAACAAGCTCCGTGAAGCGAACCGGCAGCTCGTTCAGGCGTTCAATCAGAACGAGAAGCTCGTAAATGCGCTGTACGAAGCGCGCGAGCAGATCACCGCGCTCAAGGAAGAGGTCGATAAGCTCTGCGCCCCGCCCTCGACCTACGGCGTCTACCTCGCCGCCAACGAGGACAATACCGTCACCATCCTGTCCCAGGGCCGCAAGGTGAAGGTCAACCTGCACCCCTCCATCAAGGCCGACACCCTCAAGCCCGGCCAGGAGCTCATCCTCAACGAGGGCCTCAACGTCATCGAGGCCGCTGCCTATGAGATCCAGGGCGAGGTCGTCATCCTCAAGGAGCAGCTCGATGCCGAGCGCGCCCTCGTCACCCTGCGCGCCGACGAGGAAAAAGTCGGCATCATCGCCGAACCCCTGCGCACCCTGCGCCTCAAGACCGGCGATCACCTCCTCCTCGACGCCAAGAGCGGCTATCTCCTCGAGAAGCTCCCCAAGAGCGAGGTCGAGGATCTCACGCTCGAGGAAGTCCCCGATATCGGCTACGACTCCATCGGCGGCCTCGGCGATCAGATCGAGGCCATCAAGGACGCCGTCGAGCTGCCCTACCTCTATGCCGACTACTACAAGGAGCACAAGCTCACCCCGCCCAAGGGCGTGCTCCTCTACGGCCCTCCCGGCTGCGGCAAGACCATGATCGCCAAGGCCGTCGCCAACAACCTCGCCGAGAAGATCTCCGAAAAGCGCGGCGAGAAGATCAAGGGCTTCTTCCTCAACATCAAGGGCCCCGAGCTCCTCAACAAGTACGTCGGAGAAACCGAGCGAAAGATTCGAGAGATTTTCATCAAGGCCAAAGAGAAAGCCGCCGAGGACGTCCCGGTCATCGTCTTCTTCGACGAGATGGACGCCCTCTTCCGCACCCGCGGCACCGGTATCTCCTCCGACGTCGAGACCACCATCGTGCCCCAGCTCCTCGCCGAGATCGACGGCGTCGAGGGCCTCAAGAACGTCATCGTCATCGGCGCCTCCAATCGCCAGGACCTCATCGACCCGGCCATCCTCCGGCCGGGCCGCCTCGACGTGAAGATCAAGATCGAGCGCCCCGACCGCGGCTCGGCCGCCGACATCTTCGCCAAGTACCTCACCGCCGACATCCCCTTCGCCGAGTCCGAGACGCGGGGCACCGACGTGCCCAGCGCGATCACCTCCATGATCGCCACCACCGTCGAGGCCATGTACGCGCTCTCCGAGGAAAACCGCTTCCTCGAGGTCACCTACGCCAACGGCGACAAGGAAGTCCTCTACTTCAAGGACTTCTCCTCCGGCGCCATGATCGAGTCCGTCGTCCGCCGCGCCAAGAAGCTCGCCCTCAAGCGCTACATCGGCGGCGGCCAGAAGGGCATCATGGTCGACGACCTCCTCA
>DASRIY010000475.1:0-3954 GCA_035649755.1 Candidatus Methylomirabilota bacterium
ACCGCACCCTGGTAGATCGCGATCTGCTCGCGCAGCGCGGCCTCGTCCTTCTGAACGCGCTCGCGGAGCGCCGCGGCCTCGCGAGCCATCTGGCCCAGGCGGCCCTCGTAGCGCGAAGCCACGAACGTGCCGGTGAAGGCGGCGCCGGCGAGCATCGCCGCAATGGTCGCCACCGCCCAGACGAGCCGGCGCGGCTGCGCCCGCTTGCGCGGCGCCGGTGTGGTCGCCTCAATGCGGCGCAGCAGCGCGTCCTTGACCCCCGGTGGCGGTATCGCCGGCGGCTCCGTGCGCGCCAGCGCGGCCAGCGTCTCGGCGGACTCGCGCAGCGTCTCCGCGCAGACGTCGCAACCGCCCTCGAGATGGCGCTCGAACTGGGCTCGCTCCTCCCCGTCGAGAGCGCCGAGGGCGTACGTGGCCGCGAGGGTGTCGAAGGGTTCGTGGTTCATGGGCTCGTCTTCACCACGTCCCGGAGCCGCTCGAGTCCGAGTCGGATGCGCGTCTTGACCGTGCCGAGCGGCTGCTTGATCTTGTCGGCGATCTCGGTCTGGGTGAGTCCCGCGTAATAGGCGAGCTCGATGACCTCGCGCTGAGCGTCGGGTAGCCGGCGCAAGGCGCTCCGGACGGTGCCACGGTCCGAAGCCCGCTCGGCGGCGTCTCCCGAAGGGTCGGCGGGGGCCGCGGCGACCGCCTCGTCGAGCGGCGCCACGAACGTCTCGCTCCGCCGGCGCGTGGCCCGGACTCGATCGATCGCGCGCGTGCGGGCCCGCGTGATCATCCACGCCTCGGCGCTTCCGCGGGAGGCATCATAGTTTCCGGCATCCCGCCAGGCCTCCCAGAACACGTCCTGGAGCACGTCGCTGGCGTCGGCGCGCTCGCGCACGATGCGGAGGATCAGCGGAAACACCACGGGCGCGTGGCGATCGTAGAAGGCGGCGAACGCCTGCCGATCACCGGCAGCCATCTGCCTGATGAGGTCCGCGCCGGCCGTGGTCATGCCCGCTCTTCACTACCATGACTACGGGCGGCAGCCAACCCTGGATCACCGGGCTGATGCTATTCTTGGCGACGTGAAATGGCTGCCTGAAAAGAAGGCATTCGACGAGGCGTTCGACGCGGGCGGAGCGGCGCGCTCGCACTACCGGCCCCTGGTCTCCGTTCTGGAATCCTTCACGCAGAGCGAGATCGAGCGGCGCGAGCGCCTGCAGAAGCTCTCGCTCATGGACCAGGGCATCACCTTCACCGTCTACGGCGAAAAGGAGGGCACCGAGCGCATCTTCCCGTTCGACTTCGTGCCCCGCGTCATCCCGGCGCGCGAGTGGGAGCGCCTGCAGGCGGGGCTGATCCAGCGGGTCACCGCGCTGAACCTCTTCATCCTGGACGTTTATCAGGGCCAGAAGTGCCTCAAGGACGGCGTGATTCCTCCGGAGCTCGTGCTCTCGCGGAAGGAGTACAAGCGCGAGCTCCTCAACGTCATTCCGCCGCGCCAGATCTTCACGCACGTCGTCGGCACCGACATCATCCGGGACGCGGCCGGCGAGTACCTCGTTCTGGAGGACAACTGCCGCTGCCCGTCCGGCGTGTCCTACGTGCTCGAGAACCGCAACACCCTCAATCGCGTCTTCCCGGAATTCTTCAAGTACTATCCCGTCCGGCCGATCAAGGACTACCCGACCGAGCTCCTGGAGACGCTGCTGCACGCGGCGCCGCGTTTCGGCGAGAAACCGGTCGTCGTGATCCTCACTCCCGGCATGGCAAACTCCGCCTACTTCGAGCACTCCTTCCTGGCGCGCGAGATGGGCGTCGTGCTGGTGGAAGGGCGCGACCTCATCGTCGAGGACAACTACGTCTACATGCGAACGACCCAGGGCAAGCAGAAAGTGGACGTCATCTACCGCCGGATCGACGACGACTTCCTTGACCCGATGGTGTTTCGCCGTGACAGCCTGCTCGGGGTGCCGGGGCTCCTGAACGTCTACCGTGCGGGCAACGTCGGTCTCGCCAACGCCCCCGGCGCCGGCGTCGCCGACGACAAGTCCGTCTACGCGTTCATGCCGGCGTTGATCAAGTACTACCTCGGACAGGACGTGCTCTTGCCCCAGGTACAGACATACCTGGGCGCTCGGGCGCAGGATCTCGCCTACATTCAGGAGCACGCGCGCGAGCTGGTGATCAAGACCACGGGCGACTCCGGCGGGTACGGGATGCTCATGGGGCCGTTCGCAACCCGGAAAGAGATCGAGACGTACCTGGCGCAGATGAAGAAGAACCCCGGCAACTACATCGCCCAGCCGCTCGTCGAGCTGTCCGCGCACCCGACGTACGTCGACGGGAAGTTCGAGCCGCGCCGCGTCGACCTCCGGCCCTTCATCCTCTACGGCGAATCGATCCGGGTGCTTCCCGGCGGCCTGACGCGGGTGGCGCTGCGGGCCGGGTCGTACGTCGTCAACTCGTCGCAGGGCGGCGGCAGCAAGGACACCTGGGTGCTGGCCGCCAAAGACGCCTGACGCTGATGCTCTCTCGCGTCGCCGACTCGCTCTACTGGATGGGTCGGTATCTCGAGCGCGCCGAGAACATCACGCGCCTGCTCCTGGTCACCGAGGACTTCTCCACCGAGACGCAGGGGCTCGCCGAGGACCTGGTGCAGACGGCGTGGAAGGACATGCTGTCCATCTTCCCGTCGGCACAGCTGACGCGCGAGATCACGCCCTTCGCGCCCCTGTCGGTGCCCTATCTCCACGCCTTCTTCACCGACCAGGCGAATCCGTACTCGATCCATTTTTCGATCCGGAAGGCGCGCGAGAACGCGCGGTCCGTGCGCGAGGCGCTGACGCTCGAGGTCTTCCTGGCACTGAACGAGACGTTTCGCGCGCTCGAGACGTACGAGAAGAAGGGCATGCCGGATCTTCCGGCGTTCCGCGATGCGCTCACCGCCACCCACAAGGGCATCTTCACAGTCGTGGGGGCGATCGACCACACGTCCACGCACGACGAGGGGTGGCGCTTCCTCAAGCTGGGCGAGTCGCTCGAGCGCTGCTACCGCTCGGTCCTCGTACTGCGCACGAAGCTCCCGGCGCTGCTGGCGGCCGAGGCGCGAGGCGACGCGCCTCTCTACTACACCCAGTGGCGAACGCTCCTCCGGAGTCTGTCGTCGCTCGAGAACTATCGACGCGTGTACGGCGCGCGCCTGGAGCCGAATCTCGTCGTCGGCTTCCTGCTGTTCGACCCCGATTCTCCGCGCTCGGTCCGGTACGGCGCCTCGGCCATTCGCGACTACCTCGCGGCGATCTCGGGCCCCGCCGAGCTCACGACCCCGGCGCGGATCATCGGCAAGCTCCACGCCGACCTGCGCTACGACGACGAGGCCCAGATGCGCCGCGGCGACTTCGTGGGCCTGCTCGATCACGTCGTCGGGGAGCTGGCGAAAGCCCACGACGCCATCGCGACCCAGTACTTCGTGACCTAATGCACCTGCGGGTCGAGCACCGGTTCGCGTTCGAGTACGACGCGTTCATCAGCGAGTCGTTCCTGGAGCTGCGCGTGCAGCCCAAGACGACACCGCAGCAGGCCGTCTCGGCCTTCGAGCTCGCGGTCGGTCCCCCGACCAGCGTGCACCGCTACCGGGACTGGAACGATAACCTCACGCACCACTTCACGATCACGAAGTTTCACGACCGCATCGAGGTGTCGGCGCGCTCGCTGGTGCAGACGAACCGGTCGAACGTGACGCTCGCCTCGCTTACCCAGCGCCCCGTGGGCGAGGGGTTGGCGTACACGCTACGCGACTTCCTCGAGTTCGGGGGGCCGGTGATGCTCACACCGGGCCTCCGCGCGGCGAACCGCGCCATCGGGCTCGCCGCAACCGCGCCGCTCGGCGAGCAGGTGCAGGCGCTCGGCGCGTATATCGGCAAGCGCTTCGAGTACCAGAAGAATGTGACCACGTACGACTCGACGACC
>DASRIY010000476.1:0-6907 GCA_035649755.1 Candidatus Methylomirabilota bacterium
CCTTGATGCTTACCGGGTACGCGGTCGAGAATGCCATCAAGGCGTTCCTGATCTTCAAGCGGCCCGAGCTATGCGCGACGGAGCAGGCTCCTAAATGGCCGGGGGGCGGGCACGACTTGGCCAGGCTGTTCGATGAGGGCGGCGTGGCGATCAGCACCGAAGAGCGGCAGGTGCTCGACCGGCTGAGTGAGTTCGTCGTCTGGCGAGGGCGCTACACGATGCCCAAAGGCCGCGCCGCGCTCAAGGCGGGAAGAGCCTTGGCGTGGGTGACGTTACCGTATCCGTTCGAAGCGTCGCTGAGCGACCGCGCCATCGCCTACGAGCTATTCGACCGAGCCTTGGCGCCTCTGGAGTAGCGGCGCCCACTGGCTCCCGCGATTCCGCCACGGGCAAGGCAATAACGCCCGATAGCGCCGGGGTGGCCTCCGATGGGTTTTTCGGATGTGGAAGACGCCCGAAACCTAACTGGTAGGTTGAGCCACTTCGACGGGCACTTAGGTGGGCGTTCTACGATGTAGAGCGTTCGCGACCGGGTTACCAGAGTCCTATACTCACCGCGCTCGCCGAGCGACAGAGATGTGCGCGCTGCAGGCCGTCGCGGGGCTGGGGCCCCGCCGGCCGAGGCGCGCTTATGAATGAGGAGCCGACATGGCGAAGTATCTCGAGGGCACCGACGCGCAGAAGACCCGGGCGTACTCGCCGGCCGTCATCACTGAGGGCGGGCGCGTCGTCTGGCTGGCCGGCCAGACCGCCACCGTCGACGGAGACGGCAAGGACATCTCCGGCAACTTCGAGGCGCAGACGCATCGGGTGTTCGCGCTGATCGATCAGACGCTGCGCCGGGTCGGTGGCACGCTCGCCAATCTCGTCACCATGACGGTCTTCATCAAGGAGCCGCGCTACGGTGACCGGTTCGTCGAGCTGCGCAAGCAGAAGTTCCCGGACGGCAATTACCCCGGCAGCGCGCTCATCACCGTCACCAACTTCGCGCGGCCGGGCATGGAGATCGAGATCCAGGCCATCGCGGTGATCGGAGACCGGGCGTAGAGAGGCTCGCATGAAGCTCGCGCGGTGGGCGGTCCTGATCATTCTCATGTGGGCCGGCCTCGAGCTGGTGACGGGCGCCGGACTGTTCGTGCTGGACCGGCTGGCCGGCGTTCGCACCAAGAGCCTCGCCGTCCGCTCCATCCCCGACCGACACCGGCGCGATCTCGGCCGGCTGCTCGCCGACGATCTGGGCTATCTCACGTACAGCGCCGCCCTCGGCTGGACCATCAAGCCCGGCGGGCGCGGCGACACGTACCGCGCGAACGCCCAGGGGATCCGCGCCGATCGCGAGTTCGCGCGCGTGCCGCCGCCGGGGACACTGCGGATCGCTGCGTTCGGCGACTCCTTCACCCACGGCGACGAGGTACCCAACGAGGACACGTGGCAGGAAATCCTGATGCGGGCACACCCGGCCGTGGAGGCGATGAACTTCGGCGTCGGCGCCTACGGCCTCGATCAGGCCTTCCTGCGCTATCAGCGCGACGGCGCAGACTACGGGGCCCGCGTCGTGCTCATGGGCTTCATGCCCGAGAACCTCTTCCGCCACGTGAACGTCTATCGCCCGTTCTACGTGCCGAACAGCGGGCTCGCCCTCGCCAAGCCGCGCTACAAGCTGGCCGAGGGCCGGCTGGTGCTGGTGGACAACCCCATGCGCGATCTCTCCGGCTACCGCGAGCTCCTGGCCAATCCCGAGCGGGAGCTTGCGCGGCTCGGTGCTCACGATCTGTTCTTCCAGGTGCGGCCGCACGAGGGCGCGCTCGATCTGCCGCTGATGCGCGTCGTCAAGAGCTTCCGCTGGTCGTGGACCGACTGGCGCCTGGGCATCAACGGGGGGAGCTATGACGCGAGCGGCGAGCCGTTCCGGGTTACCGCGGCGATCGTCGAGGCATTCGCGGCCACGGTGAGCCGCAACGGCTCGCTGCCGATCTTCGTGGTCTATCCGCGCCGGCGCGACGTGGAGCGGTTCCAGCGCAACGGGTCACGGCACTACGCAGCGCTGATCGATCACTGCCGGGCGCGCGGCATCCGGGTGATCGACCTCGTGGAAAGCCTGGGGAGCGGCGGTGCTCCCCTCGACACGCTGGTGCTGCGGCACTACACCGCCGCCGGCAACCGCGTGGTCGCCGAGGCGATCTGGCGCTACCTCGAGCGCGAAAAACTCCTGGCCGCTACATCAGCTCCTTGACGAGTGCCTGCGCCATGTCCGGCGCGATGCCCAGCGGGCGATGGGCGAGCGGACCGCCGCTGCCGAGGACCGGCTCGAGCTGATCGAGGGACGGCAGGTCTTCGCGCTTCCAGAAGAGGCCGATCGGAATCTCGTCGCCCCACTGCCAGCCCCGCTGCATCGCGAGGGGCAAGTTCGTCGGGTCGTGCCCCATCTCGTCCAGCCGCTTGGTCCGCTGCTTGAAGAACTCGTGGGTGTTGTCGTGGTTGTAGGTGACGCAGGGGCTGAAGGTGTCGATCAGGGCGAAGCCGCGGTGCTGCAAGCCGCCCTTGATCAGCTCGACCAGGTGCTTCTGCTGGCCGGTGAACCCGCGCGCGACGTACGTCGCGCCGGCCGCGATGGCCAGCGGGATCGGATTGATCGGATTCTCGACGCTGCCGAAGGGCGTGCTCTTGGTGTTCATGCCCTTGATGCTGGTCGGCGAGAGCTGGCCGGTCGTCAGGCCGTAGATCTGGTTGTTCATGACGACGTAGGTCAGGTCGACGTTGCGGCGCATGGAGTGCACGAAGTGATTGCCGCCGATGCCGTACCCGTCGCCGTCGCCACCCGTCACGACGACCTTCAGCTCGTGGTTGGCGAGCTGGGCGCCGGTGGCCACGGCCAGCGAGCGGCCGTGCAGCGTGTGCATCCCGTAGGTGTTGATATAGCCCGGCAGGTTCGACGAGCAGCCGATGCCGCTGACGGTCAGGACCTTGTGGGGCTCGAGCCCGGCCTCGATAATCGCCTGCTTCAAGGCCGCCAGCACGCCGAAGTCGCCGCAGCCTGGGCACCAGTCGGGATCGGCCTTGCCCTTCAGATCCTTGATCGTGACCTTGACCCGTTCGGTTTCTACTACGGTCGCCATGTCGTCTCCTTAGACCTGGATCTCGTGCACGGGCACGTAGAGTTTCGTGGAGCCTGCCAGGATTGCCTTGACGCCGTCGGCGATGTGGTGCGGCATGAACGGCTCGCCGTCATACTTTCTGATGTGACCGGCGGCGGCGAAGCCGGTCTCCGATCTCAGATAGCGCGCGAACTGGCCGCTGTAGTTGTTCTCGACGATGATGACCTTGCGGCACTTCGACAGGATCGACTCGATCGCCTCGGTGTGCAGCGGCACCAGCCACCGGATCTGGAGGTTATTGACCGACACGCCGGCGTCGGTCAGCTGTTCCATCGCCTCGTGGATGACGCCCTCGGTCGAGCCCCAGCCCAGGAGCGTCACGTGCGCGTCGGCCGGCCCGGAGAGCTGCGGCGCCGGAAGGAGCGGCAGGACACCCTCCATCTTGCGCATCCGCTTCTCGTGGCTCGACTGGCGCTTGTGCGGATCGGTGAACTCGTCGCTGATCAGCACGCCGTCCTCGTCGTGCTCGTCGGTGGCCACGACGTGGGTGAACCCGCGCGTGCCCGGGACGGCCCGCGGCGAGATGCCGCTCTCGGTGACCAGGTAGCGCTTGTAGCTCCCGTTCTCCGACGGTCCGCCGCCGTTCAGCCCGATGACCTCGCCCCGGTCGATGGGCACTTTGAAGTCCAGCTCGGCCGGATCCGCGCTGGACCGGCCTTCCGACAGGAGCAGGTCGGAGAGAATGATGCCGGGGCACTGGAACTTGTCGACCAGGTTGAAGACCTGCGGGACGAGCTTGAAGCAGTCGACGATGTTCGTGGGCGCCACGATGATCCGCGGATAGTCGCCCTGCCCGGCGCCCAGCACCTGCCAGAGATCGCCCTGCTCGGTCTTGGTGGGCACGCCCGTGGCGGGGCCGGCGCGCTGCACGTTGATGCAGACGACCGGGATCTCCATCATGGCGGCCGCGCCGAGCGCCTCGGTCATCAGGGCGAAGCCGCCCCCGGAGGTCGCGCACATCGCGCGGACGCCCGTGTGGGCGGCGCCGATCGCCATGTTGATGACGCCGATCTCGTCCTCGACCTGTCGCACCATGATGCCGAGCTGGCGCGCGTGCCGCGACATCCAGTGCAGCACACCCGACGCCGGGCTCATGGGATAGGCGCAGTAGAACTTCACGCCGGCGGCCGCGCCGCCCATCGCGAGGGCCTGGTTGCCCTCGAAGAACGCCAGGCGCTTGCCCATGTCGGGCAGGGCGTACGGGAACGGCGTGAACTGTGCCGCGGCGAAGTCGTAGCCCGCGCGCGCCACGCCCACGTTCTCCTTCACCGCGTCGGCACCGCGCCGTCGGAACTGGAGCGCCAGGATCTCCTCGAGAATCTCGAAGTCGACCTTGACCAGCTTCAGGATCGCCGCGAGCGCGATGGTGTTCTGCACGAGATCGCCCCGGACGGAGGGCGCCAGCTTCTTGACCGAGAACGGGCAGAGCTGCACGCCGTCGGGCACCATGCCGGGCTTGATCGTGTCGCTGTTGAACAGCACCGCCGAGCCCGGGCGCATCAACCGGAGGTGGCGGTTCATCGTGTCCTGGTTGAGCGGCACGAGCACGTCAATCTTGTCACCCTGACTGAGGACGGGCTCGTCGCTCGTTCGGAGCGTCAAAAAGATGTGGCCGCCGCGAATGATGGACTGGTAGGCGTTGTAGGCGTTCACGTGCAGGCCGCGGCGGACGAAGATACGGGCGAGAACATCGCCGGGGGTGGCGATGCCCTGGCCCGCCGCCCCGCCAATGCCTATCGCAAGGTCGATTCTGCGCACAGATGATCTCCCCTTGGGGCACATGAGTCGCTCTGACGGTGGGTTCTCGCCGTGCACCCCGTGCGGCGGGACCAGGGCGGTCTGACCGCCCGGCCCAATCCTGCGCCGAATATGGGGGCGCGGTCAAGAAGCGGGCGATGTCGGACGCCCGCCGGGAGCCTACGGGACGAGCACGATCTTCCCGTGGTGGCCGTTCTCCATGACCGCTTCGTGGGCACGCGAGGCCTGGCCGAGCGGCAGCTCCTGCTGGATGACCGGCCGCAGGGTGCCGTTCCGGAGCCCTTCGACCAGGGCGGCGTGGATGCCGGCCAGCTGGGCCGGGGAGGCGTGAAACAGCGCCACGCCGATGATGGCCGCGTTCTTGTTCATGGCCAGCCGCGCGTTGAAATCGATGGAGCCGCGGTTGCCGATGACCGCAATGCGGCCGCGCATCGCGAGGGCGCCGAAGTCCTTCTGGAGATTCACGTTTGCGAGCATCTCGAGGATGACGTCGACGCCCTGGCCGCCCGTGAGCTTGACCACCTCATCGAGGTAGCCGGGCGCCGTGTGGTCGAGGACGTGGTGGGCCCCGTGCTCGGCGACCATCTTCCGCCCCTTCTCGGTGCCGGCGGTGCCGATGACCGTGAGCCCGCGAGCCCGGGCCAGCTGGACGGCCGCAATGCCGACGCCGCCGCTTGCCCCGTGCACGAGCACCGACTCGCCGGCCTCACCGTGGGCGCGGTGGAAGAGGCCATGGAACGCCGTCGCGTAGGGAACGTTCACCGCCGCTCCCTGAGCGAAGCTGGCGTTGCCCGGCAGCGCGTGCACCTGCGTCTCGCCGCAGAGCGCCAGCTCGGCGTAGGCGCCGGAGACGGTGCCGCCCACGTAAACGCGGTCGCCTTTCCTGACGCGGGTGACGCCGTCGCCGACCGCCTCGACGACGCCGGCCGCGTCCGAGCCCGGCGTGTACGGCAGCTTTGGCCCGCGATTGTCGGTGTTCGACCTGAGATAGGTGTCGACCGGGTTCACGCCGACCGCGTGGTTTCGGACGAGCACCTGGGAGGGGCCGGGCTGAGGTGCCGGCACTTCCTCGAGCTTCAGAACCGACGGGCCGCCATACTCCGAGACTCGGATCGCTTTCATGAGGGCTCCTATTGCGGAATCCAGAGGACGGACGACACCTCGCCGAACTCCCGCCAGAGCTTGCGCCAGGAGTCGCCGCCGTCGTCGCTGCGGTAGAGATAGCCGTAACGGCTGGCGCAGAACATGGTGTCGGGCGCCGCCGCGGGAATGCACACCGTCCAGATCGCCGAGTTCGGCGGCACCGGGAATTTCAAGCTCTCCCAGGTCGCGCCGGCGTCCCGCGAGCGCATCACCGTCCCGATGCGGCCCGGCGTGGAATCGCCCAGCGTGAGGAACACCGTGCGCGAATCGTTCGGCTTGACCGCGATGCCGCGGGGATAGTGCCAGGGAAAGATCTCGCGGGCGCGCGCCGCATGCCAGGTCTTGCCGTCGTCCGTGCTGCGCCAGATGTCGTCGTTGACCACGGTGAACACGGTCTTGGGCGGGCCCTCGACCACCAGCACGTTGTGAACGTCCTGGTTCGGAATCTGGCCGTTCATCTTGGCCCATGTGTCGCCGCCGTCGGTGCTGTACCGGACGCCGTCGACCTCGAGCCCGACCCACACGTTCCGGTCGTTGGTCGGATCGACCGCGATGCCGGTGGGCCGCGGGGTCCCGACGTTCGGGCAGTCGTCGGCGATCGCCACGCGGAGCGCGGCCCAGCTCTTGCCGCCATCGGTGGACCGGAAGATGCCCGGCTTGCTCGGCGTGCCGGTGCCCGCGAACATGATCGCGGAGTCCACCGGATCGATCGCCACGCTCCAGACGACCGAGCCCTTCATCGGGTTGTCGAGCAGGCGCCACTTCATCCCGCGGTCATCGCTCTTGTAGAGCCCCATGTCGGTGCCCGCGTAGACGACCTCCGGGTGGCGCGCGTCCTCACGGAGCGCCCG
>DASRIY010000477.1:0-6436 GCA_035649755.1 Candidatus Methylomirabilota bacterium
CGGGTTCCGGCTGATCGGTCTGCTCCACCCGCTGGCCGATGCGATCAAGATGCTCACCAAGGAAGACTTCCGGCCGGCGCGCGCCGACCGGATCCTGTTCCCGCTGGCCCCGTTCGTGTCGGTGTTCTTCGCGCTCGTCGCATTCGCGTCGATTCCCTTCGGCGACACGCTGCGCCTGGCCGGCCGAGAGATCCCTCTGCAGGCGGTCACCCTCAACGTCGGCATCCTGTACGTCTTCGCGATGCTCTCGCTCGGTGTCTACGGCGTGATGATGGCGGGCTGGTCGTCGGCCAACAACTACGCGCTCCTCGGCGGGCAGCGCGCCGCCGCCCTGATGATCTCGGCCGAGATCGCCATCGGCACCTCGATCATGGGCGTCATCATGATCTACGGCTCGCTGAACATGCAGGACATCGTCCGCGGTCAGGGGCAGTACTTCCTGGGCGGGTGGGTGCCGGCATGGGGCATCGTCACGCAGCCGCTGGCCTTCGTGCTGTTCCTCACCGCGGGCATTGCCGCGACCAAGCGCATTCCGTTCGACACGCCCGAGGGCGAGTCCGAGATCATCGGCTACTTCGTCGAATACAGCGGCATGAAGTTCGGCATGTTCGCGATGGCCGATTTCCTCGAGACCGTCGTGATCGCGGGCATGACGACGTCGCTCTTCCTCGGCGGCTGGCAGATCCCGTACCTCGGCGCCGAGGGGTTCGGGTTGCCGTGGGGCTGGACGTGGGCGCTGCCGCACCTGGTGGTCGTGCTCCTCCAGGTCGGCGCCTTCGTCACCAAGGTGTGCGTCATGATCTTCTTCATGATGCTCATTCGCTGGACGCTGCCGCGCTTCCGCTACGACCAGGCGATGCGTCTGGGCTGGCTCGGGCTCTTCCCGCTCTCGATCGCCAACATCGTGCTGACCGGCCTGGTCCTGGTCGCCTGGAGCTCCCGATGACCCGCGCGCCCATGAGCCTCCGCCAGCGGTTCTACGTGCTCGAGGTGCTGAGCGGGCTCGGGCTTACCGCCGCGCACTTCTTTCGCAACATGGGCCGCCACACTGCCCGCGCCTTCGGGCGGAAGGATGCGCGCGGCGCCGTCACCATCCAGTACCCGGAGGAGCGGCGGCCGTATTCGCCGCGCCTGCGCTCGCTCCACCGGCTGGTGCGGCGCGAGGACGGCTCGCCGCGCTGCGTGGCCTGCATGATGTGCGAGACGGTCTGTCCCGCGCACTGCATCTACATCGTCGCCGACGAGCATCCGAACCCCGAGATCGAGAAGGTCCCGCGGCGCTTCGACATCGATCTGGGCAAGTGCGTGTTCTGCGGCTACTGCGTGGAGGCCTGCCCGGAGGACGCGATCCGCATGGACACCGGCATCCTCGAGTTCTCCTCGTACAGCCGCGGCGGCATGATCTACAGCAAGGAAATGCTCCTGTCGCTCGAGCCCGCCCACGCCGACGGCCGTCCGCGCTCGCCCATTCCGCTGCCGCCCGACCGGAAGCCGTGATGGTGTACGTGGCCTTCTTTCTCGTGGCGCTGATCGCCACCGGCTCGGCGCTCGGCCTGGTGCTGCGGACCAACGCGATCCACGGCGCCCTGTTCCTGGTGCTCAATCTCGGCTCGATCGCCGCGCTCTACCTGATGCTGGGCGCCGAGTTCCTGGCCGCCGCGCAGGTCATCGTCTACGCCGGCGCGATCATGGTGCTGTTCGTTTTCGCGATCATGGTGCTGATCCCGGGCAAGGAGGAGACCGGCCCCGATCCCCGGCGCGGCGTACGCCTGCTGGCGGTGCCGGTCGGCGCGCTCCTGCTCCTCATGCTCGTGTTCGTGGTGGCCGTGCGGCTGCGCGGCGCGCCGGCGCCGAGCGCTCCGGCCGGCACGGTCACCGCGGTCGGCCGGCTGCTTTTCACCAGCTACCTCTTCCCCTTCGAGCTCACGTCGGTGCTTCTGCTGGCGGCCATGGTCGGCGTGCTCCTGCTGGCGCGGCGCCGGGCGTAAACCGACCGGCCCGGGGCATTGCTGGCGGTCCTGGGCCCATGGCCTATGATGGATAGAGATGGTTCCTGAGAGCTTCTACGTGACGCTGTCCGCCGTGCTGTTCACGATCGGCGTCGTGGGCGTCATCATCCGCCGCAATCCGCTCGTCATCTTCATGTCGATCGAGCTCATGTTGAACGCGGCGAACCTCGCGCTGGTCGCCTTCGGGCAGCGGGCCGGGAACCTCGACGGCCAGGCGGTCGTCTTTTTCGTGATGGCGGTGGCGGCGGCCGAGGTGGCCGTGGGCCTCGCGATCATCGTGGCGATCTTCCGCATCCGCCGGCGGCTCTCGGTGGACGATTTGAGCATCATGCGCTGGTAGCAGGAGAAGTCATGGCCAAGACACCCACACGAGGCGGGGCGGCGCCGAGCGTCGACGCGGCCCTCGCCAAGCAGCTCCTAACCGACATGTTCCTCATCCGCCGGTTCGAGGAGAAGGCCGCGGAGGCGTATACCCTCGGCAAGATCGGCGGATTCCTCCATCTCTACATCGGCGAGGAAGCGGTCGCGGTCGGCGCGACGTCCGCGCTGCGGCCGGACGACTACGCGATCTCCGCCTATCGCGAGCACGGCCACTGCCTGGCCAAGGGCTCGGATCCCAAGCGCACCATGGCCGAGCTCTACGGCCGGCGCGACGGGCTTTCGGGCGGCAAGGGCGGCTCGATGCACCTCTTCGACAAGAGCGTCAACTTCCTCGGCGGTCACGCCATCGTCGGAGCGCACCTGCCGATCGCGGTGGGCGTGGGCTTCGCCGTCAAGTATCAGGGCGGTGACCAGGTCGTCGTCTGCTACTTCGGCGACGGCGCGGTACCGGAGGGGGAGTTTCACGAATCCATGAATCTCGCGGCCCTCTGGAAGCTGCCGGTGATCTTCCTGTGCGAGAACAACCGCTACGCCATGGGCACCTCGGTCGAGCGAGCGCTGGCGCAGACCGAGATCTGGAAGTTCGGCCAGACCTACGGCATCCCGTCCGAGCGCGTCGACGGCATGGACGTGCTGGCGGTCCGCGAGGCGGTGGCCCGCGCGGTCGCCCGGGCGCGAAAGCAGAAGACGCCCGCGCTCCTCGAGGCCGATACGTACCGCTACCGCGGCCACTCGATGCGCGACCCGGCCGGCGCGGTCTACCGCACGAAGGAAGAGGTCGAGCGCGAGAAGCTGCGCGATCCGATCACGCTGTTCCGCGAGAAGATGCTGGCGGCCGACGTGCTCTCCGAGGCCGACGTGAAGGCGATCGAGAAGGACGTCAACGACCGGGTCGACGAGGCGGTCGCGTTCGCCGACGCCTCACCGGAGCCGCCGGGCGAGGCGCTCTTCACCGACATCTACAAGGAGTCGTGAGATGGCGGTGATGACGTATCGCGAGGCCCTCAACATGGCGCTGCGCGAGGAGATGCAGCGCGATCCTCGCGTGTTCGTGATCGGCGAGGAAGTCGGCCTCTACGACGGCGCCTACAAGGTGACGCAGGGCCTCCTGAAAGACTTCGGCCCGCAGCGGGTCGTGGACACGCCAATCGCCGAGTCGGGGTTCACCGGCGTCGGAATCGGCGCGGCGATGGTCGGGCTGCGCCCGGTCATCGAGATGATGACCTTCAACTTCGCGCTCCTGGCGCTCGATCAGATCGTCAACTCGGCGGCGAAGATGTATTACATGTCGGGCGGCCAGTTCAACGTGCCCATCGTCATCCGCGGCCCCGGCGGCCCCGCCGCGCAGCTGGCGGCGCAGCACTCGCAGTCGATGGAGACGTACTTCTATCACGTGCCAGGCCTGAAGGTGGTGCGGCCGACGACGCCGATGGACGCCAAGGGCCTGCTCAAGTCGTCGATCCGCGACGACAACCCGGTCATCTTCATCGAGTCCGAGACGCTCTACGCCGTGAAGGGCGAGGTGCCGGAGGATCCCGAGTTCACCATCCCGCTCGGCAAGGCCATCGTGCGGCGCGAGGGAACGGACGTCACCGTGATCGCGTATATGGGCATGATGTACCGGGCGATGGAAGCGGCCGAGGAGCTGGAGAAGGAAGGCATCTCGGTCGAGCTCGTCGATCCGCGTACGCTCCGCCCCATGGACACCGAGACCATCATCGGCTCGGTACGCAAGACTCACCGGGTCGTCGTCGTCGAGGCGGGCGCCGGCTTCGCCGGGATGGGTTCCGAGATCGCCGCCTCGGTCACCGAGCAGGCGTTCGACGACCTCGACGCGCCGGTGGAGCGGGTGACCGGCGCCAACGCCCCCATGCCCTACGCGCGCAATCTCGAGCGCCTGAAGACGCCGTCGAAGGACCGAATCACCGCCGCCATTCGCCGCGTTTGCAACGCGAACGGGCACTGAGCCATGGCCGTCACCAAGGTCGTCATGCCCAAGCTCTCCGACGCGATGGAGAGCGGCAAGATCATCAAGTGGCTCAAGAAAGAAGGGGACCGGATCCAGGGCGGCGACATCCTGGCCGAGGTCGAGACCGACAAGGCTGATGTCGAAATGGAAGCGTTCGGGGCCGGCGTTCTGCGCAAAATCCTCGTCCCCGCGGGCGACACTGCCCCCATCGGAACTTTGATCGGCGTCATCGCTGAGCCTGGGGAGGACATTACGGCCCTCGTCGCTTCCGCGGCCGGCGGCGGGGCCGGGGCAGGCTCCGGAGCTCAGAAAACCCCACTTCGCCCGGAGCCTGTCCCGGCCCCGCCGCCGGCCGCGGCCTCGGCGGTGCCTTCAGCGCCACGCCCTGTGGCTGCGTCGCCGTCAGCGCCACCGGCGCCGGTCGCGCGGCCGGTGGTGGCCGGTGCGCAGGCCGCCGTCGGCGCTGGCGTAGGTCCGTCGCAGGCTCCTGCCGGTGCTGGTTTGGCCCCGGGGGTCGCTGCCGCGGCCGCTGGCACAGCGCCGGCGGGCGGCGCTGCGGCGCTCGCGGCGGTGCCCTCTTCGGGGCGGGTGAAGGCTTCGCCGTTGGCTAAGAAGATTGCGGCGCAGACTGGGGTGGATCTGCGGCTGATTCAGGGGTCGGGGCCGGGGGGGCGGATCATTCGGCGCGATGTCGAGGGGGCCGGCACGAGCGCCGCGCCGGCGGCGGTCGCGGCGGTGGCTGGCGCCGAGTTCGAGGACGTGCCGCTCTCTCAGATGCGCGCGGCGATCGCCCGGCGGATGCCGCTGTCCAAGGCGCCAGTGCCCCACTTCTACGTCACGAGCGAGGTGGCGGTGGACCGCGCGTGGGAGCTACGCGAGCAGCTGAACGCGCTCGAGGGGCAGCCGAAGATCTCCGTGAACGACTTCGTCATCCGCGCCTGCGCCCTGGCGCTCCTGAAGCACCCGGGCGTCAACGCCTCGCTGCAGGGCGACGCGATCCGCGTCTATCACGGGGCGCACATCGGCATCGCCGTCGCGCTCGCCGACGGGCTCATCACGCCCGTCTTGCGCGACTGCCACGCGAAGCCCCTCGCGCAGATCGCCGTCGAGTCGCGGGACCTGGCCGAGCGGGCGCGGAATCGAAAGCTCCGCGCGCCGGAGCTGTCGGGAGCGACGTTCTCCATCTCGAACCTCGGCATGTTCGATGTCGCCGAGTTCTCGGCCATCATCAACCCGCCCGAGGGCGCCATCCTCGCGGTCGGATCGGTGCGGCGCGTGCCGGTGGTGGACGCCGCGGGGCTCGGCGTCGGCCGGCGCATGATGCTGACGATCTCGTGCGATCACCGCGTCATGGACGGCGCGATGGGGGCCAGGTTCCTGCAGGACGTCAAGCGGCTCCTCGAGGAGCCGCTGCGCTTGCTGGTCTAAGGCCGTGGCGACGCACAAGTTCGACGTCGCGGTGGTCGGCACCGGCCCGGGCGGCTACGTCGCGGCCATCCGCTGCGCCCAGCTCGGCCTCTCGGTCGCGACCGTCGAGGACGATCGCCCGGGCGGCGTGTGCCTGAACTGGGGCTGCATTCCGACCAAGGCGCTCTTGAGGAACGCCGAGGTCGTGAACCTCCTGAGCCACGCCGCCGACTTCGGAATCCGCGTGAGCGGGTTCGAGGCGAGCTACGCCGAGGCGGTCCAGCGGAGCCGGCGCGTCGCCGACCGGATGGCGAAGGGCGTCGAGTTCCTCTTCCGCAAGAACAAGATCACCCTGTTCCCCGGCCGCGGCACGCTCAAGGCGAAGAACGTCGTGGAGGTGAAGGGGACCGGCGGCGTCGAGACGCTCGAGTCCCGCGCGGTCATCCTGGCGACCGGCTCGGAGCCGAAGTCACTGCCGGGCGTCACCATCGACGAGAAGACAGTCCTCTCGTCGAACGGCGCGGTGCGAAGCGAGGCGGCGCCGCGCTCGATCGCCGTCATCGGCGCCGGCGCGGTCGGGGTCGAGTTCGCCGACGTCTATGCGTCGTACGGCGTCCAGGTGACGCTGCTCGAGGCGCTCCCGCGCGTGGTGCCCATCGAGGACGAGGAC
>DASRIY010000478.1:0-5360 GCA_035649755.1 Candidatus Methylomirabilota bacterium
TCCTAGTCCATTTGCACCTTCTCGGCGGCGTCGATCGCTGCTTCTTGGCTGTTGGCGATGACGACGGCGATAGGGTCGCCCATGTGGCGCGCTGCGTCCGACGTGAGCGGCATGTGCGGCACCATCGCCAAATCCTGGACGACGCCGGGGATGTTCTTCGCCTTGCGAAGGTCCCAGCCGCAAGGCAGCGAGTTGACACCGGTCATGTCCTTGCCGGTGAAGACGGCGACGACACCGGGGTGCTTCGCCGCCGCCGCCGTGTCGATTCTCCGGACGCGCGCGTGGGCGTGCGGGCTCCGCACGAAGGCCGCGTAGGTCATCCCCGGCAGGCGCACGTCGTCGACGTAGTTGCCGCGGCCCGTGATGAAGCGAGGGTCCTCCCGCCGCTTGATCGACTTGCCGAACAGACGGTCAGGGGCGACGGTTGCCATGGCGTCCCCTCACCTCTTCGCGGGCATGTGCTCGGCGGCCCACTCGATCGCCTTGACGATGTTGTGATAGCCGGTGCACCGGCACAGATTGCCCTCGAGCTGATGGCGAATCTGCTGCTCGGTCGGCTTGGGATAGCGCTCGAGCATCTGGTAGGCCGCCATGATCATGCCGGGCGTGCAGAACCCGCACTGCAGCCCGTGCTTCTCCCAGAACCCCATCTGGATCGGGTGCAGCTCGCCGTCCTTGGCCAGCCCCTCGATCGTCATGATGTTGGCGCCGTCCGCCTGCACGGCAAAGAGGGTGCAGCACTTGACGGCTTGGCCGTCTATGAGGACGGTGCAGGCGCCGCACTGGCTCGTGTCGCAGCCCACGTGGGTCCCGGTCAGGCCGACCGCCTCACGAATGTAGTGCACCAGGAGAAGGCGGGGCTCCACTTCGTGGCTGTAGCTCTGGCCGTTGATCGTCATCTTGACTGGCAGTTTCACGACTCGTCCTCCGGGATTCGGCGGTTTGAGAGCGGATGGCCCCCGATCTGCGCGAGAGAGCGTAAGTCTTCAGCCCCGGCGTGTCAACGGGGCGTCGGCGGCTACGGCGCGAGGAGCCGGCGGCCGTCGGCGCGGGCCTGGTCGAGCACCTCGCGCACCGGCAGGGACTTCTCTCGGGCGATGCGCGCCACGTCGGCGAACTCGGGCGTGACTGTCACGACCCGCCCCGAGAGCCGGGAGACCTTGAAGGGAATGGCCCCGTAGGCCGTCGTCAGCGTGACGATCTCGCGCTCCAGACGCGCCCGGCGCCGCTCGGACCAGCGCACGCCGATCGTGGTCGACTCCTCGAACAATGCCTGGGAGAGATCGCCCACCCGGTCGGGCGGGCACAGCGCCGTGACGACGATGCCGGGCCGGCCGCGCTTCATGATGACGGGCTGCAGATAGACGTCGAGCGCGCCGGCGCCGAAGAGCCGCTCGATCAGGGGCTCGTAGAGCTGGGGCGACATGTCGTCGATCGTGGTCTCGATCTCGAGCACGGTCTCGTCGCCCGCCTCCGACGCCGTCGTCTCGCCCAGAAAGCAGCGCAGGACGTTGGGCGTGTCAGGCAGGTCGACGGTGCCGGCACCATAGCCGACGGTGTCAACGGTCAGGGGCGGCATCCGGCCGGCCGAGGCGGCGAGCGTGGTGAGGATCGCAGCGCCCGTCGGCGTGACCAGCTCCGCCCGCACGCCCGTGTCGACCACGGGAAAGCCGCGCAGCAGCTCGGCCGTCCCGGGACCGGGGATCGGGATCTTTCCGTGGGCGCCGGCGACGTAGCCGCCGCCGATCGGAAGCGCCGACACGTGAACCGCCCGGACCCCCGCGAGATCGAGCGCGAGCACGGCGCCGGTCACGTCGACGATCGCGTCGACGGCGCCCACCTCGTGGAAGTGCACCGACTCGCGGCTCGTGCCGTGCACGCGCGCCTCGGCGTCAGCCAGGCGCGTGAAGATTCGGCCGGCCCGCTCCTTCACGCTCGGTGCCAGCCCGCTAGCCTCGAGAATCTGGAGAATATCCCGCAGCGACCGCTGATGCTGGTGAGCGCTCCGGTCGATCTCGACGTCGACCTTGGTGGCTCGAAACGCTCCCTTCATGACCTGGCGCGTCCGGAGGTCCCAGCCACCGAGCGCCAGCTTCTCGAGCCCGTCTTTCAGCGCGGCGAGCGGTACCCCGGCGTCCAGGAGCGAGGCCATGATCATGTCCCCAGCCGCGCCGCTCGGACAATCGAAGTACGCCACCCGCATGGACGAAGTCAGCGAAGCTTCGCGATGAGCCGATTGATCTGGCTGGCCTGGTGCGCGGCGCCGTAGCCGTTGTCGATGTTCACTACCGACACCCCGGGCGCGCACGAGTTCAGCATGGCGAGCAGCGCGGCGACGCCGCCGAACGAGGCGCCGTAGCCGATGCTCGTCGGCACCGCGATGACCGGCCGATCGACGAGACCACCGATGACGCTCGGCAAGGCGCCTTCCATGCCGGCGACCGCGACGATCACATTGGCCTCGGCGAGCAGGTCGTAGTGATCCAGGAGCCGGTGCAGGCCCGCCACGCCGCAGTCGTAGACCCGCTCCACGCGATTGCCGAGGGCCTCGGCAACGAGGGCCGCTTCCTCGGCGACGGGAAGATCGGCGGTGCCCGCCGCGGCCACCACGATGAGCCCGCGTTCTTCGCCCGGCTCCGGCCGGACGACCAGGAGCCGCGCCTCCGCGTGGTAGACGTGGGGCAGACCGGCCTCGGCCACCGCCGCCGCCACGGCCTGGTCCGCCCGCGTGGCCACGACGTTCGCGTGATGCTCGCCCAGGCGCCGCGCGATCGCGACGACGTGAGCCGGCGTCTTGCCGGGACAGAAGATTGCCTCGGGAGCACCGCCTCGCAGCGCCCGGTGATGGTCGACCTTGGCGAACCGGAGATCCTCGTACGGCAGGCTCCGGAGCTTGTTGACGGCACCTTCGACGTCGACGCGCCCGGCTCGCAGATCCTCGAGGAGAGCCCGGATCGCTTCCCTATCCACCGCTCGTTCGCTCCCGGCGCTTGAGAAGGAGGTTCGCGCTCCCCGACTGGAAGCCGGCGAGGTCGAGCGTGACGTAGACGTAGCCCAGCTCGCGCAGGCGCTCCACGATCGCCTCGCGGCGCCCGTCTTCCCAGACGCGCGCAAGCTCGTCGCGGGCGATCTCGAGCCGGGCCACCCGGTCGTGGTGTCGGACCCGGAACTGGCGGAAGCCGAGCGAGCGCACGAATTCCTCGGCCGCGTCGACCTGGCGGAGCTTCTCGGCGGTGATCCGATCGCCGTACTGAAAGCGGGAGGACAGGCAGGCGAACGAGGGCTTGTCCCACGTGGGCAGTCCGAATTCGCGCGAGAGCGTGCGGATCTCCGCCTTCCACAGCTCGGCCTCGATCAGCGGGGCTCTGACGCCGCGCTCCTGCGCCGCCTTCATGCCCGGGCGATGGTCGCCCAGATCGTCCATGTTCGCGCCGTAGACGAGCGCCCGACACCCCTCGCGCTCGGCGATCGGCGCCAGCCGGGTGAAGAGCTCCTCCTTGCAGAAGAAGCAGCGGTTGACCGGGTTCTTCGCGTAGTCCGGATTCTGCAGCTCCTCGGTGCGCACGACCACGTGCCGCATGCCGAGGAGCGCGCCCAGCCGCCGGGCCTCCTCGAGCTCGCTCGCGGGATACGTCTCGGAGTCGGCCGTGACCAGTACCGCTCGCGCGCCAAGCGCATCCTTGGCGGCGCGGGCCAGGAACGTCGAGTCGACACCGCCCGAGAACGCCACGACCACGCTCTCCATCTGGCGGAGCAAGTCGAGCAGCCGGTCGTACTTGGCTTGCGCCATCTACGGCTCGACCCGGATCAGGTCGTGGAACGCGGTGTAGCGCGCGGCGATGTCGGCCGGATCGAGCCGTGTCAGCCGCGTCAGCGAGAAGTCTTCCACGGTGAACGACGCCATCACCGTACCGTAGACGATCGCCCGCCGCATCGCGGCCGGATCGATCCGGTCCTGAGCGGCCAGGTAGCCCATGAAGCCACCGGCGAACGTGTCACCGGCGCCGGTCGGATCGTAGACCGATTCCAGCGGATAGGCCGGGACGAAGAACAGCGTGCCGTCCGTCATCAACAGGGCGCCGTACTCCCCTCGCTTGACGATGACCGTCCGCGGGCCCATCGCGGAGATCGCCCGCGCCGCCCGGATCAGGTTCGGCTCGCTGGCGAGCTGCCGCGCCTCGCCGTCGTTCACCGTCACCACGTCGACCTCGGTCAGCACGCGCCGCAGGGCATCGCGCTTGCCCTGGATCCAGAAGTTCATGGTGTCGAGGGCGACCAGCTTTGGACGCTCCTTCATCTGATGGAGCACCTCGAGCTGGAGCTCGGGGTCGATGTTGGCCAGGAACAGATAGGGCACGCGGCCGCGGTCATCGTCGAGCTCCGGACGGAATTCGGCGAAGACGTTGAGCTGCGTGTCGAGGGTCTTGGCCTCGTTCAGATCGTAGCCGTACTCGCCCGTCCAGCGGAACGTGCGCCCCGTGGTGACCTGGAGCCCGCCGATGTCGACGCCGCGGTCCTCGAGAAGCCGCAGATGCGTCTCGGGAAAGTCCTGGCCGACCACCGCGACCAGCCGCACCTGCGTGAAGAAGCTCGCCGAGTAGGAGAAATAGGTCGCCGAGCCGCCGAGCGCCTCTTGAACCTTGCCGAACGGCGTCTCGACGCTGTCAAGGGCGACGGAACCCACCACCAGGAGGTCAGCCATGTCGTCGTGTGCTCCTCGAGGACGATCGAGATCGAGCTGGGAAGTACGTGTCGAGCAGGAGCCCGAGCCGCTTGCGCGTCGCGGGAGGAAACGCGTTCGGGCTGGTGATGACGGCGTTTTTCAGGAGATGCGGACAGCCGCAGCTTCGCGCCGGCGGGATCGCGGGGATGACCCGGCGCAGCACGTCCTTGGCCGTCTCGACGTTCTTCATGAGATTTCGCACGACCGCCTCGACTGACACGGCCTCGTGCGTCGCGTGCCACACGTCATAGTCCGTGGCCAGGGCGAGCGTGGCATAGCAGAGCTCCGCCTCCCGCGCCAGCTTGGCCTCGGGCATGTTGGTCATGCCGATGACGTCCACGCCCCAGCCGCGATAGACGCGCGATTCGGCCCTGGTCGAGAACTGCGGCCCCTCGATACAGATGTAGGTGCCGCCCCGGTGGACGGTCGCGCCCGTCTGGCTCGCCGCCTTCTCGAGCGCCGTCGCGAGGTCGGGGCACACGGGGTCGGCCATCCCCACGTGAGCGACGATGCCGTCGCCGAAGAACGACGACACGCGCCGTCGCGTCGCATCGTAGAACTGGTCGGGGATGACCAGGTCGAGTGGCCGGATCTCTTCCTTCATGCTGCCCACCGCCGAGATCGAGAGAACCCACTG
>DASRIY010000479.1:0-2311 GCA_035649755.1 Candidatus Methylomirabilota bacterium
GGCATCGGCACGCCCTTGTCCTGGAGCGTCGAGACCAGCGCCTCGCCGACACCCAACTGACCGATGACCGCGGCGACGTCCAGCTTCGGGTTGGGCACGAAGGTTTCGGCCGCCGTGCGCACCGCCTTCTGGTCGCGCGGGGTGAAGGCGCGGAGCGCGTGCTGGACGCGGTTGCCGAGCTGGCCAAGGATCTCGTTCGGCACGTCGTCGGGGAACTGCGAGCAGAAGTACACGCCCACGCCCTTCGAACGGATGATCCGCACGACCTGCTCGACCCGCTGGCGAAGGGCCGGCGGCGCGTCGTCGAACAAGAGGTGCGCCTCGTCGAAGAAGAAGACGAGCTTGGGCTTCTCGAGGTCGCCGACTTCGGGCAAGCTTTCAAATAGTTCCGAGAGGAGCCATAAGAGGAAGCTCGAATAGAGCTTGGGCTTCAGGATGAGCTGATCGGCTGCGAGGATGTTCACGATCCCGCGGCCGCTCAGGTCGGTGCGCAGGAGATCGTTGAGGTCGAGTGCGGGCTCGCCGAAGAACGCTTCCCCGCCGTCGCGCGACAGGCTCAAGAGCGCGCGCTGGATCGCCGCGATCGACTGGGCGCTGACGAGCCCGTAGTGGCTCGAGATCTCCTGACGGTTCTCGGCCACGAACCCGAGCAAGGCGCGCAGGTCGTCGAGGTCGAGCAGCAGCAGGCCGCGGTCGTCGGCGAGCTTGAACGCGATCTCGAGGACGCCGGCCTGCGTGTCGTTGATCTCGAGGATGCGGCCCAGGAGCGTCGGGCCGACCTCGCTGATGGTCGCGCGTACGGGATGGCCCGATTTTCCCAGGAGGTCCCAGAACACGACGGGGCTTGCCTCAGCCTTGTAGCCCTCGATGCCGATCTGGGCGACGCGCTGCTGGGTCTTCTCGTTCGGGGTTCCCGCCAGCGCGAGCCCGGCGACGTCACCCTTCACGTCGGCCATGAACACTGGCACGCCAAGGCGCGAGAATCCTTCGGCCATCACCATGAGCGTCACGGTCTTGCCGGTGCCGGTGGCGCCCGCGACGAGCCCGTGGCGGTTGCCGTACTTCGCGAGCAGCGAGACCTGGTGGTCGCCCTTGCCGAGAAGGATCTGATCCACGCGGGCGCTCTACTCGAGACCCAGCGTGTCGCGCGCGAAGACCTCTTCCGGGCTCACCGCGCGCGGCAGGATCTTCTGGTCCCGGGCGAACTGGATGATCGCCTCGAGCGCCTTGCGGTTCCTGGCCATGCCGTTCGGGAGCGGGTCGTCGCCCACGATGCTCCGTCGCTGCGCCAGCGCCTGGGCGTCGCCCGACAGCCCCGGCGAATCGAGCTGCTTCAGGAAGGCCGCCTTGGCCTCCTTGAAGGCGCCGAAGATCCGCGGCGCCAGCGTCGGATCAGCCTGCAGCAGCGAGTCTTTCACGACGACCGTGTGGTTGATCGGGTAGATCCCGGTCTTCCGGTACCACGCCGCCTCGGCCTCACGGGCATTTGCGATCAGGGGCTTCACGTCGGGCGAATCGACCTGGCCGGCGCCGATCGCCGCCGCCAGCTCGCCGTCGGCGAGCATCTTGCCGAGGTTCGCGCCCGGCCGTTCCAGCACGTTCGCGGGCTTCTGGTACTCCTGGACGTGCTCCTCGTCGACGACGACCCAGGTCACCTTGTCGAGATCGACGCCATATTCACTCGCGAGAATGCCGCGGGCCCACACGCCCGTCGTGACCGTGTAGGCGCGCACCCCGACCTTCTTGCCCTCCAGGTCTTTCGGCGACTTCACGCCCGATTTCACGTTGTAGGCGATCGGCGCGTGATGGAACTGGCGCATGACGAAGATCGGCAGCGCGGTGAACGCCTTGTTGTGGGCCTTCGCCGTCAGATAGGTCGTGATCGCCATCTCCGAGACGTCGAACTCGAGGGTGCGCACCATGCGCCGGAACGCGGCAACGATGGGGCTCACCTCGATCTGCTCGAAGCGGATGCCCGGCGCCGTCACGGTACCGTCCTTCAGCGCCTTGGTGTGCGCGTAGGTCGCGACGGCGGTCTTGAGGGTCTGAGGCCCGCCGGCGGCGGTCATGGCGCGACGGTCTTTTCCGGTGCCGGCGCGAACGCCTCGCGTAGCCCCTTCGTGGCCGCGAGCCAGTCGGCCTCGCGCGGCAGGATGACGCCGCCGGAGCGATGGCGATAGACCTCCGGAGTGTCGACGCCGGGCGGCGTCGCGGCGCTGTCACGCAGTGCCCGGGCGGCGTTGATCACGCGCCGGCGCGTCCGGATGACCATCGCGTCGGAGGTCCCCAGGTGCTCGTTCGAGCGATCGTA
>DASRIY010000480.1:0-14471 GCA_035649755.1 Candidatus Methylomirabilota bacterium
CGGCGCCGCCCCCGAGGCCCGCGCCCACCGCGCCCCGACGTGCTCGCGAAGCGCGGCGGCAGCGCCGGCGAGGCCGAGCCCGAGGAGTGCCCGCCGGTCCAGCGCCCGGTGGAGCACCCGGAAGCGCTCCTATCTGGCCTCGGGGAGCCCGGCCGCCTTCCGGATCTTCGCGAGCTGGCCGGCGTGGTCGTTCCAGTGGTAGTCGAACATGGCGCCAATGTAGACCGGCAGGGCGATTTCGTCGGTGCCCATGAACTGCTTGAAGAGGGGAATCTTCGCCTTTCGCCCCAGATCGGCGTCGCTGAGTGAGTCGAGATAGCCGAAAATTTCGCGGCGCTGCGCCTCGAGTGCGTCCAGAAGCTGCGCGTTCGTCATCTTCTGCCGCTCGGGCGTGACATGGGTCTCCCCGGGCTCGATCTCGATCAGAGGGAGGTTCGAGGTCGCGAAGCTCTTCAGCTCGGCCACCGGCTTCCAGTCCGGAGCTGACAGCAGATGGCAGAGGACCTGTCGGGTGGTCCATTCGCCCGGCGCGTCCGACTTGTCCAGGTGCGGCTCCATGTCCTGGAGCTGTCGCGCGAGATTGGCCGCCGCTTCGTCGCTCTTCTTCTTCAGCTCGTTGACGACCGCGCTGCCCATTCCTCGATTCCCTCCATGTCGACGCGCTCCTGGAGCTTCGGGTTGTCGAGCGCGATCTGGACGCGGAGCGCGCGAAGGCCCTGGACGCCCTGCAGCTCCCCGAGCTCGAGGCTCTCGACCGGTCCGGTCAGATAGCCGAGGCTCTGCAGATACTCGATGTACGCCTTGTACTCCAGCGCCTCGCCGCGCTGATTGTAGATGATGGCCACCTTCCCCGGCTGCGTCACGCGCTCGCTCGTTCCCTCCACCACCGCCTTGTCGATGCGCTTCTTGACGATCTCGTACCGGATGTCGTACGCGCCGTCGACGTCGAAGCGCTTCTCGTCGAAGCGGAAGCGAATCGAGAGCGGGGAGTGCTGGACCAGCACGAGGTGCGTGACCTCGAGTGGCACCGGCAGCTTCTCCTTGAGCCGGTTGACCCGGAGCGCGACACCGCAGGTGACCATCAGCTGCCAGAGGCGCAGGCTCTTCAGGTAGAGCGGGTCGAACTTGCCGTCCTCGAGCAGCGAGCCGCCGACGTAAATCTGGTGGTCAACCCCGTCGGTCTTCTGCTTCTCGAAGTAGTGCGGGAACATCGTCTGCGCGGTCTGCTCCTCGAGATCGAGGTAGGACGAGATCCCGTCGGCGATACGCGTCACGCTCTCCTCGAACAGCCGCCGCCGGTCGTACACGGTGCCGAGCCGGGGATCGAGGGCCGCGCGGTAAGCCTCGATCCGCTCGCGCACGCCGGGCCCGAACGTCTGCAGGTGGTCGAACTTCGCCTCGACGTCGGCGCGGAGGAACGCGATGACCGACACCTCGTCGCCCGAGTTGAGATTCGTCGAGATCTTGGCGGCATGCTTGTCCAGCCGGAAGAGCAGCTCGTGCAGCCCCGGCAGCGGCCGGGCATCGTGCGCCCAGCGGATCACGTCGCGGGCGAGGCGAAGCTGCGTGAGCAGGTCCGCCTGGATGGCGAGGCTCCGCTGCGTCGACGACCCGCGGATGTCCGCCAAGGCGTAGAGCGGATAGACCCGCTCGAACACGATGGGCTCGAGCTCCGCCCCCGCGTCGTTAGAGTCCTCGGCCCGCTGCTCGATGCTCTTGAGGACGGCCTTGCGGAAGCGCCACTCGACCACCGGGTGGATCGCCGTGCACTTCTCCTTGATGAACGCCTGGATGCGCGAGTTCAGCTCCTCCATGCTGCGCTGGACGGCCATGGAGAAGAGCGGCAGGATCTGGTGGAGCTTCGGCAGATGCGTGGCGTCCAGGTCGCCCGGCTTGGGCGAGCCGAGCTCGAGCGTGCCGATGACGCGGTCCTGATACAGAAGCGGGGCAACGATGATGTTCCGGAGCCCCCACTCCATGATCTCGTCGTCAGCCGGGGTGCGGTCCGGCATCTCCGCCAGGTCCTCGATGATCAGCGGACCCCCCTGCTTCACCGCGCGTTCGTAGACCGAGCCCCGGAATTCCTCCACGGTGTGGTGGCGCGAGTCGGCGAAGATGCACGCGTGCTCGCACTCGGAGCCGTAGTTGAGGACGAGCACCTGGTCGCCGTCGAGGGCGGCCAGGCCGAAGCGGAGCTCGGGCCGCCGGAAGAGCGTGCGCAGCTTGTCCTGCAGGGTGCCGAACCGCGCGTGCGACACGATCGACTCCTTGTCGATCAGGTCGCGCTCGAGCGAGGACAGCACTTCCTGGTCGGTCACCTCGATGGCCCGGAAGATGGTGAACCCGCTGAACATGAACCGGTCCGGCGGCAGGAGCTCGCGCAGCAGGTCCGGATCGAAGAGATCGCTGCGGAGCCGGCGCCGGATCTCGTCGCTCAGGGGCGGCACCTCGCCGACGGTCTTGACGTCCACGAACCGCCAGTCGAACTCCATCTTGAAGTGGCGGTCGAGCTTCGTGTCCGAATCGGGCACAGTCAACACCAGCGGATAGTCGACGATCAGGTTGACCCCGTAGATGCGCTCCAGGATCAGCTCGTAGGCGAAGAAGATCCGGAGCGCGCTCACCATGGCCGCGTCGAGGTTCACGCGGCCGCGGAGGGTCCCGTCTTCCGCGCGCAGGTGCTGCTCGAAGGGCGGCGTGGCGTAGAAGCTCTTGAGCTGGAACGGGACGAGAACGGCCGAGAACTCCTGCTCGAAGAAGGCCGGCGCGAAGATACCGGCCATGACTACCTCGATGAGCTTCTTATGACGGTCGATGACGCCGAGATCCGTGATGGGGCCGAGGAGCTCGGGCACCTGGGTGACCTGATCGCGGACGGTCCGGACGAAGACCCCTTTCGAGGAGGTATCGTCGCCGAACTTCTTTTCCCAGAACCTCAGCAGCGGCGTCAGGGTCAGCTCGCTCTTGAACGGAAACGCGCTCGGGTCGCCGCCCCGGAGGGCGGTCTGCAGGTCGGCCGAGCGCGGGGTGAAGGTTCCGTTCAAGCGGAGCATGACGCCATATTGTAGCAAGCCGCGCCACCCACCCTCCGCGAACGGCCATGGCCCCGCCGGCCGAGGCGCGCCCCAGAAGTAGTAGTAGAATCGCGCGACACCTCAAGGGGGGAACTTCATGGAACACCGTACGCTCGGTCACAGCTCGCTCTCGGTGTCGGCGGTCGGCCTGGGCTGCATGTCCATGTCGGGCACGTACGGCAAGGGCGATGACGCGCAGTCGATCGGAGTCGTTCAGCACGCGCTCGATCAGGGCGTGAACCTCCTCGACTCGTCGGATATGTACGGCTTCGGCCACAACGAGGAGCTACTGGGCAAGGCGATTCGCGGCCGCCGAAACCAGGTGGTGCTCACCACCAAGTTCGGTCAAGGCCGGACGCCCGAGGGGAAGGCGTTCATCAACGGGCGTCCCGAGTACGTCGCCCAGGCCTGCGACCTGAGCCTCAAGCGGCTCGGTGTGGACGTCATCGACCTCTACTATCAGCACCGGGTCGATCCGAGCGTGCCCATCGAGGAGACGGTTGGCGCCATGAAGCGGCTGATCGAGCAGGGCAAGGTCCGCTTCCTGGGCCTCTGCGAGGCGGCCCCGGCGACCATCCGGCGCGCGCACAGCGTGCACCCGATCAGCGCGCTGCAGAGCGAGTTCTCTCTGCTCTACCGCGTCGAGGCCGAGTCGACGCTGCCCACGCTGCGCGAGCTTGGCATCTCGTTCGTCGCCTACTCACCGCTCGGCCGCAGCTGGCTCTCGGGCCGCGTCCAGCGGCTCGAGGACATCCCCTCCGACGATCGCCGGCGCGATCATCCTCGCTTCCACGAGGCCAATTTCGCGAAGAACCTGGAGCTCGTGCATCGGATCGAGCAGATCGCGAAGGAGCGGAATTGCACGCCGGCGCAGCTCGCGCTCGCCTGGCTCCTGGCGCAGGGATCGGACGTTGTCCCGATCCCGGGCACCAAGCGGCGGGAGCGGCTCGACGAGAACGTCAAGGCGGTGGACGTGCGGCTCGCCGCCGGCGACGTGGAGCGGATCGCGGAGGCGATCCCGGCCGGCGCCGCCGCCGGCACGCGCTATCCGGAGGCGCAGCTGAAGGGCGTGCACATCTAGCGCCGGTCCGGGCGTTCGCTGGAGCTGGACTTCTTGAGATCCAGCATCTCCGGCAGGCTCTTGACCGGGTCGGCCGGCTCGAGCCGGTTGATCCGGCTCATGCGCGCCACCACCTCGCGGATCCGCTCGAGCGCCTCGAGCATCGACGCGATGCGGGTCTCGGCGACGCCGCTCCGCTCCCGGGCGAGGAGCTGCACCTCGCCCGAGACGACCGTGAGCGGGTTGTTGATCTCGTGGGCGGCGGCCACCGCCAGGCTCGCGACGGACCGGAGCGCCGTCGCCTCCCGGAGCGCCGCCTCCGCGCGCTTCTCCTCGGTGATGTCCCGCCCGATCGCGGAGACGGCGATGATCTTGCCGGACGCGTTCCGGATCGGGGACATGGTGAGCGATACCTCGAGGCGCGTCCCGTCCTTCCGCATGCGCACCGTCTCGTAGGACTCGATGTGCTCGCCCCGCTCGAGCCGCGCCAGGAGGCGCAGCATTTCGTCCGGGCGGTCGGGTGGAATGATGAACGAGATCGGCCGGCCCACCGCCTCGGCGGCCGTGTAGCCGTAGAGGCGCTCGGCGCCCCCGTTCCAGCTCGTGATCACGCCCTCGAGCGTCTTGCTTATGATCGCGTCGTCCGACGACTCGACGATGGACGCCAGCCGCGCCAGGGTCGCCTCGTCGCGCCGCCGCTCCCCCACCACGGCGCCGATCAGGAGGCTCGTCACGGCCATCGTGCCCAGAAATCCCTGCAGGATCAGGAGCGAGTCGTTCGCCGGAACGTCCGAGAAGGGACCGAGACCCCGCACGGTTGCCCAGGTCGCCAGTACCCCCAGCACGCCGATCATCGTCGCCGTCTCCCGTTGACCGAACCGGAACGCGGCCCACATGAGCGGCGGGACGCAGAGAAAGGTGAGGGCATCGCCGCTGGTCCCGCTGAACACGAGGACGCCCAGCGCGATCATGGCGGCCAGGAGGCCCGCGGCCTCCAGCATGCGCGCGCGAGTCCAGGGCACGGTGCTGGGAGCGCTCCAGAGAATCACAATCGGCCCGACAACCAGAGCGCCCACCGCGTCGCCTAGCCACCACGTGAACCAGATGGGGCCGTAGTCGATCCAGTTCGCGAAGCCGGCCAGCGTCAGGCTGGTCACGCCGATCGTCGCGCTCACAGTCGTCGCGAAGAACCCCGCCAGTACGAAGAACTTGAAGACGTCGCGCGCCCGGTCGAAGGCGCCGCGGCCGTTCGCGAACAGGCTCACCAGGTCAGCGCCCAGGCGCCCCTCGAGGGTGTTGCCCACGGCGATACCGATCGAGGTCGCGATCGAGCCGGTGGTCGTGATGTTGACGAGGAAGGCGCCGACCAGGACGGCGGGCCAGACGCGCGATCCGAACAGCAGGAATGCCGCGAGCGCGATGCCGGTCGGCGGCCATACCGGTGTGGCGCTGGCGTTGACGATCGCCAGGCTGAGGCCGAATTTGCCCGCGACGAAGTAGGCGGCGCCCAGCAGGGTCAGCCACCACAGCGCGAGCGGCGGTTTGCGAAAGCTTGTCATCGTCGACCCGATACCACGCCCGCTCGTCGGGCCCCTCCGGCCCGGGCCGTCACAAACTGACGCTTCCAGCTTACACCCGCTCGAAGCGTCCGGACTCGTGTAGGCTACCGATTGCCGGAACCCCGATCGGTCCGCCGGCACAGGAAAAACGGGCCGATTTCTCAGGGCTGAGAACCAATCAGGGAGGACACCCGTGAGCGGCTGGCTCGAGACGTATCGCGGCATCGTCTATCGCTGGGAGGTGGACCACAACGATCACCTCACTGTCGCCTTCTACTTCGCGCGCCTCAGCGACGCCGCGCACGGCCTCCTGAACGCGCTCGGTCTCGGCCTCGAGTACGCGCGCCGCCGCGGCGGACTCTGCCTGACCACCGACTGCTACGTGCGCTACCAGCGCGAGCTGCGCGTGGGCGACATCATGCACATCACCAGCGGCGTGCTCGGCGTGGAGCGGGACGGGCTCGTGCTGGGGCACAAGGTCTTCAACTCCGAGACCGGCGAGGTCTGCACGTCGGTCGAGCAGCGTCTACGCCACGTCGACGCCCGGCGCCGCACGGCCCGGGCGCTGACACCCGCTCAGCGACGCGCCGCCGAGGAGCGGCGCGTCGACTGGGACGGCCCGCCTCGCGAGCGGCGCCCCCGGCCCGCCGGCCTGGAAGGTTTTCGCGACAGCGGCCGCGAGACGGTGAAGCCCGACGAGATCGACGTCTTCGGCCAGGTCGCGCTCATGCACTACATCCATCGCTTCTCGGCGGCCAACGGCCACGTGACCGCGGCGTTCGGGATCACGCCGGGCTACATGCGTACGGAGCGCAGGGGGTTCTCGACGTTCGAGTTTCAGCTCGAGGTCGGCGGCGTGCTGCGGGCGGGCGATCCGGTGTGCGTGCGTTCGGCGCTCGTCCACGTCGGCAGCTCCTCGATGCGGCTCCTGCACGTGATGACGAACGAGCGCACCGGCGAGCGCATCTCGACACTCGAGCAGCTGGGCGTCCATCTCGACATGGACGCGCGGCGGCCGACTCCCCTGCCCGACGCGATCCGCGAGCGAGCGAAAGCCGCCCTGGTGGTGTAGACGAGGGCCCGGCGCCGGGGCTAGGCGCCCGGAGTCGCCGGGGCGGGCCGCCGCCGGCGCCGACCGCCGCGCCGCGATCGACGGCGGCGAGCCGGCGCGGGCGCCGCGGGCTCGGGCGTCGCCTCGACGGGCGCGCCGACGATTTCGGGTGCCTCGGGCTCGGCGGCATGCTCCGACCCGCCGGACACCAGCGTGATCATCCCGGTCGGGCTCACCATCAGCTCCTTGATGCGGCGGAGCCGCGTCACGAGCCTCGGCGAGCCCGGCGGCCGGCTGAACCCGCGTGCCTTGAGCGTTCGCGCCACGTTGTCGATGAGGACGGCGCCGTTCGGAGTACGCTCGGCCAGCTCGCGGACGACGTCGACCAGCTCGTCGTGAGGCGCCGAGTGCGCCTCGCCCGGCTGGTCGTGGAGCGGCTGCGCGCCATCGGTCTCCCGCCGTACCTCCAAGACGGGCGCGGGCGCGGGAGCGCGGCGGCCGCCATGCCGCCGCCGATTACCGCCGCGCCGCCGGCCCCTGTCGTGCGGGGCGGCGTGGGCGGGCTCGGCAGGGGGTGCTGCGCCGCCCAGCGTACGCGCAGTGAGCCGATGAAAGGTGATGCCGAGGGCCGTCGCCACGTCGCCCACGGCGTCGAAGGCCCGATCGTCCGATACGATCTCGATCACGTCACCCGGGTGCGCGCCGGCGAGCCACACCCCGGCGCTGACGGCGATGCGGAGGTCGCTCCAGTCGCGCACGCCGGTCGACGGCGCGCTGTGCACGAGCTGGGCGCCGCGACGCGCGAGCAGACGCGCCGTCTCGTGGCCGATCACGCGCCAGTTGCCGATCGCGTAGAACTCGGTGCTCTGCCCCAGATGATCGATCGCGAGGCGCTCGATCACGCGCTCGATGTGACCGGGATGGCTCGTGTTCTCGACGTCGAAGAAGATCGCGTGGCGGCTGGTGGGGCGAGACCGGGCCGGCGCCGGCGGGGGAACCCGGGCCGCGAACAGGGGCTCGGGCGTCGCGACCGCCACGAAGGGGCCGGCGGTGGCGGGCGCCGGCGGCGTCTCGACAACGACAGCGTCGACCGTCGGCGCGGGCCGGGCCTTGTCGGCAGCGCGGCGCGGACGCCGCTTGCTCTTCTTTCGTTCCATGCCCCGCATCATACGGGACAGACGCGCGACCGGCTAGGAAGTGCGCGCTGCAGGCCGTCGCGGGGCTGGGGCCCGCCAGCCGAGGCGCGCCGCTGGGATCCAGGTCGGCGGGGACACGGGCAGCGCCCGCGTTCGGCTACGGCAACGAACCGCGTTCGCCTGGCGTCCTCGGGCGCGTGGCCCGCGCGGACTAGTCCCGGATCGTGCCGACGGGCTGCGCGGTCTGCAGACGATGCGCGATGTCGGACAGCGGGCGCTGGAGCTGCCCCAGCAGACCCACGACGCCGCCGAATGCCTCGGCCATGGCCGAGCGCTCGCTGCGCAGGGCGTCGAGCTCGCCCTGGAGCGCGCCCTGGCTCCGACGAAGCTCGCCCAGCTCGCCGCCGAGCCGCTCGCATTCCTGCTCGCGCGCCTCGAGCGCGCGCCGCAGGCGATCGCGCTCGTCGACCAGCAACGGGATCACGTGACTGAGCTGATACTGGCTTTCCGCTAGCCAGCGGGTAGTCCGCTGCGCATCGTCGACCGTCTCCATCTGACTCATCTGGCGTGGTGCCTCCTCGGGGGATTCGAGGCGTTGGGGGTGGGAAGCCGGGGCCTCTGCGGTGTGCTCGGGAGAGAGCGCGACGAGCTCGTGCGAGGCTCCCGTCATCAGCGCGGACCGACGACGCCGGCGCTCGGCCGGCAGGTCGTCCATTGTGTCCACGTCACTCGCGCCACGCCGGTCCAGCATGACGCGAACTTTCGGGTCTCCGGAGTGGCGATTGCGAAGGTGCTCGTACACAGCGGGCTCGGTTCGAGCGACTACGATCAGGTAGCGCGTCATGCGGCCTCGCGTCGGTTCGTCCGCCGTGGGCGCGGGTCCGGCGAGGTCTGTGATCATCTCGCGGAACAGCGAACGGAGGAGCAAGAGATGCATTACGGTGCCGCGACGCTCTCCCTGCTACGAACTCTCATTCGGTGTCGAGCGGACTCTACACGCCCGCTCGTGAACATTCAAGCGCGAAGTGTTTCTTTGGACGCGCGCGCGTCGCGAAAGCGGACGACCGTCAAAACTTTTTCCGATCGGCCGCGCGCGAACAATTATCAACGCCCTTGACACCGGCCGCGCGAGCCGACTAGCCTCGATTCACGCTCACCATGGACTTCGAATTCGCCGCCGAGCACGAAGGATTTCGCAAGGAGCTCCGCGACTGGCTCGCGAAGAACCTCTCGGCCGATCTCTGCCTGGACGATGCCTCCGACGATCGCGTAGCGTCCGACCGGGAGACGTTCGAGCGCCGCCGCGCCTGGCAGCGGGTGATGCACGCGGCCGGATGGGTGGGCATCACGTGGCCCCGGGAGTACGGCGGACGCGACGCCGGGCTCATCGAGCGCGTCATCTGGGACGAGGAGTACACGGGGGCGCGCGCGCCCGTGCTGCCCGGGAACATGGGGCTGAACCTCGTGGGCCCCACGCTCATCCACTGGGGCACCGACGCCCAGAAGCGCCGTCACCTTCCGGCCATCCTCAACGCCGACGAGATCTGGTGCCAGGGGTTCTCGGAGCCTGGGGCGGGCTCGGATCTGGCGAGCCTCCGCACGCGCGCCGTCGACCACGGTGACCACTTCGTGGTCAACGGCCAGAAGGTGTGGACGTCGGGCGCGCACTTCGCGCACTGGATCATCCTGCTGGTCCGTACGAATCCCGACGTGCCGAAGCACCAGGGAATCAGCTGCCTCCTGGTGCCGATGACAACGCCCGGCATCACTGTCCGGCCTCTGGTCCTGATGACGGGCCACCATCACTTCAACGAGGTGTTCTTCACCGACGTTGTCGTGCCGAAGGCGAACCTGCTCGGACCGCTCAACCAGGGCTGGAAGGTGTCGACGACGACGCTCATGTACGAACGTCACTCGGCCGGCGGGCGGAGCCATGCGGCGCAGATTGCCCGGCTCATCGCGCTCGCGCGGCGTCTGCCTATCGACGGGCGCCCCGCGTGGGACCATCCGGGCATCCGCCAGCGACTGGCTCAGCTGGCGATCGACTCGGAGGCGCTCAAGTACACGCGGCTCCGGAGCCTCACGCGCCAGCTGCGCGGCGAGGCACCCGGACCCGAGGGGTCTGTCTTGAAGCTCAGCGGCTCCGAGCTCGGCGTGCGCATCGCCGACGTCGCCGGCGAGCTCCTGGGCATGCACGTGCTGGTGAATCAGGTCTCCGACTCGGTGCCGGACGCCCCGCGATGGTTCAATCGCGTGCTGGCGGCGCGGCAGTACACGATCTCCGCCGGAACGAGCGAGATCCAGCGCAACATCATCGGCGAGCGCGTCCTCGGTCTGCCCCGAGGCTAGCCGCCGCTCTCAGCCCCTCGCCGGTCTCAGCGCCCCGAGGGCGGGAGCGAGTCGAGGAAGTCTAGAAGAATCCGATCGAAGGCCGCGGGCTCGTCGAGGTTTGACGAGTGGCCGGCGCCCGTGATCATCTCGAGCCGCGCACCCGGAATCTTCTTGGCCATGTACTGACAGGGCGCCAGGAACGGCTCGTCCCGATCGCCCACGATGATGAGCGTGGGAACGCGGATCGCCGCCAGCCCGTCGATGACGCGCGAGTCCGCCTGCGCCAGCATGCCCCGCGCGGCGTGCGCGAGCCCCTGGGCGCTCCGGTGATGCGAGAGCGCCTCGCGCACTTCGCGGCTCCGGCCGCCGAAGGCGTCGAGCCCGCGCGCCTCGAGGTTCTGGGCGCGCTGGTGCGCGCGCTCGTTCCACGCCGCCCGGGCCTCCGCGTTGCGGTAACCCGGTCCGGAGTCGCAGATGACGAGAGCTTCCACCACCTCGGGATGCGCGAGATAGAAGGCGAGCGACATGTAGCCGCCGAGCGAGAGGCCCCCGACCACGGCGCGGCTCACGCCCTGGGACGAGAGCAGCGCCAGGATGTCGGCGACGGTCAGCTCGGTCGAGTACTGCGCCGGATCGTCGGGAACCACGGTCTGGCCGTGCCCGCGCATGTCCCAGGTGATGAGCCGGTAGCGATCGCCCAGGGCCGCGTGCTGGCCGTCCCACATACGGCGCGTGGCGCCGTAGCCGTGGCTCAGGATCACGGGGCGCCCGCCTCCGGTCACCTGGTAGTCGATCTCGATCCCGTTGACCTTGACCTTCGCCATACGCTCCCTCTCCTTCGAGCCTCCGTCGAAAAAACTCGGGGGCTCGGGGGCCGTCGAGGCCCCCATCCAAACGATCGCCTTTTAGTAGCGATTCGCGATCGGCAATTCCTCAGCGGGGAACAACGTAATTATCTGGGCGCCACTCGGCGTCACGATGACTTCCTCCTCGATCCGCGCGGCGGACATGCCGTCGGTGGCCGGGCAGTAGGTCTCGACGGCGAACATCATGCCGGCTTGCAGCTCCATCGGATCGTCGAAGGAGTTGAGCCGGCTGATGATGGGCCGCTCGTGGAGACCCAAGCCGATGCCATGGCAGAAGTTCAGGCCGAAGGCCGCCATCTCGCTGTCGAAGCCGATCTCCTGCGCTTTCGGGAAGGCGCGCGCGATCTTGTCGGTGGCGACGCCCGGCTTGATGAGCGCAATCGCCTCGTCCATCCACTCACGCGCCTTCTTGTAGGCGGTGATCTGCGGCCGCGTGGCCCGGCCCACGCTGAACGTGCGGTAGTAGCAGGTGCGGTAGCCGACGAACGACATGATGATGTCGAAGAACGCCTGGTCGCCCGGGCGGATGATCCGGTCGGTGAAGTTATGGGGATGCGGGCTGCACCGCTCGCCGGAGATCGCGTTGATTGCCTCCACGCAATCGGAGCCCATCTCGTAAAGCCGGCGGGTCGCGAGGCCGACGATCTCGTTCTCGCGGGCGCCGGGCTTGAGCGCCTCGAAGATGTCCTGGTAGACGCCGTCGACCATCGCTGCCGCCATGTTGAGGAGCGTCAGCTCGTCCTGGCTCTTGAGCATCCGCGCCTCGAGCATCACCTGCTGGCCGTCCTGTACCTCCACGCCCGCTTCCTGAAGGGCGAACAGAAACGGCGGCTCCACCAGGTCGATGCCGAGCGGCATCCCGGCGACGCCTTCGGCGCGGAGGATGTCGCGGATCTCGACGGCCGCCTTCTGGAAGAGCCCTGCCTTGGGCGAGACGGCGCCGCGCATGCCGACCATGCCGGCCAGGGACTGCCGTGGCGGAATCTGCGGCGAATAGAGACGATGATGGCGCGCCGCCGAGCCGAAGTCCCATACCCAGGGCTCACCGTTCCCGGTCAAGAGACACCAGCGCGTCAGCTTGTCGCGCGCCCACTCGCCGATGACGGTGCCCGAGAGATATCGAATGTTGTACTGGTCGAACATCAGGAGCGCGCCGAGTCCCGAGTGCTTGAGCGCCTGGCGCGCGCGACCCAGACGATAGGCGTGCAGGCGGCGGAAGTCGACGCGCTCCTCGAAGTCGACCTGGCTGTGACCGGGCGCTTGGAGCGGACGATCCCAGCGATGGCGGGGGTCCACGTCGCTGTCGGTCACGGGCCGGGGACTGGGCGCGTCTTGCTTGCGGGCCATGGCGGGCCTCCTCTCTCTTCTCTTCATAGGCGCACTCGGCCGGCGGGGCCCCAGCCCCGCGACGGCCTGCGGCGCGCACTACGATCGCCGCGCTACGGGCCGGTACTTTACCTCAGCTTGGGTTAGAATCCTCGCCCATGGACCTCGAACGCCCGCTCCCAAATCCGATGACGCCCGAGTGCAAGCCCTACTGGGATGGCGCCCGGGACGGGAAGCTCATGATCCCCAAGTGCCGCGCGTGCGGGAAGCCGTTCATGTACCCGCGCGTCGCGTGCCCGTTCTGCGCCTCGCGCGACATCGGCTGGGTGCAGGCCAGCGGCCGCGGCAAGCTCTTCTCCTTCGAGATCGCCCATCAGATCCTGAACAAGGCGTTCAAGGTGAAGACGCCGGTGGTGCTGGCGATGGTCGAGCTCGAGGAAGGCCCCCGCATCCTGAGCAATCTCGTCGGCATCGCGCCCGATCCCAAGCTGATCCGCTGCGACATGCCGGTCGAGGTGTGCTTCGAGAAGCTCACCGACCAGGTCAGCCTCCCGATGTTCCGGCCCGCCGGAGGTACGCGATGAGCGACCTGGCAAAGATGCGCGAGCTCAGCAACTCCGTTTGCATCGTTGGTGTGGACGAGAGCGACGAGATCGGCACGCTCCCCGGCAAGAGCCAGCTCAGCCTGCACGTCGAGGCGATCAACAACGCCGTGAAGGACGCCGGGCTCAAGATCTCCGACGTCGACGGAGTCTTCACCGCCGGCCAGCACTCGCCGGCGACGATCGGCGAGGCGATCGGCGTCGTCCCGCGTTATGTCGACGGCACCACCGTGGGCGGCTGCTCGTTCATCATCATGGTCGGCCACGCGGTGCTGGCGCTCCACCACGGGCTCTGCGACGTGGCAGTGGTCAGCCACGGCGAGTCCGGGCGCTCGGGCGTCGGCGTCTCGCCGCGGCGCGACAACCTGCTGCCGGGACAGTTCGAGTTCCCGTACGGCTTCGGCGGCGCGCCCACCTACTTCGGCCTGATCACCACGCGCCACATGCACGAGTACGGCACAACGCTCGAGCAGTGGGCGCAGGTGGCCGTCTCGACGCGCAAGTGGGCGGCGCTCAACCCGAAGGCGCGCAACCGCGATCCCCTCACCGTCAAGGACGTGCTCGACTCGCGGCCGGTGGTGTGGCCGTTCAACATCCTGAACATCTGCCTGGTCACCGACGCCGGCGGCGCCGTGGTCCTCACGCGGGCCGACCGGGCGAAGGACTGCGCCAAGAAGCCGGTGTACGTGCGCGGCGCCGGCGAGGGCAGCGAGCACGTGATGCTCACGCAGATGCGCAATCTCACGTTCAGCGAGGCCACGCGGAAATCCGGCGAGAAGGCGTTCGCGATGGCGGGCGTGAAGGGCACCGAGTTCGACCACATCATGCTCTACGACGCGTTCACCTCGGGCCCGCCGCTCATGCTGGAAGCGCTCGGCCTCGCCAAGCGTGGCGAGGGCGTGCACTTCTTCGCCGAGGGACGCTCGACGCCCGGCGGCAAGCTGCCGATCAACACGAACGGCGGCGGCCTCTCCTACACCCACAGCGGGATGTACGGGATCTTCCCGATCATCGAGGCGACCCGTCAGCTGCGCGGTGAGTGTGGGCCCCGTCAGGTTCCGAACACCAAGCTGTCGCTCGTCAACGGCATGGGCGGCATGCTCTCGGCGGCGGGCACGCTCGTGTTGTCGAACGATCGGTAGCGGTCCGACGGGCGAGCGGTCCGTTGACACGGGAATTGGGGTGTGGCCAGAATTGATAGTTCGCTCACATGAAAGGAGTCATACGATGAAGACGATCCTCGCTGTGCTCGTGATGGTCGCGGTCGTGCCCGCTATCGCGCTCGGCGCCGATGCCCCTCGGCACCAGATGTTCGCGCAAGCCAAGACCGATACCGGCGCCATGCCCAAAGTCGAAGAAGCGAAACTGGTGACGGTGCGCGGGACCGTGGAGGCCATCGACAAGGACAAGCAGACGGTCACGTTGAAGGGCCCGAAGAGGACGCTGACCGTGAAGGTCCGCGATCC
>DASRIY010000481.1:0-29750 GCA_035649755.1 Candidatus Methylomirabilota bacterium
AAACACCAGCGTCAGAACCCGATGGTGATACCGCTCCTGCACGACAAACGACAGCACCACCCCTGCCGCCACGACGGCTGCAATGGCAACCCACCCGCGCGCCGCCGCGCGCCGAGCGTCGAGCTCGCGGGCCTGCCTCACGCCAGACCTCCGTCGCACGGGCGACCAGCGAAGACGCCGGGCGCGGCGGGCCGGGGTGTTGGCGGAGTCGAGAGACCCGTTCCCGAAAAGCGGCGGCGGAGCTCGAGCGCCGGGATGGAGCCCAGCCGCAGCGGGGCAACGCGCGCGTGCCGCGTGGTCAGCTCGACCCCTCCAACGCCCCGCCCCGCCGTGCCCGGCGCCTCCACGACTAAACCGCCCGCGTGCGACGGCCGAAAAAGCCCTGGGGCCGCAGATAGAGCACCAGCAGGAAAACGATGAAGACGCCGGTGTTCTGCAGCTGGAACGGCAGGACGAGCAGAGTGAGCGACTGCACGAGCCCGATGACGATTCCGCCCACGAACGCGCCGGGAATGCTGCCGAGCCCTCCGAGGACGACGGCCACGAACATCAGGACGATGAAATTGCCGGCGACGGTCGGCTCGATCGGATGATAGGCGGCCAGGAGGCCACCGGCCGCCGCCACGAGCGCGATGCCGATCCCGAACGCGAGGCCGTGCATCGCCCGCACGTCGATGCCCTGATAGCTGGCGGCCTCGGGATCGTCAGCGGAAGCGCGCAGCGCCTTGCCGAGATCGGTCCTCGTCAGGAACAGATAGACGGCGACGGCGAGCACCAGGGCCATCGCGAACGCGTAGGAGCGCGCCTGGTTCAGGAGCACAGGGCCGAGCGCGAACGCCTGCGTCGCGTAGTCGGTGCGGATTCCGAGCGGGGTCGGCGAAAGGATCATCGTGGTCGCGTTGGTGATCACGAGCGAGAGCCCGAGGGTGAGGATGAGCTGGGCGTCCATCTGTCGCTGCGGATCGCCGCCGCCGGTGACGCGCGCCAGGAGGCTCCGGTGCACGATCCAGCCGAGCGCGAAGAACGGCGGGATCGTCAGGAGCGCGCCGAGCAGCGGATCGACCCCGCCGGAGACGGCGTAGAAGTACGTCAGATACATCCCGAGCATCATGAAGTCGCCCTGCGCGAAGTTGACGACCCGCATGACGCCGAAGATGAGCGCCAGACCGATGCTCATCAGCGCGTAGACCCCGCCGACGAGCAGGCCGGTGGCGACGTACTGGACGACCTCGGCGAGAACCACCCGCGGCCCGGAGCCGGCCTACTTGTGCGAGGCGATCGGCCGCGTGGCCACGGCGGTCGGGATCACCGTGTACGGCTCGCCGTCCTGCCACTGCACGATCAGCGGCGTGGCGCCGACGCGTCGGCCCCGCTCGTCGAACTTCACGCGCGGCGGATAGAAGGCGCTCACCGCCGGCCCGGCCGAGATGTCGACCTTCGCCAGCGCGTCGCGGATGGCCTTGGGGTCGGCCGACTTCGCCTGCTCGATCGCTTCCTTGATGAGCCACACGTGGGCGTACGTGCAGAGCGGGTCCTGGGTCATGAACGGCTCGCCGGTCCGCTGCTTGAACTTCTTCACGAGCTCGTCCTGACCCTTCATCGGGTGCGACGCGACGACCGTCTGGATGTTGTCGAGCACCTCCTTGCCGACCGCCTTCACGTACTCGGGCGTGACCAGCCAGGCCCCGACGCCCTGGATCGGCGACTTCACGCTGAACTCCTTGACCTTCTGGAGCACCTGGATCGAGTCCGGGAAATTGGTCGCGCCGTAGAACACGATGTCGGGCTGGCTCGAGCGGAGCTTCTGCACGATCGCGGTCGCGTCGGCCAGGGGCGGCGTCCAGACGTCGTCGACGATCAGCTCGATGCCCTTGGCGGCCAGGAGCTTCTCACGCAGCGGTTTGTAGAAGAACATCGATGCCGCGGTGTTGTCCCCCACGATGCCGGCCTTCTTGATCGGGCGGTTGTTCTTCTTGGCGAGCTCGGTGACCAGATCGAGCGCCTGCTCGGCCTGCAGCGACGAGACCGGCGAGGTCTGGAACGTGTACTTGAATCCGCGCTCGGTGATGCTGTCCGCGTAGGACAGCGAGAGCCACGGCACCTGCAGCCGCTCGGCCACCTCGGTCACCCCGAGCGTGAACGAGCTGAGCCACGAGCCGATGCCAGCGCTGATCTTCTCGCGTGTGAGGACGCGCTGCGCCGCGCTCACCGCCTTCTCGACGCTGTCGCCGGCGTCGGCTTCGCGCAGCACGAGCTTGGCGCCGCCCAGGGCCTTGATGCCGCCCTGGCTGTTGATCTCCTCGATCGCCATGTCGGCCCCCATCTTCTTGAGCTGACCCTGACGCGCCCAGCGGCCCGACAACGGCGCGACGAGCGCGATCTTGACGTCCTCGGCGGCCGGCGCGGGCCGGATGAAGAGAGCCGGGGCGACGAGCGCCAGCGCCAGGACGATGACGAGCATGCGTGAGAGCGAACGCATCAGTGGTCTCCTCCCGAGATCGGGTACAGTGATTGGATTCGGATAGCCCAGGACTATATCACTCCCCAGCGTGGCGCTCGCCGGAGCGGTGGTCTAAGATCCAACCGAGCAGTGCGCGCTGCAGAGCGTCGCGGGGCTGGGGCCCCGCCGGTCGAGGCGCGCGACTATCGAAAGGAGTCAACCATGGCGACCAAGAAGAAGGGCACCGGACTCATGATGGTCTGGGCCGACGTGCCGGCGGACAAGGAGAAGGAGTTCAACAGCTGGTACAACGAGGAGCATCTGGCCGAGCGCATGCGGATCCCCGGATTCCTGAGCGGCGCGCGGTATGAGGCGGTCAAGGGCGGCCCGAAGCATCTGGCCGTCTACGAGCTCGAGAACGTCGCCGTGCTCGAATCCGACGCCTACATGAAGGTGCGGAAGAACCCGACGGAGTGGACGAAGCGCTGCTCGCCGGACGTCATCGGCACCACCTTCATCCGCAACGTCTACACGCTCATTCATCCCAGGACGCTGACGTCCGCCGTGGCCGAGAGCGACATGGCCCCGGCGCTCCAGCTCGGCCGGATGGACGTTCCCGCGGAGATCGATGCGGACTTCAACACCTGGTACAACACCATCTACATTCCGAACTACGAGAAGGTGCCGGGCGTCATTCGCGGCCGGCGCTTCCGCGCGGTGACCGGCACGCCGACCTATCTCACGTTCTACGAGTTCCAGAATCCCAAAGTGTCCGAGAGCGCGGCGTGGGCCGCCCAGCGGGACATCGCGCCGGAGACGCAGCGCATCCGGCCGCACATGCGGCACGCGCAGGGCTCGCCGGGGGTGTACGTCAAGACCTTCCAGCTGTAGGAGGCCCTATGCGCCTCAAGGACAAGGTCGTCATCGTCACGGGCGGCGCGCGAGGCATCGGACGCGAATACTGCCTGGGTGTCGCCGCGGAGGGCGCCCGCGTCGTGGTGGCCGACGTCATCGATCCCAAGCCCACCGTCAAGGAGGTCGAGGCCCGGGGCGCGCAGGCGCTGGGAGTGGAGTGCGATGTCTCGCGCGAGAGCGATACGCTGCGCCTGGCCACCGAGACCCTCGCGCGATTCGGCGCGATCGACGTGCTGGTGAACAACGCCGCAGTCTACGGCACGATCGTGCGCCGCCCGTTCATGCAGATTCCGGTCGAGGAATGGGACCAGGTCATGGCGGTCAACCTGCGCGGGCTCTTCCTCTGCGCGCGCGCCGTCTTTCCGGCCATGAAGACGCGCGGCAAGGGCAAGATCATCAACATCTCCTCCAGCACGTTCTTCAAGGGCGTGCCGAACTACATCCACTACACGACGTCCAAGGGCGGCGTCGTGGGGTTCACGCGCTCGCTGGCCCGCGAGCTCGGTGAGTTCGGCATCCGCGTGAACGCCATCGCGCCGGGCTTCACGCTGAGCGGCGAGAACGAGAAGAACATGCCGGACGAGGGCAAGGAGGCGAACATTCGACTGCGCATGCTCAAGCGTGCGGAGGTTCCGGAAGACCTCGTCGGTACGCTGGTCTTCCTTGCCTCGGACGACAGCGATTTCATCACCGGCCAGACCATCCTGGTCGACGGCGGGGGCAGCGTCCACTAGCTGAACGGAAATCCGAAATCAGCTGGACGAAAATCGTCACCCCGTCGCCAAATTCGGACCTTCCGAGGGGCATACCGCGCTGTAACCCCGCGAATTCGTGTGGCGGCATGCCGCTTGCTCTATTCGGAGGTGTCATGAAGACCATAGCGGCGTGCGGCCTGATGCTGTGTCTGGCGCTTGCGCCTTCGATCGCGCGGGCGGAAATGTCGACGGACGATCGCGTGTTCGCGGCGGCGCTCGAGACGCGACTCAAGAGTCTCGACGCGCAGAAGCAGACCTGCGTTCGCGGCGTGACGCCGACGTGCGAGAAGACGATCGAGGCCACGCGCGCCATGATCCAGGCGATTCTGGCCGACCCTGATCGCCTGCACTACGAGAGCGAGCGGTTGCGGGTCGACCTGCGTCAGGAGCTGCTCGCGCTGCTCATGGACGTCCGGGCCGCCTCGGCCCTCCTGAACACTCAGTCGAGCTACGACGAATTCACGCTCAGGATGAGCGTCATCGGCAACCGGCTCACCACGATCAGGTACCGCTACCACATCGCGCTGAGCCGCGGCGATAACAGGGCGCTCGGGGTTCCCGTCTCGGACGCCTGCACCGCTCTGTACGCGGCCGCGGCCGACTGGAAGCAGCTGCGGCGCGCCGCCCGCGAGGTCGCCAGTGCGCAGGCGGCGGTGGGCCAGGCGCCGCCCTGGCAGGCCGAGTACTTCCAGCGTCAGCTCCGCGAGGCTCAGCTCAAGCAGGCCCAGGCCCAGCGGCGTCTGGCCGACAACTCCGCGACCGTCGTCACGCTGGTCCACAGCGCGACCCGGGCGGCTCGCTACGGCGAGTCGACCAACGAACAGGCGGCGGTCCGGAAGTAGCGGAGCCTGAAGCGGCGCCGCTTCGCGGCGACGCTCACTGCGCGGGAACGGGGTCGGTCGAGATCCGCAAGCGGACGAAGTAGTCCTTGAAGCGCTCCACGTCGGCGTCGGAGACCATGTCCGACACGATGAAGCAGGCGAGGTCGCCCTGCCGCCATACCCAGGCCGAGAAGCCGCTGTCGTGCATCAGCGCCGGCCTCCAGCGGCTCGTGCCCCGCTCGATCTGGACCCGGCGGCGGTCGGGAACCGGGAAGCCCGCGATCGGCAGCACGACGTAGCTCAAGAGGTGGCCGTCGGCGTCACGGTAGTGCAGGGCGATGCCACGATGCCCCTCCAGGTAGACGGGCTCCGCGCCGGAGAACTGCAGATGATCGTCGCCGGCGAAGACCTTCTTGAGACCGATCCCCGATTCCTGCGTGAGCCAGGGAAGCGCGGTCGGAATGACCTCCGGGCGGCGAGCGCCCCACATGAGGGCGCGCGTGTGCTCGGCCACGACGGAGCGCACGAGCCGCTCGACGGGATCGGCCGGCACCATCCGGGGTCCGATCAGCAGGAACACGAGCCCGAGCGCGAGCACGGTCGCGGCGGCGGCCAGCACCGGTGAGAGCCACATTGCCCGCCGCGGCGGCGGCGCGCCGCCGTGGGTGATGGCGGCGCGCAGGCTGGTCGGCGCCGCGTAGCGTCTCAGCTCCGCGCGCAGGCGCGTGCCCAGCACTTCGTCGGATTCAGGGGAGTGGTCGCCGCTCATTTGTTCGTGTAGTCCTGGAGAAGTCCGCGCAGGCGCTCCTTCGCCCGGAAGATGCGCGACTTGACCGTGCCCACCGGACAGCCCAGTACGCGCGCGACGTCCTCGAGGGCCATTCCCTCGACTTCCGCGAGCAGCAGCACGGTTCGAAATTCCTCGGGCAGGCGCAAGAGCGCGCGCTCGAGATCGGTATGCGCCTCGACGGCGCCGCTCGACTCCTCGGGCGCGTCGTGAAACATCGGAACGTCCCAGGTCGGAACACCGTCCTCCGCGAGCGCCGATTCCCGCTCGCGGAGCCGATAGAAGGTCAAGAACGTGTTCCTTAAAATTTGAAACAGCCAGGCGCGCAGATGGGTTCCCGCCTGGAACCGGTGCGAAAACCGGAAGGCCCGCAGGTACGTTTCCTGAACGAGATCGTCGGCTTCGGGCGGGTTCCGGGTCAGGTACATGGCGAAGTTGTAGAGGGCGTCCAGGTGCTCGAGCGCGAGGCGATGGAATTCGTCGGAAGCCACGCCCGCTCAGTCCTCGAACCAGCGCGCCGGATAGTCGCCGGCGCGCACGTCGTGCTCGTCCACGAGCTCCGCAAGCAGCTCACGGACCGACCGGTAGAGGGCGGGGTGCTCCAGCTCCGGCGCCAGATCGGCCAGCGGCCGGAGGACGAACTCGCGCTCGGCGAGGAGCAGGTGGGGGATCTGGAGATCGTCGCCCGCGCTCACGATCTCGTCGCCGTAGAACAGGATGTCGATGTCGAGCGTGCGCGTGGCGAAGCGCTGGGCCTCCGGTGTTCCGGGCGGTCGGACCCGGCCCAGGGCGTCCTCGATCGTATGGATCTCGGCCAGGAGCGCGCGCGGCGCCAGCGTCGTCTCGAGCGCGACCACGCAGTTGAGGTACCAGCGCTGCTCGCCGGTCGTCTGGCCGGGCTCGCTCTCCCACGGCTCGCCCTCGTAGAGCGGCGAGGCGTCGACGAACCGGACGTCCGCCAGGCCCCCGAGCCGGCGCACCGCGGCCCGGAGCACGGAGAGCCGATCGCCGACGTTCGAGCCGAGCGAGAGGTAGACGCGGGTCACGTCCGGCTCCGGACGAGCTCGACGGCGGGCGTCCCCACCAGGCCTTCGAGCGGGGGCGTGAGCTTGCGGACGCGCACGCGGATCTCGCGGGCGGGGAACTCGCGCAGCAGCGCCTCGACGATCAGCCCGGCGAGGCGCTCGATGAGGTTCACCCGGTTCTTGGTTCCGATCTCCACGATGCGCCGGGCGATCACGCCGTAGTCGAGCGTCGAGGTGACCTGGTCGGAGAGGACCGCCGGCTGCAGGTCGACGGCCAGCTCGACGTCGACGGAGAACCAGGCGCCGACGAGCTGCTCGGCGCGCGTGAGCCCGTGCTGGCCGTAGAAGCGAACGTCTTCGAGGAGCAGCTTGTCGGCCATTCAGCGCCTCACGCCCTCACGCGAGGCCGAGGACGTCCGCCATCGAATAGAGACCCGGCGGACGCCCCGCGATGAAGCGCGCCGCGCGCAGGGCGCCCCGCGCGTAGGTGTCGCGGTTATGGGCCTTGTGCACCAGCTCGAGGCGCTCGCCGAGCGTCCCGAAGGACACCGTGTGCTCGCCGACGACGTCTCCCGAGCGGAGCGACAGGATGCCGATCTCGCGCTTGGGCCGCTCGCCCGGCAGTCCTTGCCGGCCGTAGACGCTCACCTGGTCCAGGTCGCGCCCGAGCGCGGCCGCGACCACCTCTGCCATGCGGAGCGCGGTGCCGCTCGGCGCGTCCTTCTTGAAGCGGTGGTGGATCTCGGTGATCTCGACGTCGTACTCGTCACCGAGCGCCCTGGCCATGGTCGCCAGGAGCTTGAACGCGACGTTGGTGGCGACCGACATGTTGGGCGAGAGCAAGATCGCCGCGTGGCGCGCCAGCTCGCCGATCTCGGCACGCTGCGCCGCGCTGAAGCCGGTGGTGCCGATCACGGCGCGGGCGCCGCTCTTGGCGACGAGCCGGAGGTGGTCGAGCGAGGCCTCAGGGACGGAGAACTCGATGAGGATCCGATCAGGTGTGATGGCGGCCGCCGGGTCGGCGCCGAGGGTGACGCTGGCCTTTCGCACGCCGGCCAGCTCGCCCGCGTCGGCGCCGAGCGCGGGATGACCGGGTGCCTCGAGCGCGGCGACCAGGCGCAGGCCGGGGGTGTCGGCCAGACACGCGACGATGCGGTTGCCCATGCGGCCGGCGGCGCCGGCGACGACCACCTGTGCCGTCGGGGTGGCCGCGTTCCCCGGACTCGGGGATGTGTCCCCGTCGCCGGCGCTCATACTCCGACTACTTGACGAGAGAGTACAGCTTGAGGATCGCGCGGAGCTTCTCGCGGTTGGCGTCGCTCATGCGGCACATCGGCAGGCGGAACTCCGGCTCGATCATACCGGCCATCGCCATGGCCTCTTTGATCGGGATGGGATTGGTCTCGAGGAACGCCGCCCGCGCCAGCGGGAAGAGCCGGTAGTGCAGGTCGCGCGCCCGCTTCCAGTCGCCGTCGAGCGCCGCGTGCACCAGGTCGGCCGTCTCGCGCGGCACGATGTTCGCGATGACCGACACGACGCCGCTGCCCCCGATGGCCAGGAGCGGCAGGGTGATGTTGTCGTCGCCCGACAGGACGGAGAAGTCGGGGCCGCAGGCCGCGACCACCTGACTCATCTGGTCGAGCGATCCGGACGCCTCCTTCACCCCGACGATGTTCCGGACGTCGCGCGCCAGACGGGCCATCGTGTCCGTCTCGACGTTCACGGCCGTCCGGCTCTGGATGTTGTAGACGAGGATGGGAATCGCGACCGACTCGGCGACCGCCCGGAAATGGCGGTACAGCCCTTCCTGGGTCGGCTTGTTGTAGTACGGATTGACGACGAGGGCTCCGGCCGCGCCCGCTCGCTCGGCGTGCTTCGTCAGGTCGATCGCCTCGGCGGTCGAGTTGGAGCCGGTGCCGGCGACGACCCGGATCCGGCCGCGCGCCGCCTCGACGACGATCTCGACGACGCGTCGATGCTCGTCGTGATTCAGGCTGGGGGATTCACCGGTGGTCCCGCACGGGATCAGGCCGTCGGTGCCGTTCGCGACGTGGAGCTCGACCAGCTCGCGGAGCTTCGCCTCGTCGACCTTGCCGTTCCGGAACGGGGTGACCATCGCGACGAATGAACCCTGGAACGTCTGGCTCATAGAGGCGTCTCCCCCGCCACCAGGTCTTCGTACGTCTCCCGGCGGCGCACGATCGTGTAGCGGTTGCCGTCCACGAGTACCTCAGCGGCCCGCGGTCTCGTGTTGTAGTTGGAAGCCATGGCGAAGCCGTAGGCGCCTGCGCTCATCAGGGCCACCAGCTCGTCCTGCTCGACGCGCGGCATCTCGCGATCCTTGGCCAGGAAGTCGCCCGACTCGCAGATCGGGCCCACGACGTCCACGGTCTCGGCCGGCCGCGCCCGCCCAGCCTCGTCGACCGGGCGGATGTCGTGGAAGGAGCCATAGAACGACGGGCGGACCAGATCGTTCATGGCCGCGTCGATCACTACGAACTTCTTGGCGCCCGTGTCTTTCCGGTAGAGGGCCCGCGAGAGCAGGACCCCGGCGTTGCCCACGATCGACCGGCCCGGCTCCAGCAGGACCGTCGCGCCGGACTCGCGAAGCGCCGGCAGCAGCACGGTCGCATACTCCTCGTGCGTCGGCGGCGTCTCGTCGCGGTAGCGGATGCCGAGCCCGCCGCCGACGTCGATCATGCGGATCTCGACCGAGCGTTCGCGGAGCGTCTTGACCAGCGCGACGACGCGGCGCACCGCGTCGCCGACCGGGGTGGCCTTGGTGAGCTGCGAGCCGATGTGCATGTCGGCGCCGATCACCTCGAGGCCCGGCAGCATCCGCGCTTCCTCGTACGCCGCCAGCGCCTCGTCGTAGGGGACGCCGAACTTCGACGTCTTCAACCCGGTGGCGATGTAGGGATGCGTCTGCGGATCCACGTCCGGGTTCACCCGGATCGCGACCGGCGCCCGCACACCCATCTCGCGCGCCACCTCGTCGAGCACCTTCAGCTCGCTGTGCGACTCGACGTTGAACATCAGGATCTCGGCCTTGAGCGCCTCGCGCATCTCGTCGCGGCTCTTGCCGACCCCCGAGAAGATGATCTTCTTGGGCGGGATCCCGGCGCGCAGCGCGCGGAACAGCTCACCCCCGGAGACGATGTCGGCCCCGGCGCCGGCCTTCGCCAGCACCGAGAGGACGCCCAGGTTCGAGTTCGCCTTGACTGAGTAGCAGACGATGTGGGGCACGTCCTTGAACGCGCGGTGATAGCCGGCGAGCCCTTCGAGCAGCGCGGCCTTCGAGTAGACGTAGAGGGGCGTGCCGGCGACGGCGGCCAGCGCGCGCAGCGATACTTGCTCACAGCAGAGCTCTGAATCACGATACCGGAAGTGGTCCATGTAACCGTTGTTGGTAGCATCCGGGCCAGGTGAAGTCAAGGTACGGTGACCGCGACTTCGTTCGACCGGCCGCTCTCGTTTGGCCGGGCGCCCGCGTCCTCTGCGGTCACGACGTAGCGGTACGTGCCGCGGGGGACGTCGCGATCGACGAACGTCGCGGTGGGCGCTCGCGTCGAGCCCACGCGCTCGAAGGCGCCGCCGGCGGCCGCCCGGTAGACGATGTACTGCACGACATCGCGCTCCGGGCTCGCGCTCCAGGTCAGGCGCACGGTTGCCCCTGACGGGACCGCGACCAGGTTGGCCGGGGGCGACGGCGGCGTCACGTCCCGCGGTGTCACGGCCACGCGGGGCGTTGCCGCGCTGTAGACCACGCTGTTCGATGCCACCTGGACGGCGCGCACCGCGTAGTAATAGGTGTGGTCGTTGTCGAGCCCGCGATCGGTCAGGACGAGCTCACCGATCGGGACCGGCGTCACCGGCTTCAGCTCCGCGTCGGCCGACGGCGCTCGCAGGACCTCGTAGGTGAACAGGACGGTCGGCACGCTCCCGTCGATCAGCCGCGGCGGCGGCAACCACGTCAGGCGCGCCTCACGATCGCCCGACTCGGCGACGAGGTCCGCCGGCGGCTCGCCGGCCGGGACGTAGATCACCGACGCGCGCGCCGAGGGGGAGCTGATGCGTCCCTCGGAATCGCCCACGACGATCACGTAGGTGTAGCGGCGGCGGAACTCGAGCGCCTGCCGGTCGGTGAAGACGAGCTGGCTGCCGCGGGCGACCGCGGGGGATGGATCGTCTCCGCGCAGCGACACGATCTCCGTGTAGCCGGCGATCACGCCTCTGGCGAGGATCGCGGTCTTCGGCTCGCCCGCCCCGCTGTCCTCCACGCGGAAGATGCGCGTCGTCAGCGAGAGATCGCGGATTGGCGTCCGGTCCGCGCGGCGAAGGGGCGGTGTCCACGAGAGCTCGATCGCCGTGTCGCGCACAGCGGCGTCGAGGTCGAGGACCCGCTGCGGCGCCCGCATCTCGGGCGCGACCGGCGGTCCTTTTCGCCCGCAGGCGGCCAGCGCCAGGAGGGCGAGCCCGAGGCACGGGGCAAGCCCGCGCCCGCGTCGGCTCATGCGCGCGCGATCAGCGTGCGGGCGAGGGCGAGCGAGCGGCGCACGGCCTCCGGCGCGGTCCCGCCGGTCGCGGCGCGGGCGCGCAGCGACGCCTCGACCGTGAGCGCGTCCTTCGCGTCGTCCTGGAAGAGCGGCGAGAAGCGGCGGAGCTCGACCAGCGAGAGGCCATCGAGCCCCTTGCCCTCGGTCTCGCAGAACCGGACGATCTTCCCGACGACTCCATGCGCTTGGCGGAAGGGCAAGCCCTTCTTCACGAGGTAATCGGCGAGGTCGGTCGCCGTCGCGAAGTTCTCGCCGGCCGCCCGCCGCATCCGATCGGTCCGGAAGGTGAGCGATCCGATCATCGGCGGCACCACCGCCAGGATGGCCACGAGGGTGTCGACCGAGTCGAAGAACGGCTCCTTGTCCTCCTGCATGTCGGAGTTGTAGGCGAGCGGGAGCCCCTTCATGGTCGCCAGCACCGCGACGAGGTTGCCGTAGAGGCGTCCGCTCTTGCCGCGGATCAGCTCGGCCACGTCGGGATTCTTCTTCTGGGGCATGATCGACGAGCCGGTCGCGAACGCGTCGGAGAACTCCACGAAGCCGAACTCGGCGGTCGCCCACAGGGTCAGGTCGGCGGCGAGCCGCGAGAGATGCATGCCGGTGATCGCGGCCGCCGCCAGGAACTCGAGGAGCGTATCGCGGTCGCTCACCGCGTCGAGGCTGTTCGGCGACACCGCGGCGAAGCCGAGGTCCTTGGCGAGCGCCTCGAGGTCGATCGGAAAGGCGGTGCCGGCGAGCGCGGCGGCGCCCAGCGGGAGCGTGTCGGCGCGCGCGGCGCAGTCGCCGAACCGGTCGCGATCGCGCTGGAGCATGAAGACGTAGGCGAGCAGGTGATGTCCGAGCACGACGGGCTGCGCGCGCTGCAGGTGTGTGTAGCCGGGCAGGGGCGAGTCCAGCGCCTCCGCGGCGCGCGTGGCGAGCGCCTCCTGCGTGGCGCGGAGCCCCGCCCGGACCGTGGCGATCGTTTCGCGGAGGTAGAGGCGTTCGTCGACGGCGATCTGATCGTTTCGCGAGCGGCCGGTGTGGAGCTTGCCACCGACGTCCCCGATCAGCTCCTGAAGCCTCCGCTCGACATTGGTGTGGATGTCCTCGAGCTCGGCGCGGAACGGAAAGGTGCCGGCCTCGAGCTCGGCGCGGACGACCCGAAGACCCCGCACGATGGCGTCGCGCTCCGTCGCGGAGAGGAGCCCCGCCTTCGCGAGCGCCTTCGCCCACGCGACGCTGCCGGTGATGTCGTGGGGCCATAGCCGGCGGTCGAAGGCGAGCGATCCGGTGAAGCGCTCGGCGCGCGGGTCGGCGCCCCGTGTGAAGCGTCCTCCCCAGAGCTTCTCCGACTGCCCCGCCTCGCGCGTGGGCTGCCGCTTGCGGGAACGGGACTTCACGACAGGAGCGACGCGATGTCGTCCATGATCCGGCCGGTCACGCTGAGCCGGGCGCTGCGCCGATCGCGTGAGGCGTCATCGGAGAAACAGCGCGCCGGTCCGAACCTGACGGCCAGCGGAACGCGTCGGGGAATGTAGCCGCGGCGTCCGGCCAGCGCCTCGTAGGTGCCGCGGATCCCCGCAGGGACGACCGGCACGCCCGAGCGCAGCGCGAGCAGCGCGACACCCGGAAGCCCGGGCTCGAGCCGGCCGCGCACGCTGAACGGGCCCTCCGGGAAGATGCCGACCACCCTGCCGGCCTCGAGGGTCTGCAGCGCGCGGCGCAGAGCGCTGATGTCCGCCCGTCCCAGGTCGATCGGGATCGAGCCGATGTGGCGATGCAACAGCGGATGCAGCGGCGTCGCCCGCCAGACACGCGGCATGACCAGGAACGAGATCGGCTCGGGCGCGGAGACGCCGAGGACCACCCCGTCCAGGTAGTTGTGGTGATTCGCCGCGATGAGATATGGGCCGCCGGCCGGGAGATGCTCGAGGCCCTCGATGCTGAGGTCGAACCAGCGCGAGAGCGCACGGCGAACCGGGCCACGGATCGCGCGATACAGAAACGGTGCCGGCGACGCCTCGGTGGCGACCCGCCGGTTCGCGGCAAGGGCGGTCGGACCGGCCATGTCGCGCGTTTTATAGCACGGTTCACCGAGCGCGGGCGAGCCGGTACCGGGCGACGGCCGCGTTGTGTTCGCTGAGCGAAGCCGAGAAGTAGTGACGATGGTCGTCCATTGCGACGAAGTACAGGTACTTCACCGGCGCGGGGTCGAGAGCCGCCTCGATCGCGGCGAGGCCCGGGCTGGCGATCGGCCCCGGCGGCAGGCCGCTCCGTCGGTACGTGTTGTACGGATGATCGGTCGCCAGATCGGCGCGGGTGAGCGTGCGCCGCTCCTTGCCGGTCGCGTACTGAACCGTGGGGTCGGCCTGCAGCGGCATGTTGATCTTGAGCCGGTTCCAGAACACCGCGGAGATCGTCCGCAGCTCGCCGCGGTCGACCGCCTCGCGCTCGATGATCGAGGCGAGCGTGAGGAGCTGGTGCACGCTGAGCCCGCGTGCCTGGGCGCGTGCGGTCAGATCGGGGCCGGCCTTGGCCCGGAGGCGCTGCACCATCCGCGTCAGGATCTCCTCGGTCGTCATGCCGCGGACGAGCTGATAGGTATCCGGGAACAAATAGCCCTCGATGCTCGGCCCGTCGATCCCGAGGGTGGCCAGGAATGCGCGGTCCGTCGCGAGCCGGGCCACGGCGCCGCTGGGCGCCAGCCGCTCGCTCTCGAGGACGCGGGCGATCTCTGCCACCGTCGCGCCCTCCGGGTGCAGGACCAGGTGCTGCTTCACCCGTCCGGCCTCGATCTGCTTCAGCACGTCGAGGGTCGAGGCCCCGCGGGCCAGCTCGTACTCGCCGGCCTTGAGCTGACGAGAGCTTCCGCGCACGCCGGCCAGGAGGACGAAGCCCACGCGGCTCCTAATCGCCCCCGCCTTGTAGAGGCGCCCGGCGATGTCCAGGACCCCGTCGTGGGCCGGAATCTCGACGAGGACGGGCCCGGAGTCGAGGGCGTTCGCCGGGGTGAGGACCTCGTGCGCCAGCCCGACGACGGTACCCATGCTCAGCAGCACGATCAGGCCGATAACGAGACGCAACTGCATGATTTCCCAGTGTAACATCCGGGCTCTGGTATACTGATTTGCCTTGGAGCAGAACCTTCCCTTCACATCGGCTGATCTTTAGGGGGTCCTAATGCTGGAGCTTCAACTACCTGCGCGCCACGACTGGACCGTCCAGGACAAGATGTACGGCAAGCTGACCATCGAGCCTTTCGAGGCGGGCTTCGGCTTGACCGTCGGGATCGCCTACCGGCGAGCCCTCCTGTCGGCGATCCACGGCGCAGCGCCGACCTGGGTGAAGATCGAGAACGTCCTCCACGAGTTCTCCCACCTGCCGGGCGTCATGGACGACACGCTCGACATTATGATGAACCTGCGCAAGGTGGTGTTCGCCCTTCACCTGAACCGGCCCAAGATCCTGCGCTTGAAGGCCCAGGGCTCCACGACCGTCAAGGCGGGTGATTTCGAGGCCGACGCCGACATCGAGATCCTGACGCCAGACGTCGTGCTGGCCACCCTCGACAAGGACGGCGTGCTCGAGATGGAGGTCTGCGTCGAGCGCGGCCGCGGCTACGTGCCAGCCGAGAAGCGGGAGCCGGAAGCGCTGCCGATCAACGCGATTCTGCTCGACGCCGATTTCTCGCCGGTCAAGCGCGTCAACTTCCACGTCGAGCCCACCGGCGCCGAGGGCCGCGAGCGGCTGGTGCTCGAGGTATGGACCGACGGCAGTGTCAGCCCGGTCACCGCGGTCGGCGAGGCCTCCCGCATCCTCGAGGACCACTTCGAGCTCCTGACGAACTTCCCGGAGGCCACGCCCCAGGAGGAAGCAACCGAGCGCGACGAGACGCACCCGCGCACGGAGCTGAACGAGAACCTGTTCCGCAACGTCGACGAGCTGGAGCTCTCGGTCCGCGCGTCCAACTGCCTCAAGACCGCGAACATCCGGACCATCGCTGATCTCGTGCAGAAGACCGAGGCCGAGCTGCTTAAGACCAAGAATTTCGGCAAGAAGTCGCTGAACGAGATCAAGACGATCCTGGGCGAGATGAGCCTGTCGCTCGGCATGCGCCTGGATCCGGAGGAGCTGGAGCGGCTGCGCTCGCAGTACGAGCGCGCGTACGAAGCGTAGCGGCGGGCGCCCCTCACGGGGCTACAGCACGAGGCGCGTCTTGATCCGCTCGACCGCTTCCTGCGTGGCCTCGCGGCCTCCGAACGCCGTCAGCCGGAAGTAGCCCTCGCCGCTCGGCCCGAAGCCCGCGCCCGGTGTCCCCACCACGTGGGCTTCGTTCACGAGCTTATCGAAGAACTCCCACGAGGAAAGACGGCCGGGAGTCTTCACCCAGATGTACGGCGCGTTCTCGGCCCCGTACACGGTGAGGCCGGCCGCCTCGAGACCCTGCCGGATGATCCGGGCGTTCTCCATGTAGTAGTCCACCAGCGCCGCGACCTGGCGCCGGCCCTCGGCCGAGTAAGTGGCCGCCGCCCCACGCTGGATGACGTAGGCCACCCCGTTGAACTTGGTGGACTGGCGCCGCACCCAGAGCGCCTGCAGGCTCACCGGCGCTCCCGCAGCGGACCGGCCCTGGAGCTCCTTGGGTACCACGGTGTAGGCGCAGCGCGTCCCGGTGAAGCCGGCGCTCTTCGAGAAGGAGCGGAACTCGATGGCGACTTCGCGAGCGCCCTCGATCTCGTAGATCGAGTGCGGGATGGCTGGGTTGCGGATGTACGCCTCGTACGCCGCGTCGTACAGGATGACGGCGCCGCGCTCGCGCGCGTAGTCGACCCACTGCTTGAGCGCCGCGCGCGTCATGACCGCGCCGGTCGGGTTGTTGGGATAGCAGAGGTAGATGAGGTCGACGGGTCGGTCCGGCAGCCGGGGCAAGAAGCCGTTGTCCGCGGTGCAGGGAAGGTAGACGACCCGATCGAAGCGTCCGGCGGCGTCGGCGGCGCCGGCGCGGCCGGCCATGACGTTGCTGTCCAGGTAGACCGGATAGACCGGATCGGTCAGCGCGACCACGCAATCGGGCGAGAAGATCTCCTGGATGTTGGCGACGTCGGTCTTCGAGCCGTCGCTGACGACGATCTCGTCGGTGGCGATCTTCACGCCGCGCTCGCCGAAGTCGTGGCGGGCGATCGCCTCGAGGAGGAAATCCCAGCCGGTCTCGGGTGGATACCCGCGGAATGTCTCGACCCGCGCCATCTCGTCCACGGCGGCGTGCATCGCCTCGACCACTGACGGCGGCAGCGGGCGGGTGACGTCGCCGATACCGAGGCGGATCAGCTTGGCCTCGGGGTGCGCGGCCTGGAAGGCCCTGATTCGCCCGGCAATCTCGGAGAAGAGATAGCTCGACTTGAGTGCCAAGTAGTGGTCGTTGACTCGAGCCATGGCGCCCGATTCTAGCAGATCCCTTCGGGGTCGAGGCAGAAGCGGTCGATGCTGCGCCGGGCCCATCGCGTCACCGTGAGCGTCCCGCCGTCGGTCTCGAAGATCACCGCGCCGTCCTCGTCCGTGCGGTAGACCGCCACGCCGGCCTCGGCGAGCCGGGCCAGCACGCCGGGATCGGGATGGCCGTAGGCGTTGCGCGTCCCGACCGAGATCGCCGCCGCGGTCGGCCGGACCGCGCGCAGGAACTCCGAGGTGGTCGAGAAGCGGGAGCCGTGGTGCGCAACCTTGAGGACCGTCGACGCCAGGCGGGTCCCGGAGGCCAGTAGCTCGTGCTCGCGGGCGGCGCCGATGTCGGCGGCGAGCAGGAACGAAGCCAGCCCGATCTCGACGCGCAGGACCAGCCCCGCGTCGTTGCGTCGCCCCGCGGGCGCCGCCGTCGGCGGCAGGGGCGTCACGATCGCGCGGCCAAACCGGCGTGGTTCCGACGGAGCGCTCGCCGCCGTCCACTGCTCGTCGATGCGGAAGAGCCGCCGCATCGCGGCCATGCCTCCGGCATGGTCGGCGTCGTCGTGCGTCACCGCGAGCCCGGCGAGGCTGAGGACGCCGCGGTTCCAGAGAAAGGGTGCGACGACTCGCTCGCCGGCGTCCAGGCGCATCGGCCCGCCCGATCCGGCATCGACGAGGATCGTGCGGCCGTCGGGCATCTCGATGACCACGGCGTCGCCCTGTCCGACGTCGAGCACGATGAGTCGAAGCTGTCCGTCGGGCGATCGCACGAGCGGCCACGCCGCGATGCCGACCGCGAGGGCAACAAGCCCGACGCCTGCGCCGCGGCGAACAAGACGGCGTCCCAGCGACGCGGCGCGGTCTGGCATGACCAGCAGCGCAAGCCCGCCCACGTAGCAGGCGACCGCGACCGGCCCTGGAGCCGGCAGGTGGACCACGGCGCCGGGGACCTGCGCGGCGAGCGCGACGACCCAGCGCAATGCGAGCAGCACCGGCCACACCGCATCGAACACGACGGCCCCGACCGTCTCGCTGAGAAAGGACAAGCCGACCGCAACGAGGCCCAGGACGGTCGCGACTCCCGCAAGCGGGACGACCCCGAGATTCGCCATGACGCCAATCGTCGAGAGCTGGTTGAAGTGCGTGAGCGTCACCGGCAGCACGGCGAGCTGGGCAGCGGCGCTCACCGCGAGGGCGCCGACGATCACGTGGCGCGGCAAGGGCGCGACGACGATGCCGAGCGTGGCTGCGAACGAAAGCTGGAAGCCGGGATCGAAGAGATCGCCGGGCCGTACCGCGAGGATGGCCAGGGCGGCCAGCGCGAGGCTGTTCGTGACCGAGGCGTCGCGCTCGAGGAGCAAGGCCGCCAGGACGAGCACCGCCATCACCACGGCGCGTAGCACCGATGGCGACGCGCCCACCACGAGCGCGAATCCGATCACGATGACGATCGCGGTAGCTGCCCCCGCGCTGCGGGGAATCTTCAAGAAGCGACACAGCGCCCAGACCGCCGCCGCCAGGATCGCGACGTTGAATCCCGAGACCGCGAGGATGTGATAGACGCCGGCGAGGCGGAAACCCGTGTCGACGTCACGCGGCAGAGAGGTGCGGTCGCCGAGCAGGAGCCCGGCGAGCAGGGCCGCCGAGACGGGCGGGAGCGCCGCCCCCATCGACGCCACCGCGGCGCGTCTCACTCTTACGGGCCACGGCGGCGCGGGATCGTCCAGGGTCGCGATGCCGTCGGCGCGTCCCGTGGCCACGACGTGGATACCCTGGCGCGCGAGATGCTCGCCATAGTCGAAGACGCCCGGGTTGTGGAAGCCGGTCGCCGGATGGAGCTTGAGCGGCGCGGCGATGCGCTGCCCCTCGGCGAGGGACGGGAGCACCCCGTAGACCGTCGCCTGGACGCGTCCGGAGACCGGCGCACCATCGGCCCGCTCGGCGTCGATCAGGAGCCGGGTGCGATCAGGTGCCCAGCGCGTCGGCTCGGCGGCGAGCCGTCCCTCGACACTCGCGACCCTGGGGAGCCCAAGACGCGCGACGTGGTCGGAGGGCAGGGGATGCTCGCGGGCTCGCAACCCGCCCAGCGCGGCCACCGCCACGAGCAATACGACCGTCGCGCCCCGAGCCTCTCCAAGCATCAGAAGTCCGGAGCCGAGGGCGAGGGCGGCGAGCCACACCGCCCAGAGCAGAACCGGCTCGATGGCAGGTGCCGCGACGAGACCAACGCAGAACGCGAGAGCGAGCGGAGCCAGCGGTGTTCGCTGGAGGGTCACGCGGCATCACCGGGGCGTCGACGCGGCGTCGGGCGCCTGATCGGTGTCGGGATCGTCGGCCGGAGGCGGCGTCGGCGTTCCGGCGGCCGGCCCGACCTGCGAGCCACGCGGCGAGCGGCTGCGACGCGCCCGTCGTGGCTCGCCGTCGGCCGTGGACCTCACGGCGCGAAGAAGCGCCGGCGGCTGAGGCGTGGAGACACCTGCAGGCGCCGGCGCCCGGTCGAGCCGCTCGAGGTACTCGACCGTGTCGGGATTTTCCCGGCGCCAGTGGCCCACGGCGAGGCCGCCTCCGGCGGTGGCGACCAGCAGAAGAAGCACGAGAAGCTGGCGGCGGGTGTAGGAGGCCATGGATCGACGATCCCACCGGCCCGCCGGCGCGACTAGAGTCGAAAAAATCTGACAGTGCGCGAGCGCTAGGGCGCGAGCGCGGCGCGGGTGATGCTCGTGGTCTCCTTCGCGTGCCACTCGGACTCGGCGAAAGCTTGATTGATCTTCTCGAGCGGATAGGTGTGCGAGATGAGCCGGTCGAAGGGCCAGCGCGCGCGGTTGCGGACGAGAAAATCGAGCGCGCGCGGGATCGTGCCGGGGTCGTACTGGATGACGCCGACGATGGACTTCGAGCCCCAGACGAGGAGCGAGGGCTCGAGCTCCACCTTCGCCCCACGGCTGATGGTGCCGATCTCCAGATAGGTGCCGCCTGATCGGAGCATCTCGATTCCCTCGGCAATCACCTGTGGGAAGCCGACGAAATCGCACGCGACGTCGGCGCCGACGCCGCCCGTCCACTTGCGCACGAGATTGACGCGCTCGCGACGGTCGGCGATTTCCTTCACGTTGATCGTGTGATCGGCGCCGAAGGCGCGCGCGAGCTCGAGGCGCCCCGCGAGCTGGTCGATGACGATGACGGTGGCGGCTCCCATGTCCTTGGCGACGGCGGCCGCCTGGACGCCGAGCCCGCCAGCGCCCTGGATGACGACGCTGTCGCCGAAGCGGAGGCCCGCGCGGCCGAGGCCGAAGATGACCTGCGAGAGGGCGCAGTTCACGGGCGCCACCAGCTCGTCCCCGAGGGACTCGGGCACCAGGAAAATCGCCCCGCGCGGCCGCAGGTAGTAGTACTCGGCGAAGGCGCCGTGAAAATGCGGGAACTGCGAGGGCCCGAGCGGGCGCTCGATCTTGGCCGGGCACGCGGCCGGCTGGTTGGCGAGGCACGCGTGACAGCGCCCGCACGGATAGAAGTAGGTGTAGGCGACCCGGTCGCCTTCCTTGAGCGGGCGGCCCAGCGAGTCGGTCTTCACCCGCGCGCCGAGCTTCGCCACGCGGCCCGTCATCTCGTGGCCGTAGATCCAGCCGTCCGCCGGAAGCCGCAGAGGCGCGTCGCCCCGCCAGAAGTGCAGATCGGAGCCGCAGACGTTCGCGAGCGAGACGCGGATGAGGACGGCGTCGGGCTCGACGTCCGGCAGCGCGAATTCACGGATCTCGAACGGCCGGCCCGGGCCGAAGAAGACCGCCGCTTTGCCGGTGCTCATCGGGCGGCGCCGCGCCCCACGTCGAACGCGTCATGCAGCGTGCGGACGGCGAGCTCGGCGTACTTGTCCTCGATGACGCACGAGACGGCGATCTCGGACGTGGAGATCATCTGGATGTTGATGCCCTCCCGGGCCAGCGCGGCGAACATGGTCGAGGCGACGCCGGAGTGGCTGCGCATGCCGACGCCAACGATGGAGACTTTCGCGACGCGCTCGTCGTGGACGATCCCGCGAGCGCCGATCTCTTGGGCGACGTCCGACAGCTCGGAGACCGCCCGCGCGGAATCGCCGCGCGGCAGCGTGAAGGACATGTCGGTGTGGCCGTCCTGGCTGATGTTCTGCACGATCATGTCGACGACGATGTCCTTGACGGCGATCGCGCCGAAGACCCGCGCCGCGATGCCGGGCCGGTCCGGCACGCGCAGGATCGAGATCTTCGCCTGGCTCCGGTCGTGCGTCACGCCGGTGACGACTGCCTGTTCCATGCCCTGCTCCTCCTTCGTCACGAGCGTCCCTGGGTCGGGTCGAAACGTGGAGCGCACGTGGACGGTGACGCCGTACTTCTTGGCGAACTCGACGGAGCGGGTTTGCAAGACTTTCGCCCCGAGGCTCGCCAGCTCGAGCATCTCGTCGTAGGCGACCCGCGCCAGCTTGCGGGCGTCGGGGACGATGTTCGGGTCGGCCGTGTAGACGCCGTCGACGTCGGTGTAGATCTCGCACACGTCGGCCTTCAGGGCCGCCGCCAGCGCGACGGCCGTGAGATCGGAGCCGCCGCGTCCGAGCGTCGTGATCTCGTCCTGATCCGAAAGGCCCTGGAATCCGGCGACGACGGCGATCTCGCCCGCGTCGAGCGCCCGCCGCACGCGATCGGCGTCGATCTGGGTGATGCGCGCCTGGGTGTGCGAGCGGTCCGTTCGCATGCCGACCTGGGGGCCGGTGAAGGACCGCGCCTTGAGGCCGCGCGCGTGCAGGGCCATGGTCAAGAGCGCGATCGTCACCTGCTCACCCGTGGAGAGCAGCATGTCCATCTCGCGCAGATCGGGCGCCGAGGAGATCTGACGCGCGAGCGTCAGAAGACCGTCGGTCGTCTTGCCCATGGCGGAGACGACCACGACCAGCTGATTGCCCGGCGCGCACTCGGCGACCCGGCGCGCGACGTTCGCGATCTTCTCCGCATCGGCGACGGACGACCCTCCAAACTTCTGGACGAGCAGCGCCATGCTGGCCGAAGCCTACACGACCGGTCGGCGCATCGCAAAGCTCGGACGCGCGAGCGAAACGCCGCGCGGCCTCACGACAGGCGCCGCGGATGCGCGCGGGTAGCCTCGGTGAGGCTCACCTCCTCGCGGAGCAGGTAGAGCCAGCCGGCGAGCGTGATAGGCACGATCTGGCTCGCATGGAAGAGCAGCGCGTAGCCGACTGCCGCCGAGTGCGAGACGCCGAAGAGGCCGACCGCCAGCACCGCCGCGGCGTGGAAGACGCCGACGTAGCCCGGCGCGGAGGGGATCGAGATCCCGAGCCCGACGAAAGAAAGCACCGCCCAGCTGGCGATGAAGGGCAGGTGGAGATCGAGCGCCAGCAGCATCGTCCACGCGGCCAGCGCTGGCACGAGCCAGACGGCGACGGTCCAGGCGACCAGCGGGACCGCGTGCGACGGGGTCCGGACGCCGTCGAGGCCGTGGACGAACGTCTGGAAGATGTTCAGCAGGCGCCGATGAAGGCCCGGCCACCGTCCCACGAGCCGCGCGACGAGCCGGACGCAGGCATCGGGCGCGGCCGCGAGCGCAACGAGCACCGCGATGCCCACCAGGTCGATCGTCAGCACGATCAGCGCCGCCATCTCGAGGAACCGCGGCACCGAGACCCTCAGGACCAGGATCGCGAGTATCAGGACGACGACGAGGCTGTCCAGGACGCGCTCGACCACGAGCGTGGCCAGCGTCGTCCAGAAGGGGTGGATACGCTCGGGCGCCCCGGTTGCGCTCCAGCGCCGGGCCACGACGTAGATCCGTACGACCTCGCCCGCGCGCAGCGGGAGCACGTTGTTCGCCATATAGCCGATCATCATGGCGGGAGTGAGCGGCGGCGGGTTCGAGCCCGGCGGAAAGAGGTACCACCATCGCTGCCCGCGCACCCAGATCTGAAGCGGCGCGATCAAGGTGGCGACCACCACCCAGCCCCAGTGCGCCTCCCGGAGATGCAGGCCGAGCTCGGCCAGATCGACACCCCGGAAAAGATAGACGAGCAGAATGACGCTGATCGCGACGCCGAGGGCGACCTTGATCCGGCTCAGAGTCCGAGCTGGCCTAGAACGGCGTCGAGCTGAGGCGGCACCGCCGTCGGGCGTGACGCCGACTCGAGCGCGGTGTCCGGGTCCTTCAGACCGTGGCCGGTCAGGGTGAGGACGACGGTCGATCCGGGCTCGAAGCGTCCGGCCTTGACCGACTTGACCAATCCGGCGACGGTCGCCGCCGACGCCGGCTCCATGAAGATCCCTTCCTCGCGGGCCAGCATTCGGTACGCCCGGAGAATCTCCTCGTCGGTCACGATGTCGATCCAGCCGCGGGAGTCCTTCACCGCCTCGAGCGCCGGGCCCCAGGAGGCGGGATTGCCGATCTTGATCGCGGTGGCGACCGTGCGCGGTTCCTCGATCACCCGGTTCTCGTAGATGGGCGCGGCGCCCGCCGCCTCGAAGCCGAGCATCCGCGGCAGCTCGGTCACCCGGCCGGCCCGGTGGTACTCGCGATAGCCCCGCCAGTACGCGGTGATGTTCCCGGCGTTGCCGACGGGAATCAGGTGATAGTCGGGCGCGCGGCCGAGCTGATCACAGACCTCGAAGGCGCCGGTCTTCTGGCCCTCGAGGCGGAACGGGTTCACCGAGTTCACGAGCGTGACGGGATGGCGCTCGGCGATCTGGCGCACGATCGTCAGCGTCTGGTCGAAGTTGCCCTCGACGGTGAGAACGCGGGCGCCGTGGATCGCCGCCTGCGAGAGCTTGCCCAGCGCGACCGCGCCCTTCGGCACCATGACGAACGCACGGATGCCCGCGCGCGCCGCGAACGCGGCCGCCGAGGCCGACGTGTTACCGGTCGAGGCGCAGATGACGGCGCGCGAGCCCGTCTCGAGGGCCTTCGAGATGGCCAGGGTCATGCCGCGGTCCTTGAAGGAGCCGGTCGGATTGAACCCCTCGCACTTGAGATAGATCTCCATGCGCGAGTCCGTCGCCTCGGCCAGACGCGGCGCGGGGACCAGCGGCGTGTTGCCCTCGTACAGCGTGACGATCGGGGTCTTGTCGGTGACGGGCAGGAAATCGCGGTACTCCTCGATCACGCCACGCCACGTTTTCACTCCGCGCCACCCTCCACGCGGATCATCATCGTCGCGGCCGCGACGTCCCGGAGCCGGTCGATCTTCGCCAGCGCCGCGCGCATGTCGCGCTCGCGCGCCTCGTGGGTCAGCATGACCACGGGAATGGCCTCGCGCACTCCGCGGCCCTTCTGGATCACATTGGCGATCGAGATGTCGTGCTCGCCGAGGATGCCTGCGACCCGCGACAGCACGCCCGGCTTGTCCTGGGCGGTGACGCGCAGGTAGTAGCGGGAGCGGATCGCCTCGATCGGCGTGAGCGGCATCGCCGCCGGGCCGATCGACGGCAGCTCGAGTGAGAGCGAGGGGATGCCGTGCGCGATGCGCCGGGCGATCTCGACGACGTCCGACAGCACCGCGGACGCCGTCGGCATCTGCCCCGCCCCGCGTCCGTAGAACATCAGATCGCCCACCGCGTCGCCGGTCAGCCAGATGCCGTTGAAGACGCCGGATACCGCCGCCAGCGGCGACGCGGCCGGGATCATCGTCGGGTGCACGCGAACCTCCACACCGCCGCCGGCGGCTCCGTCGGTTGCCGTCGCCTTGGCGATGGCCAGGAGCTTGATCCGGTAGCCGAGCTCGCGCGCGTACTCGATGTCCTGGGCGGTGACGCGCGTGATGCCCTCGGTGTGGATGTTCTTGAGGTCGACGAACGTGCGGAAGGCCAGCGCTACCAGGATCTGCAGCTTGTGGGCCGAGTCCATGCCCTCGATGTCGAGCGTGGGATCGGCCTCGGCGTAGCCGTGAGCCTGCGCTTCCTTGAGGACCAGCGAGAAGTCCAGGCCCTCGTCGGTCATCTTGCTCAGGATGTAGTTGCAGGTCCCGTTGACGATGCCGGCCAGCGACAGAACCCGATTGGCGACGAGCCCTTCCTTGACGGCGCGGATCAGCGGGATGCCGCCCGCCACTGCTGCCTCGAAGCCCAGGCTCACGCCCGCCCGCCGCGCTTCCTCGTACAGCTCGGCGCCGTGATGGGCGAGCAGGGCCTTGTTGGCGGTGACGACGTGCTTGCCGGCGGTCAGCGCTCTCAGAATGAAGGTGCGCGCGGGCTCGAGGCCACCCACGAGCTCGATGACGATGTGGACGTTGGGCGCGCCGAGAACCTGGGCCGCGTCGGCCGTCAGCGGCAGGCTCTTGAGGTCGAGCCCCTCGCGGGGCCGCGTGCGATCGGTGTCGGCGATGGCCGCCAGCGTCAGCCGGGCGCCGGCGCGCTCCTCGAGCATCGCGCGGCGGGTCTGGAGGATCTTGACGACACCAGCACCGACGGTGCCGAGCCCCAGCAGACCGATGCGCACGTCATTGACGCGGCTCACACGGGGTTCCTCGTCGACGGCCGGGTCAGCGGCTCAGGTTCTTGAGCCCGCGCAGCGCCTGACGGATGCGCTGCTCGTTCTCCACGAGCGCGAAACGAACGTAGCCTTCGCCGTACTCGCCGAAGCCGATACCCGGCGAGACCGCGACCTTCGCTTCCTGGATGAGGAGCTTCGAGAACTCCAGCGAGCCGAGGCCGCGGAAGGCTTCGGGGATCGGCGCCCACACGAACATTGTGCCCTTTGGCTTGGGCACACTCCAGCCGAGCTTGTTGAGGCCGTCCACCAGCACGTCGCGCCGCTTCCGGTGCACCTCGACGATCTCCTCGACGCACTTCTGGTCGGCCTCGAGCGCCACGATGCCGGCGATCTGGATCGGCTGGAACGCGCCGTAGTCGAGGTACGACTTGATGCGGGCCAGGGCGCTGATCATGCGCGCGTTGCCGCAGACGAACCCGAGCCGCCAGCCGGCCATGTTGTAGGACTTCGAGGTCGAGAAGATCTCGACGCCGACGTCGCGGGCGCCGGGCACCGACAGGAACGACGGCGGCTGATAGCCGTCGAACGTGAAGTCGGCGTAGGCGAAATCGTGGACGACCATCAGCCGGTGCTCCCGGGCGAAGTCGACGACCTTCACGAAGAACTCGCGGTCCACGCACATCGTGGTCGGATTGTGTGGAAACGACAGGATGAGGAGCTTGGCCTTCGGCCAGGCGAGCCTTGCCGTCTCCTGCAGCCGGCCGAAGAAATCGCCGTCGGGCGTGAGCGGCACCGATCGCAGATCGCCGTCGGCGATGACCACCGAATAGGAGTGGATCGGATACGTCGGGTTCGGGACGAGCGCGCCGTCGCCCGGCTGCAGCACCGCCAGCGCCAGGTGCGCCATGCCTTCCTTGGCGCCGATGGTCGCGATGACCTCGGAATCCGGATTGAGCTCGACCGCGTAGCGGTCGCGATACCACTTCGCCATCGCGACGCGAAGCCGGGTGATGCCGCGCGAAGCGGAGTAGCGATGGTTCTTCGGATTCTTGGCAGCCTCGACGAGCTTGTCGACGATGTGCTTCGGCGTCGGCATATCCGGATTTCCCATGCCGAGGTCGATGACATCTTCGCCGCGCGCCCGCGCCTTGCTCTTGAGGTCGTTGACGATTCCGAACACGTACGGCGGCAAGCGCTTGATTCGATAGAACTCGTCCATGGAGGACTCCCTCTTCCGATTTAGCCTTGCGATGATACTGCCAGCCGTGACGGAGTGTCAAGAAACGACGATCTCACGCGAGGTTACGCGTCAGGCTGACATTTCCAAACTGGCGCGAACTGTCCGTAGAAATTGCCGTAATGGCAGGGGGTGTCTCCGAAGTCGTTGATTGTTCGTGGCCTGGTTCCGGCACGCGGCTTGCCCTAGATGACTCTCCGTGGGTCCCCTGGAACCGGCCGTTGACGTTTTGTCTGAGCCTCAAGCGGAGCCGGAAACGCTCGTCCGGCCGCGGCCGGCTCCCCCACGGGCCAACGGACGCTGGAGCGGCCGCAAGCAGTTCAGCCTTCTCATCGTGCGGGGCGACGGCTCCCGCGTCATCCGCTTCAACATCCCTCGCCCCGCGGCCCTCGCGGCGGTGGCCGGCATCGCCGTCGCAGTCACGACGTTCTTCACGCTCCTCGGAGACTGGGTTCAGCTCCGCAAGCTGACGGTCGAGGCGCGGACCTTCAAGCAGCAGATGGCCGAGCAGCAGCAGACCATCGACTCCTTCAATCGGCGCGTCGCGGAGCTCCGCACGGAGATGGTGGGCTGGCGCGAGCTGCATGCGCGGATTTGGGAGCCGTTCGGTCCCGAGCTCCAGCCCGGCGGTCGCGATCGCGCGATCGGTGGCGCCGCCCTTCGCCCGGATAGCAAGACCGGCCGGCTCTCACCGCGAGACGAGCTCGAGCAGCTCGCGGAGAGCGTGGCCGAGCAGGGCGACAGCCTGAAGGCCCTCGACCGGCTCATGACGCGCGCGGGCAAGGCGCTGGCCGCGCTGCCGTCACGGTGGCCGGTACGCGGCGCCGTCAACTCCGAGTACGGGATGCGGCAGTCGCCGTGGGCGCAGGGCACCGAGTTCCACAGCGGCATCGACATCCGCTCGCAGCACGGCACGCCCGTACGCGCGCCAGCCGCCGGCTCGGTCACGGTGGCGGGCACGTACCAGGAGTACGGCATCACCGTCATCCTCGACCACGGCCAGGACATCAAGAGCCTCTACGGCCACCTCTCGCGGTTGAACGTCAAGCCGGGCGAGCGTGTCGAGCGCGGTGCGCTCGTCGGGTGGTCCGGCAATACCGGACGCTCCACCGGCGCGCACCTGCACTACGAGATCTTGGTCAAGGGCCACACGGTCAATCCCCGCGCCTATCTCTGGGACTGATTGAGATCGGGGGGAGCGACGCCGCTCCCCCCGATTGCCCCCCACCGTTCGACCTGACCAAGGGATCAACTTCGATCGGTTACTGATCGCGCAATGAAGTCCAGTGAGATCTCGTTGAACACTTCCGGGCGCTCTAAGAAATAGCAGTGCCCGGCACCCGGGACCACGCGCAGCTCGGCCCCGGGAATCCGCTTAGCGATGTTGCGCGAGTAGCGGGGCGGCGTCAGGATGTCGTCCTCGGCCACGCTCACCAGTGTCGGACAGCGAATCGCCTCGAGCCGATCGATCGCGTCGTGGGCGGCGATCGCCTCGCCCTGCCGGAGAAACCCGGCGACCGACTGCGGGTAGGGATTGGCGAGCGCGTTCTGCAGAAGCATCTCCACCAGATCCGGCCGCTCGGCGTACGTCGTCGGCGCGAAGAGCCAGAGGGCGAGGGTGCGGAGCGTCTGATCGCGGCCGAGCCCGATACGCATGTCGCGCCACGCCGCGTTCAGCGCCAGCATGTACGCGTCCGCGCGCGCGAACGTGCAGCCCAGGTGCAGCGAGCGCACCCGTTCCGGGTGGGCTAGCGCCAGCTCCTGCGCGATCATGCCGCCCATCGAGACGCCGATCACGTGGGCCCGGTCGATCCCGAGCGCGTCCATGAGCCCGCGGGCATCCGCCGCCATCATCGCGGTGGTGTAGGGCTGATCCGGCGCGCTCGTCTGCCCCGCCCCGCGGTTATCGAACGCGACCACGCGATACCGCCTCGCGAACGCGCCTTGCTGAAACGCCCACGCCGTATGATCCCCGCCGAACCCCATGATCAACAGCAGAGGCTCGCCTGTCCCCACCTCCGTGTAATAGACATCGATATCCCCGACGCGAACCGAAGGCACTGAGTCGCCTCTCAGTTTGATCCGGCAGATCGACTGGAAATGTCAGGCGCGGGACGGAGGGGGCAGCCGGGGCGCGTGAGCCCCGTGTAGGCACGGTGATCAGAGGGGAAGGGCACAAGATTCGATCATACGCCCTGTTGGCACGCGGGGCTCACGAGCCCCGGCTGCCCCCTCCGTCCCGCGCCGGCGATTAGCGAGTCGGTACGCCCGTACGAACCTGGCAAGCGACCCAGTGATTCGGCGAAATCTCCTTGAGGACCTGTTCGTTCGTCGAGCACGACGGAACGCGGAGGGCACAGCGGGTGTGGAAGCGGCACCCGGACGGCGGGTTGATCGGGCTCGGCACGTCACCCTCGAGCAGGATCCGCTTGCGCTTCATGGTCGGATCGGGAATCGGCACGGCCGACAGGAGCGCCTCGGTATACGGATGGCGCGGGTTGGTGTAGAGCTCCTTCGCCGGCGCGATCTCGACGATCTTGCCCAGGTACATCACCGCCACGCGCGTCGAGATGTGCTCGACGACCGAGAGATCGTGCGCGATGAAGAGATAGGTGAGCCCGAACTTCGCCTGGAGATCCTCGAGCAAGTTCACGATCTGGGCCTGGATCGAGACGTCGAGCGCGGACACCGGCTCGTCGGCGACGATCAGCTTCGGGCTCACCGCGAGTGCCCGCGCGATCCCGATGCGCTGGCGCTGGCCGCCGGAGAACTCGTGCGGATAGCGGCGGAGGTGGTCGGGCAGGAGGCCGACCGTCTCGAGCAGCTGCACCACGCGCTCCTCACGCTGCTTGCGCGTCGGGGCCAGCTTGTGGATGACCAGCGCCTCGCCGATGATCGAGCCGACGGTCATTCGCGGGTTCAAGGACGCGTACGGGTCCTGGAAGATGATCTGCATTTCCTTGCGGAGCGCGCGCAGCGACCGCTTGTCGAGCGTCGTCACGTTCCGCCCCTGGAACGTGACCTCGCCGGACGTGGGCTCGATCAGCCGGAGAATCGTCCGGCCGGTCGTCGACTTCCCGCAGCCCGACTCGCCGACGAGCCCGAGCGTCTCCCCGGCCATGATGTCGAACGAGACATCGTCGACGGCGTGAACCCGGGCGACCTCGCGCGAGAGGAGGCCGCCCCGAATCGGAAAGTACTTCTTGAGGTTCTGGACCTTGAGCAGCGCCTCAGGCATGGCGGGCCTCAGTACAGGAAGCAGGCCACCTTGTGGCCCGGCCGGACTTCCTTGAGCGGGGGCGTGTTTTCAAAGTGCATCGGCTTTGCCAGCGCGCA
>DASRIY010000482.1:0-5841 GCA_035649755.1 Candidatus Methylomirabilota bacterium
GTACTCGAGCGCCGCCTGCACCTGGTACTCGTAGATCCCGGGACGCGCGTAGCGCATCGCCTCGATGTGCGCGTCGCGGCTGATCTCGCAGGCCCGGCGATGCCGCTCCTGCTCGGCCGGCGAGCGGCGCAGCCTGTGCTCGTGGAGGATCGGGCCGGGGTCCTCGACCCTCACGGGCGCGGCGTGGCCGCGGGCGCGCGCGCCGCGCAGCTCCGCCACCAGGCGCGTCACCCGGCCGTCGAACGAGCCGCTGCCCAGCCGATAGAACACCACCGGCCGGTCGACCATGTACTCGCGCAGCTTGTCGTCGAGCCGGTCGATCGTGTACGCGGCGTCGGCGCCGTAGGTGGCAATGGCGCCCTCGACCCCGGCCCGCCGGCCGTTCCAGATCTCCATCTCGCGGTCGCGCGGGCGCACGAACAGCACGAAGCGCTCCTTGACGTCGGCCGGGTTGAAGACCGCGACGGCGTCGGGCTCGTCGAAGCCGGTGAGGAAGTAGAAGTCCGACGCCTGGCGGAACTCGTAGTTGACGTCGTTGTTGCGCCGGATCTCCTGGGCCCCGGGCACGATCGCAAGCGCGTCGCCGATCGCCGCCGAGAACCGCTGCCGCCGTTCCATGAAGGGGGCTGGATCGAATGGGCTCATCGAGGCAATAATACAACGCCGAAAGGGGAGCGCCCATGCACGTCGGATTGGCGGCGGTCTTCCAGAACCCGGGCAAGTCCAGGACCGACCGTGAGGTCTACACCAGCGAGCTCCGGCTCGCCGACCTGGCCGAGCCGCTCGGCTTCGAGTCGATCTGGGGCGTCGAGCACCACTTCACCGACTACACGATGTGTCCGGACGTGCTCCAGTTCCTCACCTACATGGCCGGCCGCACCACGCGGGCCCAGCTCGGCTCGATGGTGGTGGTGCTGCCGTGGCACGACCCGATCCGCGTCGCCGAGGAAGTGGCGATGCTCGACAACATCTCCGGCGGCCGGCTCATCCTGGGTCTTGGGCGCGGCGCCGGCAAGGTCGAGTTCGACGGCTTCCGCCTCTCCATGGACGAGTCGCGCCAGCGCTTCGTCGAGTCCGCCGAGACCCTCCTGGGTGGGCTCGAGACCGGCTACTGCGAGTACAGCGGTGCGTTCGTCCGGCAGCCGCGCGCGGCCATCCGGCCGGCGCCGTTCAAGTCGTTCCGCGGCCGGACCTACGCTGCCGCCGTCTCGCCCGAGTCGCTGCCGGTCATGGCGAAGCTCGGTGTGGGCATTCTGATCATCCCGCAGAAGCCGTGGAAGGAAGTCGCGCGCGAGCTCGAGACCTATCGCTCGATTTTCAGACAGGTGAACGGCGTCGACGCGCCGCCGCCGGTTTCGGCCGGCTGGACGTTCTGTGACGAGAGCGCCGAGCGCGCCGAGGAGATGGCGCGGCGCTACATCGGCGGCTACTACCAGACGGTCCTCGATCACTATCAGTTCCAGGGCGATCACCTCGCCCGGACGAAGGGCTACGAGTACTACGGCAAGATGGCCGAGAAGATCGCCCAGTACGGGACCGACACCGTGGTCGACTACTTCATGAACCTGCAAGTGTGGGGCACGCCCGCGCAGTGCTACGACAAGATCCTCGACATCCACGCGCGCACCGGCAACAGCCACTACGTCGGCGTGTTCAGCTACGCCGGGATGCCGTACGCGGACGCCGAGCGGAACATGCGCCTCTTCGCGCGCGAGGTCATGCCCGCGCTCCAGAAGCTCAGCGCCGACTCGCCGGGCCGGCGCGCCGCGGATTCGTCCGCGGCGCCGGTCAACGTGGGGCTCCTCGGATCATGACGACGCCGCTGACCGTCTACCTGCCGTTCAACATGGATTGCCTGCGCGGCACGTTCGTTCCGGCCAAGCGCGGTACCAAGCCGCCCCGGGAGCACGGGAAGTGGCTCATCGTCCAGGATCAAAAGCTCGTTGTCGTCCCCGACGGCGAGAGCTTCCGGCTTCCGTCCGGCGACCGGCCCGCGAAGCTCGACGGCGCCCTCGGCGAGGCGATCTGGCTCGGCACGCTCGGCGGCAACACCGAATGCTGGGTCGCGTCACTGACGCGCGACGCCGCGGTGCCCGAGGAATTCCAGCGCGAGACGCTGGTGCCGATGGCCGGCACCAGGCTGCCCGACGACCTGCTCTCACTGGGCGGCATGGCGATGCAGGCACTCTGGTGGGAATCGACGAGCGGCTTCTGCCCGCGCTGCGGGAACACCACCGAGCGCCTCCCGGGCGAGTGGGGCAAGCGCTGCCCGAAGTGCAAGTACGAGCACTACCCTCACCTGCACCCGGCCGTCATCGTGGTCGTGCGCGACGGCGATCGCGTGCTGCTCGCCCGTAAGTCCATCTGGGCGCCCGGCCGATACGCGCTGGTTGCCGGCTTCGTCGACAACGGCGAATCGCTCGAGGGCTGCGTGGCGCGCGAGGTGAAAGAAGAGGTCGGCGTGGACGTGAAGGACATCACCTACGTCGGGAGCCAGAACTGGCCCTTCCCGAGCCAGCTCATGGTCGGCTTCGTCGCCACCTACGCAGGCGGCGACATCAAGGTCGATCCGGAGGAGCTGGAGGACGCCCGCTGGTTCTCGTGCTCGAACCTTCCGAGCCTTCCGTCGCGCCACAGCATCTCGCGCTTCCTGATCGACAACTTTGCTCGCTGAATCCATGTCGTCGAGAGCGCAAGGAGAGCCCTAGTCGAGACGAGACCTGGTCGAGCGTACGCTTGATGAAGGAGGCGCCCATGCCACGCAAAGTTCGGGTCAATCTCGCCAATCCCGCCGAGCTCCTCGAGCTTCCGGGCGTCGGGCCAGAGCAGGCCCGCGCCATCCTCGACTTTCGCGCCGTGCACGGCCCCATCCAGAATGCCGCCGAGCTCGCGAGGATCCTGCGCGCCTGGCCCGTGTCCGACGCGATCTGGGACCACGTGGAGTTCGATCCCTCGGCGGGCACGACGCCGGAGGCGCCTGGGGCCTAGAGTCGACACCCAGTCTAGAGTCGATACAAAGGAGGGCAGTCATGGTGATCCGCGTTACTTGGGGCAAGCTGCGGGCGGGCTCGTGGAACGAGTTCGAGCGCACCTATCGCGCGAACGTTCTCACCAAGGGCAAGGGGCTCAAGGGGCTGCGCGGCCGCTGGCTCGCGCAGGACGCCGGGGACAAGGACACGGGCTTCGCGGTGAGCCTGTGGGACAGCCAGGCGGACATGCAGGCCTACGAGCAGAGCACGCTCTACCGCGAGATCATGGCGCCGCTCCAGCCGTTCTTCGTGGGTGAGTACAAAACCTACCGCTGCGACGTGAAGTACACCGACGTCGGCGCCTAGCCGCCCGGCCGCGGCCGTCCGGAGGCGCGCGTCTCCGGGCGGTCAGGCTCCGGCCGGCACCGGCAGGACGGCGCCGCACTTCGCGCACGTGCGGAGCTTCGCGCTCGCGTTGAACTCCTGGATGACCTCGCGCAGCTCCACCTCGATGTTCGCGCACGAGAACGTCGCCTCATGGAGCTTGGCGCCGCAGCGCTCGCAGAACCACGCGAGCCGGTCGCGCTCGTCAGCCCGGCGCTTGCGCTCGATGACGAGCCCCCACGTGTCGGGCGGCCGGATCGGGCAGTGCGGCGTGCCGGCGCGGCAGAGCATCACCTCGCCCTCGCGCACCCGGACGTCGCGCATCGTGCCGTCGGCGTCGATGCACCGCACGGTGATGTCGCCCTTCAGCTGACAGAAGATCTCGTCACCCGGGTCGATGTGAAAGTCGTTGCGCGCGTTCGGGCCGCGGACGATCTGGTAGATGAACTCGCTCTCGGGAAAGACTTCCTTGTTGGCGACGGGCCCGCTGAAGTGACCCTGGTGCTCCTCGATCCAGCGCATCAGGTGCAACGGCACGATATTCGCCATCACCGCCTCCTGCCGCGGCATGCTACCACCGGCTTCGAGGCCGCCGCGCTCAGCGCTGGACTTCGGCGACCCACGCGGTCGTCCGACCGCCCACCGTGAGGTAGCGGATGCGCTCGCCGCGCGGGGTCATCGGGCTCTTGAGCCGCTTGCTCCAGCGCGTGTGAAAGAGCCACTTCGGCGGGAACCGGTCGCTGTCGGCACCGACGCGAACCGCCGTGGTGATCACGCGCTGCAGCTGCCGCCGGATGCGCCCGACCTCGGCCGGCGTCAGCGTGTGGGCGCGCCGGCGCGGGTCGATGCGCGCCTGATAGAGCACCTCGTCGGCGATCCAGTTCCCCACGCCCGCCGAGAACGACTGGTCGAGCAGCACCGCCTTGACCGGCGCGGCCCGCTCGCCGAGGAGCGCCGAAAGCCGGCGGAGCGGCGGCAGCTGATGGAGCGCGTCGAAGCCGAGCAGGCTGATCGGCGGCTCGCCGCGGGGATCGTGGCGCAGGCGCACGCGGCCGAGCCTTCGCGCGTCACGAAACGCGACCTCGGTGCCGTCGTCGAGCACCAGATGCAGCTTGAGGAATCGGGGCGGCCAGACGTCCGGGTGCGCCCGGCGGCCTTCCGTCATGAGCCGGCCGCGGCGCTGGCCGCGAACTTCGATCTCGCCGGACATTCCGAAGTGGAAGCACGGCCACGGACGCCCGTCGAGCTCGAGCCACAGGTGCTTGCCGTGCCGGTGCGCGGCCACCACGCGGCGTCCGACCAGCGCGCGCCGCACGCGCGCCGGGCTGACGCCCTGGAACACGATCGGGTCGGGCACCACGTTGACGGTGACGATCCGGCGCCCCACCGCCGTGCGGGCGAGCAGGCGGCGGGCGGCCTCGACCTCGGGAAGCTCGGGCATCGGGCGGTAGTGTACGATGAGCCCCGCGCCCGCGGGGCGGAGACGGCCGCGAGCGGGGTGCGGTCGGGGTCGAAGCGACCCGCTCCCGGCCGCCCGCGCGCACCGGCGGGCGCGCGTGGTACCCTTCGGCCCTGCGCAGCCGGCCTCACCGGAAGGCGCGGCGACGAATCCGTTGTGCGCGCCGCAGGCCGTCGCGGGGCTGGGGCCCCGCCGGCTGAGGTGCGCCTCGTTTAAGGAGCCGTCAATGGCACGGATGACCGGTGGTGAAGCGATCGTCAAGGCTCTCGCTCGCGAAGGCGTCAAGGTGGCGTTCGGGCTTCCCGGCGTCCAGCTCTACGGCATCGTCACCGCGTTCCGCGACGAGCCGATGCGCTTCATCACGGTGCGCCACGAGGGCTCCTCGACCTACATGGCCGACGGCTACGCGCGGGCCGGCGGCGGCATCGGCGTGGCGGTGGCGGTTCCGGGGCCCGGCCTGCTCAACGCGGCAGCGGGACTGAACACCGCGTACTCCGCCTCGTCGCCGGTGCTGATGATCGCCGGCCAGATCCCGCGCCATCAGATCGGCAAGCAGATCGGCGTGCTGCACGAGCTCGACAATCAGCTCGACGCGCTCGCCGGGTCGACCAAGTGGCGGCAGACGATCATGCAGGTCGCCGACGCGCCGCGCATCGTCCACGAGGCCTTCGGTCAGCTGCGGAGCGGGCGGCCGCGTCCGGTGGCCATCGACATGCCGTGGGACACGATGGAAGAGGAAGTCGACGTCACGCTGAGTGCGGTCGCAGCGCATCCGGTGCGCCCCGCGGCGCCGGCCGGCGACCTCGATCGGGCCGCCGAGACGCTCCTGCGCGCGTCGCGGGTTGCGATCTACGCGGGCGGCGGCGTTCATCTCTCGGGCGCTCACGAACCGCTCGCGGCCATCGCCGAGTTCCTGCAGGCCGGCGTGGTCGCCACGGCGGAGGGCAAGGGTGCCGTCAGCGACGCCAGCGATCTCTCGCTGGGCGCCGGCCTCTTCCCGAAGAGCCCGCTGCGCCGCTACCTCGACGC
>DASRIY010000483.1:0-24222 GCA_035649755.1 Candidatus Methylomirabilota bacterium
CCGATCCAGTAGTGGCTGCGGCCCCGCGGATCGGCCTGCTCCACGATCTTTTCCTTGTAGACCCGGTGGCCCAGGCGCGTCATCCGGATGCCGCGCGGCGGCTGCGAAGGCACGTTGACGTTGAGCAGCGTGTTGCCGGGAAGCCCGCCGACCAGCACGCGTATCGCGATCAACCGCGCCACCCGGCCGGCGACCTCGAAGTCGCCGCCGTCGACCAGCGAGACCGCGATCGACGGCACGCCGAGGATCGTGCCTTCCATCGCCGCCGAGACGGTGCCCGAATAGGTCACGTCGTCGCCGAGATTCGCGCCGTGGTTGATGCCCGACACGATCAGCACCGGCGTTTCGGGCAGGAAGCCGAGCACGGCCATGTTCACGCAGTCCGACGGCGTGCCGTTGACGGCGAAACGGCGCGGCCCCATGGGCAGGGCGCGAAGCGGACGGTGCAACGTGAGCGCGTGACCGCACGCGCTCTGCTCGCGCTCGGGCGCTATGACGTAGACGTCACCGAGGTCGGCCAGCGCTTTCTCGAGCGCGGCGAGCCCCGGCGCGTGAACGCCGTCATCGTTGGTGAGAACTACGACGGACATACCAGCTCAGACAAGAAAGGAGAAAAACTGGTCGGGGCGACTGGATTTGAACCAGCGACCCCATGACCCCCAGTCATGTGCGCTACCGGGCTGCGCCACGCCCCGACCGTCAGGCGTGGATTGTCGCAGATATCCCGGAGTGCTTCAAGAACCGAGACGCGTGCGCAGCGCCCCGAGACGGTCGCGAATGCGCCGGAGCGCGTCCGCGTAGGCCGTTTCCTTCATGCCGAACTCGAGCTGGTCGGTGCGCCGCGACTCGGCGATGAGCCGCTTTTTGGCGCCTTCCAGCGTCAGCCGCTCGTCGTACAGCAGGGTCTTGATGCGCTGGACGAGCTCGAGATCGCGCGGGCGGTACAGACGCTGACCGGCCGGATTCTTCTTCGGCCGGAGCAGCTTGAATTCCGACTCCCAGTAGCGAAGGACGTACGCGGGGACGGCCGTGATCGCCTCGACCTCCCCGATGCGGTAGTAGAGCTTTTCCGCGACTTCCGTGGTCACGCCGTTTGTGTATTGATCCGTTGTTTGAGCCCCTTACTTGGCTTGAACGTGAGCACCTTGCGCGCCGTGATCTCGATCGACTCGCCGGTCTGAGGATTCCGCCCGCGGCGCGATGCCTTGCGGCGGATCCGGAAATGCCCGAACCCGACGATCTTCACGTCTTCACCCTTCTCGAAGCAGCGAAAGATGATGTCGAACACCGATTCGACGACCGATGACGACTGCCGCTTCGAAAGGCCGTGGTTGGCCACTGCATTCACCAGATCGTTCTTCGTCACGGTTGGACGTCACCTCCCTCTGGAGACGCGGCCCGGGAAGTGCGCGCCGCAGGCCGTCGCGGGGCTGGGGCCCGGCCGGCCGAGGTGCGGCTACAAATCGAGGTGCACGCGGCTCCGGCGGTCACTGGCCGGCTCGCGCGATGAACGGCATGTAGCCGCGCTGCTCGAGCTCGCGCATCGTGGAGGTCGCGGTCGCGCGATCGTCGAACGGGCCCACGCGCACGCGATAGAGCCCGTCGCTGCCCGGTGCGACGCTCGCGGCCGCACCCGCTGGGGCCGGCGCGACGCCCGCGCTCGACCGTCGCACCTGCACCTTGAGCCCGTCGACCGCGAGATCTTTCGAGAGCGCGACCGCGTCGCGCAGCGGCAGGCTCGGCTTCACGACGACACCGCCGGCCGACGGCTCGGACGTGAGCCCCTTCGGACCGAGCTTCGCGTTGATGTCGCCGGTCGTGCCGCCCATCACGTACACGTCGTACTTGTCGCCGGCGGACGACCCGCTCGGCGCCGGTGCGCTCGCGGTCGTCTTCGCGCCGCCGCTCGCCGCTGTCTCTTCCACGTTGTACTTCAGCTCGCGCAGTCGCGTCGCGAGCCGCTTCGCCGTGTCCTGGCTCTTGAACGCGCCGACCTGCACGAAGTACGCGCCCTGGCCCTGCATCGACGGCGCGGGACTCGTCGCCTTCGGGCGTGGCGTTGTCGATTCGTTCGCGACCGCGGCGCTGCGTGGATCCGCTTTCCGCGACGGCGCGGGCGCCGCCTTCTCCGGACCGGGTGTAGGCGCTTTCTCCGCAACCGGCGGCTTCTCGAGCGCGGGCGGTCTCTCAGCGGTGGGCGGCTTCTCCATCGCGGGCGCGGGCGAAGCTGGCGGTGCCTGAGGAGACGGGGCTTCCGCGGGCGGAGATTGCGGCACCATAGGTGCGGGCGGCGGATTCTCCGGTCGCGCGGCAACCGTCGGTTTCGCCGGCGGCTGATTCGCAAGCTCGAGCACGTACGGCACTGCGACCGCCGCGACGACACCGAGCACGACCACGACGAGGATCGCGCGGAACCAGAGCGCGGAGAATATCGACCGCCGGCCTTCGTCCTCGAAGCGCTGCTCGTCGTCCTCGAGATCGTCCTGGGGACGCCCGGGTTCGGCCATGCGCGTCATCTTAGCATAGACGTTGGCATTTCCATGTTTTCGGAACGCACCCGGGTGAAGACGATGTCCCCCACCAGGGCCTCGGCCGCCCCCCGGGTGTCGTTGGTGTCGATCATGACCGCCACCCGGCCCACCCGCGGGGGCTGCCGGCCGAAGAGGGCGATGTAGTCCTGGGCGATGGGCCGCTGTTCGAGGCGCCAGACACCCCGCTGGCCGGTCCCCGAGGCGACGACGATGACCTTGACGTTGGAGGCCTGCGTGCTCGTGAGTCGCGTGCCGACCGGCGCCCGCGTGTCCCACACGTATCCCAGGACGTCGCTGGTCCTGAGGGGCGACGGCCAGCGTGGAAAGATCACGTAAAGCTGGGCTGCCTGGTCGTCACGAGCGCGCTCACGGACGTCTCCCCCATCCGGCAGCTGGACCACCTTCCAGGACCACGAGAGAAAGGGAAACTCGCGGAGGTCCACGATGACGTCCCGGTAGAGGGCGAACGACGTCTGCTCGCTCCTGAGCCGGAGGGCCAGGCGATTCTCGTCTCGCACGAGCTCGACGGAAGCCCGGCCCACGAATTCCTTCGTAGTCCACTCCACCGGAGCCCCCTCCACCGGGAGCCGGGGGGGCACGCGGTCGGCAACACGCACGTGAATGCGGCTCTCGGTATCAGGTACCGCCGGAGAACGGCCCGGCACCAGCGAGGGCGCGGCGGCGACCGCCGCGGGGCCGCCGCCGGGCCCGGACGTGGCGCGCGCGCCCGACGACGTGGCCCACCCGAAGTACAGGGCGCGATGGCGCGAACTCGCCAGCAGCACGACCAGACCGGCCAGGACGGCGAGGGGGAGGAAGAGTCGCCACCCACCTGCCCTGAGCCGTCCGAGCCTCACCGGCGCACTCGCCTCGCCCGCGTCCTCGACCCCGTCGCCTTCCGCAGCGAGAGCCGGATCGGAGAGCCGGCGAGCCCGAAGGCGTGGCGAAGCGACTTCACGAGGTACCGCTCGTAGGAAAAGTGGATATCGTCGGGCCTGTTGACCCGCAACGCAAAGGTCGGGGGCTGGATCGCCACCTGTGAGGCGGACTGGATGGTCAGCGCGTCGCCCCGCAGCGAGGCCGGGCGCCGGGCGATCGCTGCGCGGAGGGCCTGCGTCACCGCGTCGCCGGGAATCCGCCGCTTGGCCTCCGCGGCCACCTGGTCGATCGTGTCGAACAGCTCCGGAATGCCCTCCGGCCGCGTGGCCGACGTGAAGCACACTGGCGCGTAGTCGAGAAACGGCAGCCGATCGCGGATCTGCTCGACGACCTCGGCCTTCCGGACCATCCCGCGGGGCACCAGGTCCCACTTATTGACGACGACGACGGCGGCCCGTCCGGCCTCGTTGGCGTAGCCCGCGATGTGCGCGTCCTGGGCCGCCACGCCCTCCGAAGCGTCGACGACTACCAGCGCCACCTCGCACCGCTCCAGGCTCTTGAGCGCCATCACGACGGCCAGCTTCTCGAGCGCCTCCTGCACGCGTCCCTTGCGCCGGATGCCCGCCGTGTCGACCAGCACGTAGGTTCGCCCCTCGTAGACGAGCGTCGTGTCGACGGCGTCACGCGTCGTTCCGGGCGCCTCGTGGACGAGGACGCGCTCGGACCCGATCATCGCGTTCACCAGGGACGACTTGCCCACGTTCGGCCGCCCCACGACGGCGACGTGGACCGGCGCCGGCGAGGTCGAGCCCTGCGCGGCGGGCGCCGGCGCGCGCTCACGCAGCGTCTCGAGGAGCTCCGCGACACCCCGCCCGTGCTCGGCCGAGATCGGGACGGGATCGCCGAAGCCCAGCCGGTACAGCTCGGGCAGCGCGGATTCCTGTGCGCCCGCGTCGACCTTGTTCGCGGCCAGCACGACGATGCGGTCGGCACGCCGGAGGATGCGCGCGATCTCGAGGTCGAGCGCCGTAGCGCCGTCGCGCGCATCGACGACGAACAGGACCAGATCCGCCTCGTCCACGGCAGTGAGCACCTGGCGGCGCACGCCCTCGATCAGGGGCTCCTGCGACGACGGATCGAAGCCGCCGGTGTCGATCACCGTCGCCTGCCAGCGCTCGAAGCTGACGCGCCCGTAGAGCCGGTCGCGCGTCACCCCGGGTGTGTCGCGCACGAGGGCCCGGCGCCGGCCCACGAGACGATTGAAGAGCGTCGACTTGCCGACGTTGGGCCGGCCGACGATCGCGATGATCGGACGGATCATGCTCGACATCGAACAACCCTCGGCTCAGGCGTCGCGAATCGCCTTGAGGAGCGCGCCCGGCGTGGTCGCCACGATCCGCACCGGCACGCCAAGGTCACGCGCGAGGTCGGCGGGAGTCTGATCGTCGAGAAATACCCCGTCGACGTCGCGCAGGGCCACCGAGGGCACCAGCACCGCCCGGCCGAGGTCCGGCCGCGCGGAGAGGCAGCGCTGGATGTCGCGCCCGGTCAGCAGGCCTGCCACGCCGATCGCCCGGCCGAAGAAGTCGTTGGGCACGGCGACAACGCGCACCCGTTCAGTGTCGATCCCCGCCCGATCGAGGAGCGATACCAGCCGCGGAGCAAACATCTCCCCGCTCACCACGGTCACCCCACCGCTCGCGATGGGCTTTCGCGTCCGGGCCACCGAGCGTGCGAAGCCGTCCTCGAACCGGCGCACCAGGCCGATCCCGTCCTCGGCGATCGCGAAGCCCTCGTACGCCGCCGCGGGCGGCAGCGGCCGCTCCGCCAGCAGGTAGATCTCGTCGCCCAGGAACACGAAGCGGCTCCCGAGCTCCGCGAGCCACCGCTCTTGCCATGCCTCGACCGTCGCGATGAGCGCGCGCGCCTCGACGGCCGTCAGGCTCCGGAGCTGCGGCAGCCGCTCGCGATGGCGCGTGAGCCCCACCGGAACGATCGCGGTCGTCGCGACGCTCGGGTGGAGCGGCGCCAGCTCGAAGAGCGTCCGCTCGAGGTGCGGCCCGTCGTTGAGGCCGGGACACAGCACGATCTGCGCGTGCACCCGGATCGACGCTTTCGCGAGGCGCTCGAGCCGCGGCAGGATCTCGGCCGAGTGGCGCGGCCGGCCGAGCAGTGCGTGCCGCAGCTCGGGATCGGTCGCGTGCACGGATACGTAGAGCGGCGAGAGGCGCTGCTCGAGGATGCGCTCGAACGCCCCCTCGTCGAGGTCGCTCAGCGTGATGTAGTTTCCGTGCAAGAACGACAGACGGTAGTCGTCGTCCTTCACGTAGAGGCTCCGGCGCATCCCCCGGGGCAGCTGGTGGATGAAGCAGAACACGCACTTGTTGGCGCACGTCGCGATGTCGCCCGGCCGCGGCGCGGCCAGCTCGAGCCCGAGATCGGCGCCGCGCCGATCCAGGCGTCGCGCCACCGCGACACCGTCGCGCTCGACCGCCAGCTCGAGCCGCTCCTCGCCGGAATGAAAATGAAAGTCGATCACGTCCCGGAGCCGGTGGCCGTTGACCGCCACGATCCGGTCTCCGGGCGCGAGCCCCGCCGCGGCCGCCGGCGATCGCGGCCGCACGGCGGCCACGGTCACGCCGCCCGGCTCAGCGATAGAGAGCGTCTTCAGGAGAGTCCTCCCGCTCGACCCCGGTGGAGGCGTTGAGGAAGCGCATGCCCTGGACGAGGTACTGAAGCCCTGAGATGATCGTGAACCCCGCCGCGAGCCACAGCATTGGCCGCAGCGCGAGCTGCCCCTGGAAGAAGCGCGACAGCAGCCCGGTCAGCACCGTGAGGACCTGGAAGAATGTCGCCGCCTTCCCCGCCCACGTCGGATGCGGATGAATGCGGTTGCCGAGCATGTAGATGAGGACGGTCCCCACCACCAGGATGACGTCGCGGCTGATCACGACCGCGGCGATCCAGAACGGCAGCGCCTTCAGGTAGGTCAGCGTGATGAACGACGCCGTGAGCAGGAGCTTGTCCGCCATCGGATCGAGGAACGCGCCGAGCTTGCTCTCGTCCTTCCAGTGGCGCGCCGCCCAGCCGTCCAGCAGATCGGTGATCGCCGCAGCGCCGAAGACGAGCAGCGCCCAACCCGGACGCCGATAGACGAGCAGCGTCACGAACACCGGGATCAGCAATATCCGGACGATCGTCAGCCAGTTGGCGAGTCCCATGAGGGCGCTCAGTCTACCATCCCCAGGACGGACGGCGACGCGGCGACGCGGTAGCGCGCCAGGCTCCGCAAGAGCCCGATCGGCAGATCGGCGTCGACCTCGACGTAGCCGGGGCCATCGCGGCGGGCGTGCACGCGGCCGCGCTCATAGCAGAGCCCGAGCGCGGTGCCGTCGGCGTGCGGAATTCGGAGCGTGACGCTGCCGGCCACCGGCAGCGCCCGCTCGATGGCGGCCAGGAGCGCGTCCATGCCGGTTCCCGCGGCCGCCGAGACGGCGACGCCGTCGCGCCGGGCCACCAGAGGCGCCGGGTCGGTGTCGAGCCGATCGACCTTGTTGAGCGCCAGCACCGTCGGACGATCGGCGACCTCCAGCTCGCGCAGGAGATCGTCGACGGCCCGCATGTGCTCCTCCATGGCCGGATGGCTCGTGTCCACCACGTGCAGCAGCACGTCGGCGTCGGCCAGCTCCTCGAGCGTCGCGCGGAAGGCGGCCACCAGCTCGTGCGGCAGCTTGCGGATGAACCCGACGGTGTCGGTCAGGATGAACGGCCGGCCACCGGCCGGATGGACGACACGCGCCGCGGGATCCAGCGTCACGAACAGCTGATCGGCGGCCGTCAGCTGCGCGCCGGCGAGCCGGTTGAGGAGCGTCGTCTTCCCGGCGTTCGTGTACCCGACCAGCGCGACCACCGGAACGCCCGACTTGCGGCGCCCCTGACGCTGCAGCCGGCGATGCACCTGCACGCCCTCGAGCTGCCGGCGAATCTGCATGACCTTGCGGCGGATCACCCGGCGGTCCGACTCGAGCTGCGTCTCGCCTGGGCCTCGGGTGCCGATGCCACCGCCCAAACGCTCGAGGTGGGTCCACTGCCCGATCAGTCGCGGCATGAGATACGTGAGCTGCGCCAGCTCGACCTGCAGCTTGCCCTCGGCGGTACGGGCGCGCTGGGCGAAGATGTCGAGGATCAGCGCAGTCCGGTCGATGACCTTGATGCCGAGCGCCTCGGAGATGTTGCGCTCCTGGATCGGCGAGAGCTCGTCGTCGGAAATGAAGAGATCGGCCGACGCCGCGCGGGCGGCCGCGCCGATCTCCTCGACCTTGCCGCGCCCGAAGTAGAGCGCGGGCGTCGGCGCCGCCCGCTCCTGCGTGACGCGGCCGACGACGGTGGCGCCGGCCGCCACCACCAGGCCCGCCAGCTCCTCGAGCGACTCGTCGACTTCCGAGCGGCGCTGCGTCGGCCGCCGCAGCGCACCGATCACGGCGCGCTCCTGACCGTTCCGCGTGCCGTTTCCCGTTCGCCTCACCGGCCGGCCAGGCTCCGTTCCAGCTGCGGGGCGATCTCGTCGGCTACTCGCTCGGCGCCGCCGAGCTTCTCGACGTCGATCCACGCGATCTCGGGCTCGCGCGCGAACCACGTCCACTGGCGTTTGGCGTACCGCACGGTGTCGCGCTGCATGAGGCGCAGCGCCTCGGGCACCGAGAGGGCGCCGCGCGCGACTTGCACGAACTCGCGATAGCCGATCGATTGCATCGAGGGCAAGGAGGCGTCGTAGCCCCGCGCGAGCAGACGCTCGACCTCGCCCGCGAGCCCGACGGCGACGAACGCCGACGCGCGCGACGCGAGCCGCTCGGCCAGGGCCTGGCGGTCCATGGTGAGGCCGAAGTACGTCACCTCGTAACGCCCGGCGGCTTCCTGCCAGCGCGTCTGTGTCGCCACGCTGCCACCCGCGCGGGCCACCTCGAGGGCGCGCATGATCCGCACGTGGTCGTTGGGGTGCAGCCGCCGCGCTGCGGCCGGCGCCTCGGCGTTCAGACGCGCATGGAGCGCCGGCCGGCCCTCGCGGGCGGCCAACGCCGCCAGCTCGAGCCGGAACGCGGGATCGGCGGGCGGCGCCGGGTCGAGCCCGCGCAGGAGCGCCCGGATATAGAGCCCGGTGCCGCCGACGACGAGGGGCAAGCGCCCGCGGGCGCGGATCGCCTCGATGGCCTCCTCGGCGTCACGGCGAAAGCGCGCGGCCTGATAACGGTCGTCAGGGTCGGCGACGTCGATGAGATGGTGGACAGCGGCGCGGCGCGCTTCGAGCGACGGCTTGCCTGTCGCCGCGTCCATGCCGCGATAGACCTGGCGCGAGTCGGCGCTGATCACCTCGATCGGCAGTCGGCGGGCCAGCGCGACCGCGACAGCGGTCTTGCCGACTCCGGTGGGTCCCGCGATCACGGCCACGGGAACCTTCAGGTCCTCGCTCATCTTCCTCAGTGTATCAGGCTGAAATCCTGCGGTGGATTCGCCGCTGGAGCACCGGGCCGGGCCGGGTTGGGGTCGAAGGGACCCGTTCCCGAAGACCGGCGGCGGATGCTATGCGCCCGGATGGAGCCCAGACGAGTGGGCCAGCGAACGCGTGCCGCGTGGTCTTCTCGACCCCAACCCGGCCCGGCCCGGTGCTCCAGCGGCGACCCTTCGCGGTCTTCCAAGTCTGGCTCACCAGTTTCGTTTCAGCTCGCGGCGGATGTCGTGGAGCGAGACTCGGCTGACGATTGGACGGCCGTGTGGGCAGAAGTAAGGCGTCTCGGTGACCGACAGCTCCGCGACCAGGCGCTCCATCTCTTCGCGCGCCAGGGGCGTGTTGGCCTTCACGGCGGCACGGCAGGCGACGAACGCGAGGGCGCGGTCGAGGGTCGGAATAGTCGTGCCGGCGCCCGCGAACTCGTCGACCGCGGCCTCGATGAGGCGGCGGGGCTCGCTCGCCTTCAGAAGCGCGGGGACGGCGCGGACGACGATGGCGGGACCGCCGAAGCCCTCGAAGGCAAAGCCCAGCCGCTCGAGCGGCCCGCGCCAGCGCTCGAGCAGCGCACACGCCGCGGGCGGCAGCTCGAGCGGCTCCGGAAACAGGAGCGTCTGGGCCGCCGGCGTCCCATCCAGCATCTCGCGCCGGATGCGCTCGAACAGCACCCGCTCGTGGGCCACGTGCTGGTCGAGGAAGAAGACCTCCTCGCCGAACGTCGAGACGACGAACGTGTCCTGCACCTGACCGAGCACGCGCCCGAAGAGCGGGCGCGTCTCCGATACCGCAGGAGCGCCAAAGAGCGCCGGCTGCTCGGCGACGCCACCCGGCGAGCGCATGGCGTCGGCCGCGGCGTCGGTCGTGAGCGCTGCGAGCGGGCCGTCTCCGCCGGCGCGGATGTCGACGTCCGGCATCACCGCCGGGCGGCGGAGCGCTGCCTGGGTCGCCGCAGCCACCATCTCGTAGATCAGCCGGGGATGACGGAAGCGCACCCACGCCTTCGTTGGATGCACGTTCACGTCCACGTCGCTCTCGCGCACCGTGAGCGCCAGCAGGACTACCGGAAACCGGTCGCGCGGCAGCAGCGGGCGATACGCGTCGAGTGTCGCCTGCAGCAGCGCGGGGTCCCGCACCGGCCGTCCATTCACGATCACGACGATCTCCTCGCGGTTGCCGCGGGTCAGATCGGGCGGGCTCGCGAGCCCGCGCACGGCCACGCCGTGCTCCGCGCGATCCACGGTGAGGAGCCGCGTGGCGACGTCGTGACCCCACACCGCGCCCACGCGGTGGCGCAGGTCGCTCGCCGCGGGCGCCGTCAGCACGGGCCGCGCGTTGTTGGCCACGCGCAGATGCACGTGCGGATGCGCCAGGGCCAGCTGGGTGAGGGCGCGCAGGCTCGCGGCCAGCTCCGTCGCCGACGACTTGAGGAACTTGAGCCGCGCGGGCGTGTTGAAGAACAGGTCGCGCACCTCGATGCTCGTGCCGGCGTCGGCCGGAACCTCGAGGCGCTGCTTGACGGTGCCGCCCTCGCCCGCTAGGCGCAAACCCGCGGCGGTTCCCCGCGGGCAGCTCGTCAGCGTGAAGCGGGAGACCGCGCAGATCGCCGCCAGCGCCTCGCCACGGAAGCCGAGCGTCGCGATCGCGTCAAGATCCTCGTCGTGCTCGAGCTTGGAGGTCGCGTGGCGCTCGAGGGCCAGCGGCAGCTCCTCCGCCGTCATGCCGATCCCGTCGTCGGTGACGCGGATCAGCGCGCTTCCGCCGTCGCGCAAATCGACCGTCACGGTGGTGGCGCCGGCGTCGAGCGCATTCTCGACCAGCTCCTTCACCGACGAGGCCGGGCGCTCGACGACCTCGCCGGCGGCGATCTTGTTGACCAGGTGGTCCGGCAGCCGTCGGATGCGGATCAGTGGCCCCCGAGACGTTGCTGCCACTTCGCCAGCATGTTCAGCGCCTCGAGCGGCGTGAGGTGCGCCAGATCGAGGCTCGCCAGCTCCGCCATCAGCGGGTCGGGTCCGGGCTGCGCGAAAAGACCGAGCTGGACGGCGTCGCTCGCGTCGGTTCTGAGCTGTCCGGCCTCCTCGAGCTCGGCCAGCAGCGCCTTGGCGCGGGCGATCACCGGCGCCGGTAGCCCCGCGAGCCGCGCGACCTGCACGCCGTAACTCCGGTCGGTGCCGCCGGTCTGCACCTTGTGCAGGAAGACGATCTCGTCGTTCCACTCGCGCACGGCGACGTGGAAGTTGCGCACGCCGCCGAGCCGTCCGGCGAGCCGCGTCAGCTCGTGGAAGTGTGTCGCGAACAGGACCTTCGCGCCTTGCCCGCGGTCGTGCAGCGTCTCCACCACGGCCCACGCGATGGCCAGGCCGTCGAACGTCGACGTCCCCCGCCCCACCTCGTCGAGCAGCACCAGGCTCCGCGGCGTGACGTTGTTCAGGATGGTCGCCGTCTCGATCATCTCGACCAGGAATGTGCTCTGGCCGCGCGCCAGGTTGTCCTGCGCGCCTACACGCGTGAACACGCGATCGACGACGCCGATCCGCGCCTGACGCGCGGGCACGAACGCGCCGAGCTGCGCCATGATCGTGATGAGCGCGGTCTGGCGGAGATAGACGGACTTGCCGGCCATGTTCGGACCGGTGAGGATGACGATGCGCGCCTCGCGATCGAGGGCCAGGTCGTTCGGCGTCACCGGGCTGCCCAGGCGCGCCTCGAGCACGGGATGCCGCCCCTCGACGATCGTGAGCGTGTCGTCGCGATCGACGACGGGCCGCGCGTGGCCCCGGCTGTGCGCGACCTCGGCCAGCGAGGCGAAGACGTCGAGCCGGGCGAGCGCGCGCGCGGTCGCGAGCAGCTCCGTGGCGCGCGTTGCCACGGTCCGGCGCACCTCCTCGAACAGCTCGTACTCGAGCCGCCGTCTCCGCTCGTCGGCGCCGAGCGCCTTGGCCTCGTATTCCTTGAGCTCCGGCGTCACGTAGCGCTCGGCGCCGGTCAGCGTCTGGCGTCGCACATACTCGGCGGGCACCCGCGCGGCCTGCGCGTGGGTCACCTCGATTCCGTAGCCGAAGACGCGATTGAACCGGACGCGCAGGCTCGAGATCCCCGTGCGCGCCCGCTCGCGCTCCTCGAGCCCGGCGATCCACGCCCGCGCCTCCCGGGCGTCGGAGACGATCGCGGCGAGCCCTTCGTGCCAGCTCTCGCGGATCAGGCCGCCGTCATGGAGCCCGAGGGGCGGCTCGTCCTCGAGGGCCGCCGCCAGCAGATCGCGCAGGTCGTCGAGCGGCGTCAGCTCGGCGAGGGCTTCGCTGATCGGCTCCGCGGCGAACACGGACGCCAAAGCTCGGATCTCGACGAGCGGCGCCAGACACCCGCGCAGCCCGACGAGGTCACGCGCGTGCGCCTGGCCGAGCGTGGCGCGGCTGGTGAGCCGCTCGAGATCGCCGATGCCCCGGAGCAACCCGCGCAGACGCGCCCGCTCGGCCGGCGCCTCGATCATCGCGCCGACAGCGGTCTGCCGCGCGGCGATCGCCGCCGGATCGAGGAGCGGCCGCAGGAGCCACTGGCGCAGGAGCCGGGCGCCCATCGGCGTCACGGTCTCGTCGAGGACGCCGAAGAGCGAGTCTCGGACGCTTCCGCCGCTCGATTCGAGCAGCTCGAGCGTCGTCACGGCCGTCTCGTCCAGCATCAGGGCGTCGGCGGCGGTCAGGCGTGTGAGGCGCGTCAGATGGCCGAGCGCATCGCCCTGCGTCGCGCGCAGGTAGCCGAGGGCGGCCGCCGCGGCGCCGAGCCCCACGGTGAGGTCGGCGACGCCGAAAGGCGCGAGCGACTCGACCTTGAAGTGGGCGCAAAGATCGGCCGAAGCCCGCCGCGGCGCGAAGCCCTGAGGATCGGCGAAGGTCAGGGTCGCGCCGGTCGCCTGCAGACGCGCCAGCAGCGCCGGATCACCGCGCGTCGTGTCCGGCAGGACGATCTCCGCCGGCCGCCGCACGAGCGCGGCCGCGAGCACCTCCGTCTCCTTGCCCGCATCTTCGCCCGCCCAGAACTCGCCCGTCGACACGTCCACGAGCGCCACGCCGGTCGCGTCGCGCCCGACGGCCATCGCGAGCAGGAAGTTGTTGGCGGCACCCTCGAGGTAGGCCGTGTCGGTGAGCGTGCCCGGCGTGATGATGCGCACGACGTCACGCCGCAGAAGCTTCTTCTCGCGGCCCGGCGCCTCCAGCTGCTCGCACACCGCGATCTTCTGGCCCGCGTGGACCAGCCGCGCGATGTAGCCGTCGGCGGCGTGGTGGGGAATGCCGGCCATCGGCGCGCCCTGGCGCGCCGTCAGTGTGATCGAGAGGAGCCGGGCCGCCAGCTCCGCGTCCTCGAAGAAGGTCTCGTAGAAATCGCCCAGGCGGAAGAGGAGGACGTGGTCCGGATAGCGCGTCTTCAAGCTCTGGTACTGCCGCATCATCGGCGTGAGGTCGTCCCGCTCAGCCACCGAGCCGCCCCTTCAGCCGGTCGTACGTGGCCTCGAGCGCCTCCGGGATGACGCGCACGTCGCTCATCACCGGAATGAAGTTCGTGTCGCCGTTCCACCGGGGCACGATGTGCATGTGCAGGTGGTCGACGATGCCGGCGCCGGCTACCCGCCCCTGGTTGAGCCCGACGTTGAACCCCTCCGCCCGGTATTCGGCGGCGAGGATCCGGGTCGCCAGCGTGACCAGCTCCACGGCCGCCGCGATCTCGTCCGGCGCCGCGTCGGCCAGTGTGCCGACGTGGCGGTTCACGACCGCCATGAGGTGTCCCGGCGCATACGGAAAGAGGTTCAGGATGAGGAACGCCCGGTCGCGCCGGGCCAGGACGAGGCTCTTACGGTCGTCCGAGCCGGAGAGCGCTTCGCAGAACACGCAACCGCTCGGAGTCTTGGAGGCGCCGACATAGCTCATGCGCCAGGGCGCCCAGAGGCGCTTCACACCGCCGGGATCGGGTTCAGCCGTTGACGAGTTCTCGGAGCCGCTTTCCCACCTTGAAGAACGGCACCCGCTTTTGCGGAACGTCCACGCTCGACCCAGTCTTGGGGTTGCGTCCCTTGCGGGAGTTGCGGTGACGGATCCTGAAGCTGCCGAAGCCTCGAAGCTCGACCTTGTCCCCCTTCGACAGGGCGTCGGTGATGTTGTCGAAGATGGTGTTGACGATCGTTTCCGTCTCTTTCTTGGTCAGGCTCGAGACTTTGGAAACTTCGTCGATGAGGTCGGCTTTCGTCATCATTTACTCCCGTCGCAATTTCCGGGTGGCCCGGACTCAAACTCAATGAGCACGCTAGCATTCTTCTTTCGAGAATGTCAACCATCGTAAGGGGTTAGGCGTCACCTTCCCGGCCGGGCGCGCGCGAGACTGTCCCGGCGGAAGAAACCCTTGCCACGACGCTGTGTTGGCCCAAAGTGCGCGGGGAATCGCCCCGGGGCATCACAACGGAGTTTCCCACGTAAAAATAATATGTTAAGCGAGAGGCTCTGAGACGAAGCTCGATGGTTGCGCGCCAAGCGTCGCTCTCAATCCATTAGGTAAAGGGGCGTCTTGAGCACCGACAGACCGGGCGGAACGGAGGACCACTGCCCGAGGTCGAGACGATTTCGAACCAGGTCCATGATCGAGAGTTTGCGCCGCGGCCCGACGACTCGAGGGGGCTTCGGGATTCCCGCGAGCACCGCGGCCCCATCGAGCGCCTCCTCGAGCCCGCCGAGCACATCGATCATGTTCATGGACTTCGCCTGCGCGCCGGAGACGACCCGCCCGTCGGCAAAGGCGAGGACCTGGGCGCGGTCGAGCTTGCGCCCGGCCGCGACCGCATCGATGAACTGTGTGTGGACGTCGTCGAGCATCACCTGCAGCACGCGACGCTCCTCGGGGGTCATCGCCCGCGCGAAGTTGCCGAGGTCCTTGAGCTGCCCGGCCTTCACGACGACGAAGTCGACCCCGACCTTCTTCAAGAGTCCGTCCAGGTTGGCCAGCCGCATGATGACGCCGATCGAGCCGGTGAGCGTGCCGGGGTTGGCGTAGATCTTGTCGGCCGCGACCGCCACGTAATAGCCGCCCGAGGCGGCCACCGAGCCGAGGGAGGCGACGACCGGCTTGCCAGCCTCGCGCAGGCGCGTGAGGGCCCCGTGCAGCTCCTGGGTCGGCGCGACCACCCCACCCGGGCTGTTGATCCGGATCACCACGGCCTTGACCATCGGGTTGTCGCGGTGGCCCTTGAGCTCGCGCAGGAGGTCGTCGACATCGATGATGGGCCCGTCGAGCTCCACGAGCGCGACGCGCGCCCCGAAGAGAGACCCGCCCCCGCCCTCGGGCGAAAGGGTGATGGACAGAGCGGCCACGAAGAGCGCAACCACTCCCAGATAGGTCAACAGCGCTGCAAGGAGAACGGTACGCCGACGGACCAGCCTACTCCTCGTCGTCGTAGTCGTAGTCGTCGCGATGCTTGCCGCCGCGCCGGGCGCGGCGTCCGCCACCCCGCTCGCCCTCCATCTCCTTCGGCGGCTCGATGGCGTGCGCCAGCTCCTTGAGGGAGAGGCCGATCCGCCGCTCGTTGGGATCGACGCGGATGACCAGGAGCGTCAGCTCGTCGCCGACGCTGACCAGCTCGTCTGGCCGGCCGATCGGCCGGTTGGACATCTGCGAGATGTGCAGGAGCCCGTCCACGCCGGGCTCGAGCTCGACGAACGCCCCGAAGTCGGTGAGGCGGACGATCTTTCCAGTGACCCGCGAGCCCATCGGAAAGCGCTGCGCGACGGTCGTCCACGGATCGGGCTGGACTTGCTTGAGCCCGAGCGAGATCCGCTTGTTCTCGCGATCCAGATTGAGGATTTGCGTCTCGAGCTCCTGGCCCTTCTTGAGGATCTCGGACGGGTGCCCCACGCTGCGCGTCCAGGACATGTCCGAGATGTGCAGGAGCCCGTCGACACCCGGCTCGAGCTCGATGAAGGCGCCGAAGTCGGTGAGGTTCCGCACGCGCCCGACCACCCGCGTGCCGGGCCGGTAGCGCTCCTCGATGGTCGCCCACGGATCGGGCTCCACCTGCTTCATGCCGAGCGAGATCCGCTTCGCGGCGCGGTTGACGTCGAGCACGATCACCTCGACCTCGTCGCCGACGTTGACGAGCTTCGAGGGATGGCGCACGCGCCGGGTCCACGACATCTCCGACACGTGGACGAGCCCCTCCACGCCGGGCTCGAGCTCGATGAACGCGCCGTAGTTGGTGAGGCTCACCACCTTGCCCCGGGTCTTGGTGCCGGCGGCGTACGTCTTCTCGACGCGCTCCCACGGATCGGACGACTTCTGCTTGTATCCGAGCGACACCCGGCCGGTCTCCCGATCGAAGTGCAGCACGACCACCTCGACCTGGTCACCCACCTGGAAGATCTCGGATGGGTGGCCGACGCGACCCCAGCTCATGTCCGTCACGTGCAGGAGCCCGTCGATGCCGCCGAGGTCGATGAACGCGCCGTAGTCGGTGATGTTCTTGACGGTCCCGGTCAGCACCATGCCTTCAGCGAGGACCTGCAATGTGTGCTTCTTCTTCTCCTCGCGCTCTTCCTCGAGCACCGAGCGGCGCGAGAGCACGACGTTCCCGCGGCGCCGGTTGAGCTTGATGACCTTGGACCGGATCGTCTGACCGACCATGGAGGCCAGGTTCTTCACCGGACGAAGGTCGACCTGGGAGCCCGGCAGAAACGCCTTGACGCCGACGTCGACGGCGAGACCGCCCTTGACGACCTCGACGACGCGGCCTTCCACCGGCGCGCCCTTCTCGTAGGCCTGGGTGATCGCGTCCCAGACCTTGATCTTGTCGGCCTTGTCCTTCGACAGGACGATGAGCCCCTCGGAGTCTTCCTTGGCCTCGAGGTAGACCTCGATCTCCTCACCCACCTTCGGCAGGGTGCCGTGGCGGTGGAACTCCTCGATGGGGATCGCGCCCTCGCTCTTGTACCCGACGTCGACCAGCACCTCGCTCGAGCCGACGTGGACCACGCGGCCGCGGACCACCTCGCCTTCCTCGAACTCGGTCACACCGTTGTGATACCAGTCCTCCATCCGTTCCTCGGCCGCGTCGCCGCCCTCCCCGCGCGGTCCGCCGAGGTAATTCCGTGGGTCGTTCTTCATACCACCCGTTCCTCCAGTCAAATTTATTTGCTTCGAGCCGCCGAAACCGCCGACCAGCGTGTGCGCGCATGGTCGGTGCCGCCGTCCTTGAGCCGCGTGATCGCCTCCATCATCTCGCGGCTGGCAATCTCGTATTGCCGCTTGCGATCGGCGCCGCGCTCCGCCTCGAACCGGAGCGCCTTGCCGAACGTCACCGTCACCTTCGCCGGGCGTGGGAGCTTGCGACCCCTCGGCCAGGCCCGGCCGGAGCCCTGGATGTAGACCGGGACCACGGCCGCCCCGCTCAGCACCGCCAGCATCCCCGCTCCGGTCTTCGCGGAACGGATGATACCCTCGTCGCCCCGCGTACCTTCGGGAAAGATCAGGAGGGCTCCCCCGTCCTCGAGCACGCGCATCGCGGTACGCAGGGCGGAGGGATCGGCCCCCTCACGCCGGACCGGGCGCGCGTTGAGCCGCCGGATCAGCCCGCCGAACAGGGGCAGGTCGAAGAGCTCGGCCTTCGCCAGGAAGCTGAGCTGGCGACCGGTGGCGGAGCCGATGAGCGGCGGATCGAGAACGCTCGAGTGGTTCGCGACCAGCAGCACCGGGCCTGCCGCCGGGACGTTCTCACGGTCCCTGGCTTCCAGCCGGAACATCGTGCGCGCGATCGCGACCGCGGGAATCTTCAGGATCGTGTAGAGCCGATTGACCGGCGGCGCGGAGACCGCCGCTCCGCCGCGCCGGTGCTCGATCGTCTGGAGCAGCCGCTCCACGACCTGCTCCACGCCGAGGTCGGACGTGTCGACCTCGATCGCGTCGGCCGCCTTCCGGAGCGGCGCCAGCGCGCGGGTCTCGTCCTGGGTGTCGCGCGCGCGGAGCTCGGCCGTGATCGCGGAGAGCGGCGCCGGAGTTCCGGCCGCCGACAGCTCGGCCTGGCGACGCCGCGCGCGCGCCTCGAGCGACGCGGTCAGGAAGAACTTCACCTCGGCGTCCGGGCACACGACGGTACCGGTGTCGCGCCCCTCGAGGACGGCGCCGCCGGCGGCGGCCATCTCTCGCTGAAGCGGCGTGACCTTCTCGCGCACCGACGCCAGCGTCGTGATGCTCGAGGTCACCTGACCGACCTCTTGGGTCCGGATGGCGTCACTCACGTCCTCGCCGTCGAGGTAGACGCGCCCGGCCCTCACGACGACCGCGCGAGGCCCCAGATGGGCTCGCAGCTCCTCGCCGTCGCGCGCGGGAATACCGGCCCGGATGACGCTCAGCGCGAGGGCGCGGTACATCGCTCCGGTGGGCACGAGGGTGTAGCCGAGGCGCTCGGCGAGCAGACGCGCCGCGGTGCTCTTGCCCGCCCCGGCGGGGCCGTCGATCGTGATGACCGGCTTGTCTCTCATGCGTTCTCGACCGTCACCGCGTCCGTGCCGGCCAGCGCATTCATCATCGCCGCGAACTGTGGAAACGAAGTGGCCACGCAGGCGGTGTCCTCGACGATCGTGTCGCCGTCGGCGACCAGCCCGGCGACGGCCAGCGCCATCGCGACGCGATGATCGCCACCGCTCGCCACGCGGGCGCCCTGGAAGCGCTGGGGCCCTTCGATCGTCATGCCGTCGGGCCGCTCCCGGACGACGACGCCCATCTTTCCGAGCTCGCGCGCGAGCGCGACGATCCGGTCGGACTCCTTGACCCTGAGCTCGGCGGCGTCGCCGACGGTGGTGACGCCCCGCGCGCGCGCTGCGGCGATGGCCAGCACCGGGATCTCGTCGATGAGGCGCGGAATGAGCGCGCCGCCGATCGAGGCGCCCTTCAGCTCCGACGCCGACATCGCAATGTCGGCGGCCGGCTCCGCCGCGCCGGCCGCCGGCACGGGATCGATTCGCAGATTGGCGCTCATCGCCTGGAGCACGTCCAGCACGCCGGTGCGCGTCGGGTTCACGCCGACTCGTCGGACCGTCACGCCCGGGTCACCGATGAGCGCGGCCGCGACGAGCAGAAAGGCCGCCGACGAGATGTCGCCCGGCACCGTGACCGCGCTCGCGCGCAGATCGCCCGGTGTCAGCGTGACCGAGCGGTCGCCGGTGACGAGCTGGACGCCGAACTGCCGCAGCATCCGCTCGGAATGATCGCGCGACGGCGCCGGCTCGTTGACCGACACGGGACCATCGGCGTAGAGGCCGGCCAGCAGGACCGCCGATTTCACCTGCGCCGAGGCCACGGGCGAGTCGTGCGTGATCGCACGCAGCGGCCGTGTGCCCTTCACCGCCAGCGGGAGCTTGCTGCCGCCGGCGCGCCCGACCACCGCCGCCCCCATCCGGCGCAGCGGGTCGGCGACCCGGCCCATCGGACGCGTGCGCAGCGACTCGTCGCCCGTCAGCATCGTCCAGAAGGGCTGGCCGGCGAGCACGCCGACCAGCAGGCGCGCCGAGGTCCCGGAGTTGCCGCAATCGATCACGTCGTTCGGCTCGCGCAACCCGTGCCGCCCGCAGCCCTCGATCCGGTACTGACCGGGCCCCTTGCGCGTGACCTCGGCGCCCAGCGCCTGGACCGCCGTGATCGTCCGCAGGCAGTCTTCGGCCTCGAGGTAGCCGTGGATCTCGGTGGTGCCCTCGGCGAGCGCGCCCAGGAGCGCCGCGCGGTGCGACACGGACTTGTCGCCGGGCACGTCGGCCGAGCCGGCGAGACGGGGCGTCGGACGCACGCGGAATCTCATCGGAGGCCCTCGCGCATCGCCTTGATCCGGGCGAGCACCGCGTGAAGCTCGTCGGTGGCGCCAGCGGCGATGACGCGCTCGAGATCGGCCAGCGCCTCCCTGAACGCGGCGACGCTCGCCGACAGCGCGTCGCGGTTGGCCAGGAAGATCTCGGTCCACATGTCAGGATCGCCGGCGGCGATCCGCGTCGTGTCCCGGAATCCGCGCGCCGCCAGCTCGAGCGCGGCCGGCTCGACGCGGCGCGCCCCGTCGACCAGGGCGCACGCCACCAGGTGCGGCAGGTGGCTGATCGCCGCCACGGTCCGGTCGTGCGTCTCGGGATCGAGCGAGGTCACCCGCGCGCCCAGCGCTTCCCAGAACTCGGTGGTCCGCTTGAGCGCGGTGAGCTCCGTCGTCTCCGTCGGCGTCACGACGACCGTCGCGCCCTGGAACAGATCGACCCGCGCGACCTTGTAGCCGCTCTGCTCCGAGCCCGCCAGCGGATGGCTGCCCACGAAGGCGAGCGGCCGCCCGGCGTAGAGCCGCTCGGCGGCGCGCACGATGTTGCGCTTCGTCGACCCCACGTCCGTGACCACGGCCCCGGTCGGCGCCGCGCGCCCCACTTGCTCGAGGAGCCCCTCGATCGCCAGCACCGGCGCTGCGAGCAGGACGAAGTCCGCCCCGCGTACGCCCTCGGCGAGATCGGTCGTGACGACATCGAGCGTGCCGTCCTCGAGCGCCGGGCGCAGCCGACTGGCGTCGCGCCCGATGCCGACGAGCCGCCGGGCGAGCCGGCCGGCCCGCGCGGCCTTGGCCACGGAGCCGCCCAGGAGGCCGACGCCGACGATCGCCAGCTCGCGAATCACGCGGCGGGCTTCCCGAGAACCGTGCGCAACGCCTTCACGAGCTTGCGGTTCTCCTCGGGGGTGCCCACCGTGATGCGCAGCGCCGTCTCCAGGCCGAAGGGCGTCATCGGGCGCACGATCACGCCCTGGTGCAGGAGCTTCTGATAGATGTCGGCGGCGCTGCGGCCGACGTCGACCAGGATGAAGTTCGCGCGTGAGGGAACGTACGAGAGCCCGATGCGCTTGAGCTCGTCGTAGAGGAAGTGGCGGCCGGCCTCGATCATCCGCACGCACTCCATGATGTGTGCCTCGTCGTCGAGGGCAGCGAGCGCGGCGGCCTGGGCCAGCGAGTTGACGTTGAAGGGCTGGCGGATCCGGTTCATCAGGGCGATCGCGTCGGCGTCGGCCACGCCGTATCCCACGCGCAACCCGGCCAGGCTCGAGGCCTTCGAGAAGGTGCGCAGGACGACCACCTTCCTCCCCTGCTTGACCAGCGAGATCGTGTCGGGGAAATCGGGGCCCATCGCGAACTCGATGTACGCCTCGTCGAAGACGACGATCGTGCGCTCGGGCACGCGGGCCATGAAGTGCTCCACCTCGTCGCGCGTGACGATGGTGGCGGTCGGGTTGTTCGGGTTCGCCACGAACACCATCTTCGTCATCGGCGTGATGGCCCGCGCCATGGCCTCGAGGTCGAGCCGGAACTCCTTCAGCATCACCATGACGCGCACGCCACCGGCCGCCTGGACGGTCGCCGGATAGACGGGGAACGACGGATGGGGCACCACCGCCTCGTCACCCGGGCGCAGGAAGGTGCGCACCAAGAGCTCGAGGAGCTCGTTCGAGCCGTTGCCGAGCACGACCTGATCCGGCATGACGCCGTGCTTCTTGGCGAGCGCCTGCCGCAGATAGAAGCCGCTGCCGTCCGGATACCGGTCGAGCGAGTTCAACGCGTTGACGATGGCCTTCTGGACCCGGTCGGACGGGGGCAGCGGATTCTCGTTCGACGCGAGCTTGATCGGGTTGTGGATCATGAGCTCCCGCTCGAGCTCCTCGATCGGCTTGCCCGGCTCGTATGGAGCGATGCCCAGGATGTGTTCGTTCGCGAGCGACTCCCACTGCGTTGGCATGCTCTCTCCTTAGAGGGCCGGGTACGACCCGAGGACCTTCAGGAACAGGGTCCGCTCCTCGATCTCACGCAGCACCGACGCCACGGCGGGCGTGGCGCGGTGGCCCTCGAGATCCACGAAGATCACATACTCCCAGGGGCTCTGCTTGGCCGGACGCGACTCGATTTTCGTGAGGTTGATCCCGAGTCGCGCCAGGGGCTCGAGGATGCGATAGAGGCTGCCCGGCTCGTTACGCATCGCGAACAGGATCGACGTCTTGTCTCGTCCCGTCGGGCCGCCGGCGTGGCGGCCGATGACGAGAAAGCGGGTGGAGTTGTGAGGATTGTCCTCGATCCCGGCTCTGAGGATCGGAACCTTGTAGAGCTCGCCCGCCAGATCGGAGGCAATCGCGGCGACCGTGGAGTCAGCGGCGGCCATCTCGGCGGCGGCGGCGGTGGAGAGCGACTGCTCGGTCGCGACGTCCGGCAAGTGCTGGGCGAGCCACACGCGGCACTGCGCGAGCCCCTGGGGGTGCGAGAGCACGCGCTTGATCCCGTCCAGGCCGGTGGCGCGCGACAGGAGGTTCTGCGTGATCTCGAGCCGGAGCTCACCGCAGATGAGCGTGTCGGAGTCGATGAGCCGGTCGAGCGTGACGTTGACCGCCCCCTCGGTGTTGTTCTCCACCGGCACGACGCCGAAGTCGGCGCGTCCCCGCTCGACGTCCTCGAATACCTCGACGATGGTCTTCGCCGCCCGATAGCCCACAGCGGCGCCGAAGCGCCGGAGCGCGGCCTGGTGCGTGAACGTCGCCTGGGGGCCGAAGTAGGAGACAGTCAGCGTCGACTCGAGGGCCCGGCACGCCGAGAGGATCTCGCGCCAGATGGCGTTGATGGCCGGAGCCGCGAGCGGGCCTGCGCTGGTCTCGCCCAGGCGCCGGAGGATCGCGGCCTCCCGCTCCGGGGCATAGATCGGCGCATCCTGCCTTCGTTTGAGGTCTCCGATCTGGAGGGCGGCCTCGGCGCGCTGGTTGAGGAGCTGGAGAATTCGGTTGTCGAGTTCGTTGATCCTGGAGCGCCAATCGTCCAGGTTCATAGGGACTCCCACTACTGCCGCGCTCTTGGAGTACCGCGGATTATAGGCCGCTGCCCCATCCGAGGGCAAGTCGGCGTCAGAGGCCCTCAATCCGGCTCGGCTTCTCCACGGGAAGTCGAGACGGCGAGGCGCAGGGCGCTCACTTCTTTCGCGGTCAACGGACGCGATTCACCCGGGCGCAAGGCGCCGAGCGCAACCGGACCGAACGCGATGCGCCGGAGCGCGAGTACCCGATGACCCAGGGCCTCGCAGAACCGCTTCACCTCGTGATTGCGCCCTTCGGCGAAGGTGAGCCGGAGCCGGCTCTCTCGCGCGCCGCTCCGCGTGAGCTCCACCCCCAGCGGCCGCGCCGGCCCGTCCTCCAGCGTCACGCCGCGCCGCCAGCAGACAAGGCCCTCGGCGGTCACGCTGCCCTCCACCCGCGCCTCGTACACGCGCGGCAGCGCGTATCGCGGATGCAAGAGCCGGTGCGTGAGAGGCCCGTCGTTCGTGAGCAGAAGTGCCCCCTCGACGTCCCAATCGAGGCGGCCGACCGGGTACAGGCGCACGTCACGCGTCACGAGATCGGCGACCACCGGGCGGCCCTGCGGGTCGCGGAGGGTCGTGACGTAGCCGCGCGGCTTGTTGAGGAGCAGGTAGCGCTTGGCTTCGGCGGGCGGCAGGGGCCTGCCGTCTACCGCGATGGTATCGACGTCGGGATCGGCGAGGGTGGCGGGGCTCCGCGTGACCACACCGTTGACGGCGACGTGGCCGTCGACGATCAGGCGGTCACCGCCCCGTCGTGAGCTCAGTCCCGCCTGCGCCAGAATCTTGTTGAGTCTCAGCTTCACTATGCTCGGCGACGGCCGCCAGCTCCGGAATGACCAGCTCGCCCTCGACCTTCGGCAGGTCACCGATGTCACGCAGCCCGAAGGCGACCAGGAACTCGCGCGTCGTCTCGAAGAGGTAGGGCCGCCCAGGCGCCTCTTTCCGCCCGGTGATGCGGATGAGACGCCGTTCGAGAAGGTTGTCGAGCACCCCCTCGGAGTTCACGCCGCGAACCGCATCGATCTCGGGACGCGATACCGGCTGCTTGTAGGCGACGATCGCCAGCGCCTCGAGCGCCGGCCGCGAGAGCCGCGTACGGGTCCGGGCGCGCGCGAGCCGGACAAGCCATGGGGCCACCTCGGGCCGCGTGACCATCCGGTATCCGCCGCCGACCTCGACGATCTGCAGCCCCTGGCTGGACGTCTCGTAGCGCGCACGTAGCTCCTCGATCAGCCGGCTCGCCTCGTGGGCGTCGGGCAGATCGAGCACCTCGCGGATGCGCTCGGCTTCCAGAGGCGTATCGGACGCGAAGAGAAGCGCTTCGACGACGTCAGTTGGAGTCGGCACGGCTTGGCTCCCCATTGGATACCGCGGTCTGGCGTTCGATGACGATCTCTCCGAAGAGCTCCGTCTGCTGCGTCTTGATCCGGCC
>DASRIY010000484.1:0-19408 GCA_035649755.1 Candidatus Methylomirabilota bacterium
GCGCCCGCCCAGCTGCTGATCGGCGGCCAGCATCGTGGCCACCACCTTCGCGTAGGAGAAGTCGGTCTGCGGCGTCATCTGCCAGGTGCGCGCGAGCAGCATGCCCAGATAGTCCCGAGCTTCCGCGAGCGCCAGCTTGAAGGTATCACCGTGACGCGCGAACGCACGGGCGAACACTCGATGGAGGCGACGCACGGCGCGGCCACGCGTGTGGGTCGAGTGCTCGGCGATGTTCGGGGCGATCATCTCCCGGGCCACCAGGCGTCGCTCGTAGAGCTCGACCAGGAGGTCGAAGACCGCGCCCTCGAACGGCAGGCAGAGGGCGTACTTGTACGAGTCGGGATTGGGGTCCCACGGGACGTCGCTGATCGTGAAGTTGTTGTACGCGTTGCGGTCCACGACCGACTCGCCGATACGCGTGACCACACTCGAGGCGTAGAGCCGTCCTTGCGTGCGCTCGAGCAGGCGGTCGACGACCTCGTTGAAGTGGAGTGACGACAGGATCGCGACCAGGTCCGCGCACGCCTCCTCGTGAGCGCGCAGCTCGACGAGCCGCTCCTTTGGGTTGCCGATCACGCCCTTGAGGATGAGGTGGCCGACCTCGTGCGCGACGCTGTCGAAGTTCTCGCACAGAAGCCCCGATGGATCGCCCTCGCCGAATTCGATGTAGCCGAACATCGAGAAGGCGTTCCAGTGCCGTGTCCGCGGGATGATCTCGAGGCGCCGATAAGTGTCGCGAAAGTGCCACGCGACACGCCGGCCCAGATAGGCTTCCCAAATGTCGAGGACGCACCTGACGGTGCCGTAGACCGTCGCCGACCTGAAGGTCGGGTGTTCCGGGGCGATCTCGTCGAAGTGACCGCGCTGATTGGGAACGGCGCGGTCCAGGACCCGGCCGGAGTACGGCGGCACCCGGCCCGTGTCCGAGTACGGGCGCTTGCTGCGCGCGTCGACGACGTACATGCGCTCATCGGCCGGGCCGGGCCCGATGGTGCCCGGTGTCGAGTCGACGTGGATGGTGACCGGCCGAGCGAAGCCGCGCAGGAACTTTGGTTGCGGGTAGACGAGGAAACGCGTGCCCGTTTGCTGGTAACGGGTATCTAGAAACAGATCACGACCGAACGGCTTGCTCGGCACCGCGGTGAATGTAGCTCGCGGTCACCGCGCCGATGCGTCCCGTTTCGACACGGCCACGAATCTAAGACAATCTTCCCCGCCGCGCTACTGATTTCAGCGTCTGTCTCAGCCGCGCGCGCCGTCAGCACTGCAGCGCGGCGGCGGCGATGATGCATCAGGCCGCGCGCCGCAGCGGCTCCTCCGCGTGCCCGGGCTTCACCACAAGCTCGTAGTCGACCGGCATGCGCCCGGCGACATCCCGCCACACGCTCTCGGCCAGATCCTCGTAGCCGGCGGGCGTCCAGAGGACGACGCGGCCAGAATGCCAGAGCGTCTTCGGCTCGACATCGACCGTGAGCAGGGACTCGCCGTGCAGCCGCCGATTGACGGCGCTGTAGATATCGGCGCGCAGGATATCAGCGCGGTCGCGGCGCCGGTCGGCGCGGATTCGCCACACCAGCGGCGACACGATCAGCGTCAGCAGCAGGATGGTCGGTAGCAGCATGGTCAACATGTTCTTCGCCTCCAGGCCCTTCCGACGCTCGAGCGCCCCTCGGGGATTCTTGAATCGCCGGCGGCGCTCGGCGCATCCAAATCGACCGGGGCGGCTCGTGCGCTTGGCGGTATCCTTGTGTCGGGGCCATGCCCGCATGGCAGCAACGACCGACGATCCGCTCGTAGCACTGGCGTCGCACGCCCTCGGCTTCGTCCGGGACGGCGCCGTCGTTGGGCTTGGCTCGGGCCGCGCCGCCAGGGCGTTCGTCGAGGCCCTCGCCGCGCGCATACGCGAGGGCCTACGGGCGCGCGGTGTCGCGACGTCCGACGAAACGGCCCACCTGGCCCGCGAGCTCGGCATCGATCTCGTGGGGCTCGAGGCTGACATCGACCTCACCGTCGACGGCGCGGACGAGGTTGACCCCTACCTCAACCTCATCAAAGGCTACGGCGCCGCCCTGGTGCGCGAGCGCATCGTCGCGGCTGCCTCGCGGCGTCAGGTCATCCTCGTGACCGCCGAGAAGCTCGTCGACACCCTCGGCCGCCGCGGCCGCCTTCCGGTCGAGGTCCTGCCGTTCGCGCTCCCGCTCTGCCGGCGGCGTCTAGGCGACCTCGAGCTGAAGCCCGCCCTGAGGGCTGCCGAGGACGGCCCGTTCGTGACCAACAACTTCAACGTGATCCTCGACTGCGCGGTAGGGCCCATCGACGACCCGGCGCGCCTCGAGCGGACGATCCGGGCGATTCCTGGCGTCATCGACACGGGGCTGTTTCTCGGCACCGCCGATACGGTCGTCGTCGCCGACGGCGGTTCTGTTCGCGAGCTCGTCCGCCGGAGATCGCCGTGAGCGGCGCCACGACGTTCCGGCTGCTGGACGCTCTCGAGGCGGCGGTGCGCGCCGAGCTCGAGCAGTGGCGCGCTGGCGACAAGATGAAACGCCTCTGGTCGCGGGACGCGACTTTGTGGACCGGCGCCGACGAGGCGAGCTGGCTCGGGTGGCTCGCCGTCGCCGGTGAGCAGCGCGTCCGCGCCAGCGCGCTCGGCGACCTGGCCAACGAGATCCGCCGCGCCGGCTTCACTCACGCGCTGGTGCTCGGCATGGGCGGCTCGAGCCTCTGCCCGGAAGCCCTCAAGTCGACGTTCGGTCGCATCGCCGGATATCCCGAGCTCTTCGTCCTGGACTCGACCGACCCGGGGCAGATCCACGCGCTCGAGCACCGGATCGACGTGGCCCGGACGCTCTTCATCGTTTCGAGCAAGTCTGGCACCACGCTCGAGCCGAACATCTTCTTCTCGTATTTCTTCGATCGCGTGCGGCGAACGATCGGCGCCGAGCGTGCCGGCAATCACTTCATCACCATCACCGACCCGGGCTCGCGGATGGAGCAGGTGGCGAACACGGATCGCTTCCGCCGGATCATCCCCGGCGTACCGGCGATCGGCGGGCGCTACTCGGCGCTGTCGGACTTCGGCATGGCGCCGGCTGCGATCATGGGGCTCGACGTCGCGCGATTCCTCGCCCTGGCTGCCGAGATGGCGGATCGCTGCGGCCCGGCCGTCCGGGTCGCCGACAATCCGGGCGCTCTCCTCGGGATTCGCCTGGGCGTTCTCGCGCAGCGCGGGCGCGACAAGGTCACGCTGGTGACATCGCCCGGCATCGGCGCCCTCGGCGTCTGGCTCGAGCAGCTCCTCGCCGAGTCGACGGGCAAGGTGGGCAAGGGCTTGATCCCGGTCGACGGCGAGCCGCTGGGAGCGCCGGCGGTGTACGGTGACGACCGCCACTTCGTCTATGTGCGTCTGGACTCCGCGGCCGACCCCGCGCAGGACGAGGCGATGGCCGCGCTCGAGCGCGCCGGCCAGCCGGTCGTGCGCCTCCGCGTTCCCGATCCGTATCACCTCGGCGCGGAGTTCTTCCGCTGGGAGGTCGCCACGGCCGTCGCCGGCGCGATCATCGGTGTCAACCCGTTCGACCAGCCCGACGTCGAGGCCAGCAAGGTGGCGACGCGCGCGCTGACGGACCACTACGAGAAGGCCGGCGCGCTGCCGCCCGCCTCGCCCCTCGGCGTGAGCGATCCGGCGTTCGCGGCGACGCTGAAGGCCCATCTCGAGTCGATCAAGCCGGGCGATTATGCCGCCTTCCTGGCATACGTCCCGATGAACGAAACGCACGAGGCCGAGCTCTCGACGATCCGCCTCGCGGTGCGCGACCGGTTCCGGGTCGCGACCTGCGTCGGCTTCGGGCCGCGCTATCTGCACTCGACGGGTCAGGCGTACAAGGGCGGCCCGAACTCCGGCGTGTTCGTCCAGATCACCTGCGACGACGCCGACGATCTGCCGGTGCCAGGCCGGCGGTACTCGTTCGGCGTGGTAAAGAACGCGCAGGCGCTGGGCGACTTCCAGGTGCTGCGCGAGCGCGGCCGCCGCGCGTTGCGCGTGCACCTCGGGACCGACGTGAAAAACGGATTGGCCCGGCTCCGCCAGGCCATCTGAAGTGCGCGCCGCAGGTCGTCGCGGGGCTGGGGCCCCGCCGACCGAGGCGCGCCTATGAACAGGTGCGCGCCGCAGGTCGTCGCGGGGCTGGGGTCCCCGCCGACCGAGGCGCGCTTATGAACGAATCGGAGGATTCCATGCAAGTGGGGATGGTCGGGCTGGGCCGGATGGGTGGGAACATGGCGCGCCGCTTGATGCGCGGCGGCCACGAGATCGTCGGCTACGCGTCGGACCCGGCCGGGGTGAAGGCGGTGACCGCCGACGGTGGGACCGGCACGACGACGCTCGACGACCTCGTCCGGGCGCTCAGGCCTCCCCGCGTCGTGTGGGTGATGGTGCCCGCCGGCGCGGCGACCGAGCAGGTCGTGACCGATCTGGCCAAGCGCCTGTCGTCCGGCGACACGATCATCGATGGCGGCAACTCCTTCTACAAGGATGATGTGCGGCGCATGAAGATGGTGCGGCCGGCGGGCATTCACTACGTCGACGTCGGCACCAGCGGCGGCGTCTGGGGGCTCGAGCGCGGCTACTGTCTGATGATCGGCGGCGAGCCGGAGATCGTCCAGCATCTCGAGCCGATCTTCAAGACGCTCGCTCCGGGGTCGAACACTGTGACGCGCACGCCCGGCCGCGAGGCCGTGGGCGGCACCGCCGAGCAGGGCTATCTGCACTGCGGTCCCGCGGGCGCCGGCCACTTCGTGAAGATGATCCACAACGGCATCGAGTACGGGCTCATGCAGGCCTATGCCGAGGGCCTCGACATCCTCAAGAACGCCGGCTCGAAGGCGCTGGAACCCGACCTGCGATATGAGCTGAGCATCCGCGACATCACCGAGGTGTGGCGCCGCGGCTCGGTGGTCAGCTCGTGGCTTCTCGACCTGACGGCGCAGGCGCTCACTGAGAATCCCACGCTGTCGAACTACACGGGCGTGGTGGCCGACTCCGGCGAGGGTCGCTGGACCGTCATGGCAGCCGTCGAAGAAGGCGTGCCGGCCGACGTACTCTCGGCGTCGCTCTACACGCGATTCCGGTCGCGTCAGGATCATACCTTCGCCGAGAAGGTCCTCTCGGCCATGCGGCAGAAGTTCGGCGGTCACGTCGAGCAGACCGCCGGGTGATCCTCGCCGGCGACGTCGGCGGGACCAAGACTGCGCTGGCCCTCTTCGACGAGCGGGGTCGTGGGCAGGCGCTCGTCCGCGAATCCGTGACCGCGAGCCACGGCTACGCGGCGCCCGAGCAGGCGATCCGACAGTTTCTCCTGGAGGGCCCGCCCGTCACGATCGACGCGGCCTGCGTCGGGGTCGCCGGACCCGTCATCGACGGCCGATGCACCGCGATCAATCTGCCGTGGGTGGTCGACGAGGCCGCGCTCGCGCAGAGCGCCGGGACGTCGCGCATGAAGCTGGTGAACGACCTGGAGGCCACCGCGCACGGGGTGCTGGGTCTCGGGCCGTCGGCGCTGGCGACGCTTCAGGCCGGCAAGCCGCACAAGGCCAACATGGCCTTGATCGCGGCCGGCACCGGGCTCGGCGAAGTCGTGCTGCCCTGGGATGGCCGCCGCCACCACACGGTGCCCTCTGAGGGCGGCCACGTCGACTTCGCGCCCCGCAACGATCTCGAGATCGATCTCTGGAAGTTCCTGCGGCGAGAGTTCGGACGCGTCAGCTACGAGCGCGTCGTCTCCGGGCCCGGGCTCTACAACATCTACCGGTTCCTGGTGGCCAGCGACGGCACGCCCGAGCCGGAGTGGCTGCGCGCGCGGATGGAGAGCGGTGATCCGAGCGCGGCCGTCAGCGAGGCGGCGCTCGAGCGCCGCGATCCGCGCTCCGTCCAGGCGCTCGAGGTCTTCGTGTCCGTCTACGGCGCCGAAGCCGGCAACCTCGCCCTCAAGGCGCTCGCGGTCGGCGGCGTCTTCGTCGCAGGCGGCATCGCGCCGAAGATCCGGGCCAAGCTGGAGGACGGCACGTTCATGGCCGCCTTTTGCGACAAGGGCCGGCTGAGCCCCATGCTCGCCTCGATTCCCGTGCACGTGGTCCTCGAGCCGCGGGCGGCGCTCCTCGGCGCGGCCGCCATCGCCAGATCGTTGCGATCCCGCGCCGTCGCTCGAGCACGCCGTGCCCAAGGCGCCCGATAGCCCTCAGGGCTCGAGCCGGCGAAGAGCTCCGACGAGAGAGGAGCTGAGGCTCCAGGAATCCCAGGACCGCACGGCCCACTGGAAACGATGGGGTCCGTACCTGGCCGAGCGTCAATGGGGAACCGTCCGCGAGGACTACAGCCCCCACGGCACGGTCTGGGAGTCCTTCCCGCACGACCACGCGCGGTCGCGCGCGTACCGGTGGGGCGAGGACGGCATCGCCGGGATCTGCGATAACCACGGGCGGCTCTGCTTCGCGCTGGCCTTCTGGAACGGCCGCGATCCGATCCTGAAGGAACGCCTCTTCGGTCTCAACGGCAACGAGGGCAATCACGGCGAGGACGTGAAGGAGTACTACTTCTACCTCGACTCGACGCCGACCCATTCGTACATGAAGTATCTCTACAGGTACCCGCAGGCGGAGTTCCCCTACGCGGCGCTGGTGAACGAGAGCCGTCGCCGCGACCGCCGGGCGCCGGAGTTCGAGCTGATCGACGCCGGCGTTTTCGAGGGGGACCGGTACTTCGACGTGTTGGTCGAGTACGCGAAAGCGGCGCCCGATGACGTCCTCGTCCGGATCACCGCGACCAATCGCGGTCCGGAATCGGCGGAGCTGCACCTCTTGCCGACCCTCTGGTATCGGAACACCTGGTCGTGGGACGCCGGCGGACCCGAGCGGCCGACGCTGCGCGCGGCCGACACCGCCGGCGGTTTCGAGGTGATCGAGGGCGACCACGCCTCGCTCGGCGCCCGCTGGCTCTATTGCGAGGGCGCACCCGAGCTCCTCTTCACGGAGAACGACACGAACGTCGAGCGCCTGTACGGCCGGCCAAACGCGCGCCCGTACGTGAAGGACTCGATCAACGCGCGCGTCGTGGAGGGCCGGAAGGACGCCGTCAATCCCGAGAGCGTGGGCACGAAAGCCGCGGCGTACTACCGGCACACGCTAGCCCCCGGCCGGAGCGCGGTCATGCGGCTCCGGCTCTCCCACACGCCGATTCCGGGCGACGCGTTCGGCAAGGAGTTCGACGTCGTATTCGGTCAGCGGATGCAGGAAGCCGAGCGCTTCTACGAGACGGTCATCCCGAAGAAGCTGTCGGACGACGCGCGGAACGTCATGCGCCAGGCGTTCGCCGGCCTCCTCTGGTCGAAGCAGTTCTATCACTACGACGTCCGGCGCTGGCTGGAGGGTGACCCGGCGAGCCTCCCGCCGGCCGGCCGGCTCGACGGGCGCAATCGCGAATGGCGACACCTCTACAACGAAGACGTCATTTCCATGCCCGACAAGTGGGAATACCCGTGGTACGCGGCGTGGGATCTGGCCTTCCACACGATTCCGCTCGCTCTGGTCGATCCCGACTTCGCCAAGGCGCAGCTCATCCTGTTCCTGCGCGAGTGGTACATGCACCCGAACGGCCAGATTCCGGCGTACGAGTGGTCGTTCGGTGACGTGAACCCGCCCGTGCACGCGTGGGCGGCCCTGCGCGTCTACCGGATCGAGCGGCGACTGCGCGGCCGGGGCGACCGCGAATTCCTCGAGAAGGTCTTCCACAAGCTCCTGCTGAACTTCACATGGTGGGTGAACCGCAAGGACGCCGGGGGCCGGAACGTGTTCCAAGGCGGCTTCCTCGGCCTCGACAACATCGGCGTCTTCGATCGCTCGGCGCCCTTGCCGACCGGGGACCGCCTCGAGCAGTCGGACGGCACTTCCTGGATGGGCATGTACTGCCTCAACATGCTGGCGATCGCGCTCGAGCTCGCCCGGGAGGATCCGGCCTACGAAGACGTCGCCTCGAAGTTCTTCGAGCACTTCGTCTTCATCGCGCACGCGGTCGATCAGTGTCCCACCGGCATCAACCTCTGGGACGAAGGGGATGGGTTTTACTACGACGTGCTCCACGCCGACGGCGCCGCCTCGCCGCTGAAGGTGCGCTCGATGGTCGGGCTCATCCCCCTGTTCGCGGTGGAGACGCTCGAGCCCGAGGTGGTGGACAAGCTCCCCGGCTTCAAGCGCCGGATGCAGTGGTTCATCGACAACCATCCGGAGTTTCGCGACCACGTCGAGATGGCGACGCGGCCCGGCTCGGGCGTTCGCCGTTTGCTGGCGATCGTCGGGCGTACCCAGCTACCGCGCGTGCTCCGGCTGATGCTGGACGAGGCGGAGTTCCTCTCGCCGCACGGCGTCCGCGGCATATCGCGCTTTCACAAGGATCATCCCTACTCGCTCCGGCTTGGCGGGACCGAGCATCGCGTCGACTACGAGCCGGCCGAGTCCACGAGCGGGCTCTTCGGGGGCAACTCGAACTGGCGCGGCCCCGTCTGGTTCCCGGTCAACTACCTGCTGATCGAGTCGCTGCAGAAGTTCCACTACTTCTACCGCGACACCTTCAAGATCGCGTTCCCGACGGGCTCGGCGACGACGCTCAACCTGTGGCAGGTGGCCGCGGAGCTCTCGCGGCGGCTCACGCGCATCTTCCTGCGCGACGAGGACGGCCGGCGGCCCGTCTACGGCGGCACGGAGATATTCCAGCGCGATCCGCTCTGGCGCGATCTCATCCTGTTCTACGAATACTTCCACGGCGACAACGGCGCTGGTATCGGCGCGAGCCATCAGACCGGGTGGACCGGCCTCGTGGCGAAGCTACTCCAGCAGAGCGGCGAGCGATAGACTAATACTCCTCGAGAAGAGCTCGCCGCGCTGCCGCGAGGCGGCGGGTGAAGCCCTGGTGCTGCGGCCAGCGCCGTAAGGCGGGGATGTCGGCCCCCGTGCCAGCGCCAGGGATAGCCGCCGGCGTAACGTCCGGCCGGCGAGCTCGCTACGAGTTGGTCGCGCGCCGCTCTCTCCACATCCGGTGGTGCCTCCCGTCGAGCCCGAGAATCCTGAAGGACGACCATGGCCGCGTGCTTGAATTTTAGGTGGCCACCTGGTCTGGTCTCAGGCCTGGCCCTCCAGCGCGCGCCGGAGCTGGTCGAGGTGGTTGTCGTCGTGCCACGCCATGAGCGTGAGGAAGTCATTGATGGTGAACGGCCCGCGCGTGGCGTGAATACCGGCGCGCTTCCACTGCTCGGGCGTGAGCGTCCGGAGCAGCGCGAGCGACTCGTCGCGGCGCTGGCGAAACGCGGCGAGGGCGCGGTCGGCGTCGTTGCGCAGGTACTGGCGCTCCTCGGCCCACCGGTCGGGCGTCGTCGGATCGAAGGCGAGCTTCGGGGCGTCCATGGAGAGGATGAGCCCGAAGCGCCCGATGAACATCTCCTCGATGTCGCGCAGGTGGCAGACGACCTCCTTCGCGGCCCAGTTCTTGCCGTCGGGCCGGCGCGACAGCGTCGCGTCGTCGCGGCCGCGGATGACGGCGGCGAGCTCGTCGGCGGTGCGCGTCAGGCGCTTCATCCGGTCGGCGATCGGCTGCTGCGCGTACTCTTCCATGGTCGCCATCGGCGTCCTCCCCACGGCGTCGGGTACCAGCTGGTGGAACAGGCTCGACTCTCGCTTGTAGAACCCGTCGGTATGATACGACTCCGCCAGGCGAAGCCCGGTGTAGTCCACGTGGTGGCCCACCTCGTGGAGCAAGGTCCGGAGATACGTGCGGAACGCCACGACGCGCTTGCGCTTGGCCGTGCGCATCCAGAGCTGGATCTTGGGCGGCCGGCCGCGCTCGTACGTGTAGAGCCCGTGCAGCTCGCCCCAGTGCGAATGGGGCCGCGCCGCCAGCACCTCGACCTTCACGTTCGGAAGCCCCATGGCGCTGGTGAGCCCGTCGACCAGCTCGCGGCTGGCCCGCTCGGTCGCCGCCCGCTCCTCGGTGTTCAACGCGGCCTCGAGCGCGGTGACACGCGGGCGAAGCGACGCCGGGTTCTCGAGGCGGATCTCGAGGAGCGCGTCGCTCTTGCGATAGACGGCCTGCTGCGAGCGGGAGAGCCGCGTGTAGTACGCGAACGGCACCGCTATTGGCCGGTGAAGCGGGGCTTTCTCTTCTCGAGGAACGCCTTGGCGCCTTCGATGCGGTCGTCGGTCGTGCGCAGAAGGGTCGCCAGGTCGTTCTCGAGCCGGAGCCCGTCCTCGAGCGGGAGTCCGAGCCCCTTCACGACCGCCTCCTTCGCGTAGCGGAGTGCCACCGGCGCCTTCTCGGCGAGCGCCCGGGCGAGTGCCTGCGCCGAGGACAGGACCTCGGTCGCCGGCACCACACGCTCCACGAGACCGATGCGGAGCGCTTCGCGCGCGTCGATGCGGGCGCCGGTCAGGATCATCTCGAGCGCCTTGCCGCGCCCGACGAGCCGCGGCAGCCGCTGTGTGCCGCCGCCGCCGGGAATGATCGCCAGGTTGACCTCGGTGAGGCCGAGCTGCGAGTCCTCGCCGGCAATCCGGATGTCACAGGCCAGCGCCAGCTCGAGTCCGCCGCCCAGCGCAAAACCGCGGATCGCGGCGATGATCGGCTGAGGGCAGCGATCCATCGCGGCGCGGAAGTCGACCCGGCGGCGGCCGTCGCGGAACTTGACCGGTACCTGGGGAGCCACGAACTCGCGGATGTCGGCGCCGGCGGAAAAGGCGCGCTCGCCGGTGCCGGTGACGACGACGACGCGCGCGTCCTCGCTCCGCACCAGCTCACCGAAGCAGGCGGTCAGCTCCTCGCGCATGCGCTCGTTCATCGCGTTGTGCACCGCGGGCCGGTTGAGCGTGATGGTCGCGATGCCGTCGGCCAGCTCGTAGCGGATCGCCTCGTACGTCATCGATCGATGCCTCCTCAATCCATAAGCGCGCCTCGGCCGGCGGGGCCCCAGCCCCGCGACGGCCTGCAACGCGCACATCAGGCTCGCGCCGGCCGCCGGCACACGCCGCGCGCCACGAGCCCGGCGATCTCGTCGGCGCTGTAGCCGATCTCGCGCAGGACGGCGTCCGTGTGCTCGCCGAGCATCGGCGGCGGCCCCGGGTCGCGAGTGGGCGTGTCCGTGAAGGCGATGGGCTGGCCCATCACGCGCAGGCGCCCGACCTCCGGGTGCTCGTACTCGCGGACCATGTCGTGATGGCGAACCGCCGGGTGCCGCATGAACTCCATGACGGTCTGGACCGGCGCCGCCGGGATGTCGTGCTTGGCAAGCAGCTCGAGCCAGTGCTCGCGCGGCTTCGACCTGAACTTGCTCTCGATGAGCGGCAGGAGCGCCTGGTTGTTCTCGAGCCGGGCCAGCCACGAGCCGAAGCGCGGATCGTCGGCCAGGTGCTCGAGCTCGAGAGCCTTGCAGAGCTTCAGCCAGAACGTCTGGTTGCCGACGGCGAGAAAGAACCAGCCGCCGTCGCCCGCCTGGTAGAGCCGGTAGGTCGGGTTGTCGCGGATCAGCGTGGGCTTCGACGGGTAGTCGATGGCCACGCCGGCCTGGAGCGCCAGGGCACCGCGGAGCAGCGAGGTCTCCACGCGCTGGCCGCGTCCCGTGCGCTCGCGCGCGAAGAGCGCCGAGATGATGCCCTGGGTGGCGAGCGCCGCCGTGTAGTAGTCGGTGGGCGCGGTCCTGAGATAGACCGGCGGGCCGCCGAATCCCTGGAGCGTCATCAAACCGCCGAGCGCCTGGAAGATCGGATCGAAGCCCGGACGATCGCAGTCCGGTCCAGACGAGCCGAAAGCCGTGACCGACGAATAGACGAGGCGCGGGTTGATGGCGCTCAGGCGCTCGTAGCCGACGCCGAGCCGTTCGGCGACGCCCGGGCGCATGTTCTCCATGACGACGTCGGCGCGCTCGGCCAGACGGTGGACGATCCGGCTCCCCTCGGAGGTCTTCAGATTGACCGCGATCGAGCGCTTGCCGCGATTCCAGCCGAAGAAGCCGGGCAGCTCGCGGAACGAGTCGCCCTCGAGGGCCTCGACCTTGATGACCGACGCGCCGAGATCGGCGAGCTGCATCGCCGCGTACGAGCCGGCGATGTAGCTGGTCAGATCGACGACGAGAATTCCGTCGAGCGGCGGCGGGGACGGGGACACGGGCCTGGCCGGCTACCGCGCGACGTACCGGACGATCTGCTCGCGATGGTAGTCGACGTCGCCGTACATCGGCTCGAGCGCCTTGGCGCGCTTGAAGTAGATGTGCAGGTCGTACTCCCAGGTGAAGCCGATGCCGCCGTGCACCTGGATCGCCTCGCCGCACACCTTGCGCGCGGCATCGCCCACGTAGGCCTTCGCCACCGACGCGGCGAGCGCCTCGTCCTCCGACTTCGCGTCGAGGGCCCACGCCGCGTAGTAGACGGCCGAGTGGGAGTTCTCGACTTCCAGGAGCATCTCGGAGCATTTGTGGCGGATCGCCTGGAACGAGCCAATCGGCTGTCCGAACTGCTCGCGCACCTTCGCGTAGCCGACGGCCATGTCCAGGCAGCGGCGCGCGGCGCCGAGCATCTCGGCCGCCGCGCCGACGGCGCCGCGACGAAGGAGACCCGTGAGCAGGGGCGCGGCCCCGCCGGGAGCGCCGAGCAGGCCGTCGGTCGCCACCGGCACCTTGTCGAGATCGAGGTGCACCCAGCGGGTCGCCAGGTCCATGCCCTGGACCGGCGACATCTTGAGACCGGACGCCGCCGGGTCGACCAGGAACACGGTCGGCCCTTCCGGCGCGCGCGCGGGGATCAGCAGCACGTTGGCCACGTGCGCCCAGGGAACGAACCGCTTCGTCCCGGAGAGCGCCCAGCCATTCGAGGTCTTCTCGGCGCGCGTCGTCATCACTGCCGGGTCCCAGTCCATGTCGGCGTCGAGGAACGCGAGCGTTGCGCGGGCGTCACCGGTCGCGATGGCGGAGAGCCAGCGCTTCTTCTGCGCGTCGGTGCCGGCGGCCTCGACCGCCGCGGCGGCCAGCACCGTCGGCCAGTAGGGTCCGGGATACGCGGCGCGCCCGAGCTCCTCGAGGAGGATCGCCGACTCGACCATGCCGAGCGCGCTGCCGCCGTAAGCTTCGGGCAGGGAGAGGCCGAGCCAGCCGAGCTGGGCCATCTCCTTCCACATGGTGTCGCTCTCGCCGCGCGGATCGTCCCACAAGAGACGCACGGCGGCGGGCTTGCAGTGCTCGTCCAGGAACGCGCGCGAGGAATTTTTCAGTAATTGCTGGTCGGATGTGAACGAGTAATCCATGGCGTCAGGCCTTCAGGCGGTCGGCGCGCACTTCCTTGGGCAGGCCGAGCACGCGCTCTCCGATGATGTTCTTCTGGATCTCGGACGAGCCCGAGTAGATGGTGCCGGCGCGCGACCACAGGAACGCGGTCGCGAACGTGCCGGGCTCGCCGGAGGAGGTGTCGACCTCCTCGAATTCCTCGCGGGCGACCATGAGCTGGCCGTACGGACCGAGAATCTCGAGCGCCGTCTCGTAGTAGCGCTTCTCGAACTCGGTATACGACAGCTTGGTGATCGACGAAGCGGCCCCCGGCGAGTCACTCTTCTGGAGCGCTGACAGCACGCGCAGCGCCGCGTACCGCTGGACCTCGAGGTCGGCGTAGACCCGCCCCAGCTTCGCGCGCACGGCAGGGTCGTCGATCAGCGGCCGGCCGCCGCGCTTGAGCTCGCGGGTGGCCTTCACCAGCTGGTTGAACGCGATGGCGTGCCGGGTGACCCGGCCGAGCGAGTTGGCGCCGCGCTCGTAACCGAGCGTGGTCTGCGCGATCTCCCATCCCTGGTTCAGGCTGCCGATCAGGTCCGACTTCTCGGCGCGCGCGTTGGTCATGAAGACTTCGGAGAAGAGCGAGCTGCCGGTGATCTGCTTGAGCGGCCGCACCTCGACGCCGGGCTGGCGCATGTTGAGGAGCACGCACGAGATGCCCCGGTGCTTGGCGACTTTCGGATCGGTACGGCAGAGCAGGATGCCCCAGTCGGCGATTGGCCCGCTCGACGTCCAGATCTTCTGGCCGTTGACCAGGAAGTGGTCACCCTGGTCTTCCGCTCGCGTCTTGAGGCTTGCCAGGTCGGAGCCCGCGTTCGGCTCGGAGTAGAGCTGGCACCAGATCTCCTCGGCCGTCAGCATCTTCTTGAGGTAGCGCTTCTTCTGCGCCTCGGTGCCGTGGACGATGATGGTCGGGCCGATGAAGCCGATGCCGAGGCCGTTGATGGTCGGCGGCGCGCTCACTCGCGCCATCTCGTCCTGCACGATGGCCTGCTGCATCGGCGTGGCGCCCCAGCCGCCGTACTCGCGCGGCCACAGCATGCCGACGTAGCCCGCCTCGTAGAGCTTGCGGTGCCACGCCTTGCGCTCGTCGAGCGTCTTCAGCTCGTGCTTGGGCGTGTTGGCCTCGAGCCAGCGCCGGGTCTTCTCGCGAAACTCCCGGTCTTCAGGCGCGTAGTTCAGGTCCATCGGTCGGCCTCCGAAGTGCGAAATGAAACGTTTCTAGCATGCCGGCCACGGTGAATCAACGCGCGGGGGGCGCCAGGCAGTAGATCGCGGTGTGGAGCACGTGGGCGACGAGGCGCGGCCGCCCGCCGGTCTCGACGACGACGGCCAGGTCGGCCTCGACGAACTGCTTGTCCTTCTTCTCGAACAGGGACCGCACGCGCCCACGCGTGGCCAGCGTGTCGCCGACGCGCGCGCCGCCCAGATGCCGCACGACGCTGCCGACGTGGATCCACGGGCTCAGCCGGACGTTGAGCGAGAGCGCCTTGTTCGACTGGTCGAGGATGAACGCGGGGTGCATCCAGCCGCGCGCGCCGCGATAGAGCGCGAGGCCGTCGCTGAACCGGTCGACGACCTCGGCGGCGCGCTCGGCGTCGTAGGGGTTGACCGGCGTGCCGAGGGCGTCGAGGCTCGCGAAGTGGGCGCGGGTCGCCACCGGCCGGTCCGCCGGCAGCGGCGCCGCGCGGTACTGCGCCAGGTTCAGGGGCACCGGCGAGCCGGCCGGCAAGGTGGCGATGAGCGTCGCGCACTCGCCGCTGGCCTCGGTCGAGGCGGTGACCGTCGCGGCGATGCTCTTCGCGTCGCGTGCCGTCACGGTGCCGGTGACGCGAACTTCCTCGCCCTCGTGGATGGGCTTGGTGAAGCGCACGCTTGCCGTCCCGCGCTCCAGCCACGCCGAGCCGAACGCCTCGGCCAGCGGATGGGTCAGGTAGGCGTACACGGTCACTCCGGGGACGAGGGCACCGCGGAAGCCGAACTTCCGCGCAATCTCGTCGTCGTGGATCTTGTTCTCGGACGTTGACGACGTGTTACGGGCTTTCACGTGATACTCGGGCAGGGTTTCCGTAGTGGCCTCCTTCCCTGCAGTCGGGTGCCGGCAAGTATATAATCATCGCGCTCATGTCGCGCGGGCTCCTGATCGTCCTGGTTCTGGTCGTCCTCGTGGGCGGAATCGCCCTGTGGGCGGTCTCCATCAACAACCAGCTCGTCCGGCTCGATCAGGACGTCAACGAGAAGTGGGCGCAGGTGCAGAACGTGTATCAGCGCCGGGCCGACCTGATACCGAACCTGGTCGAGACCGTCAAGGGTTTCGCGGCGCAGGAGCGCACGGTGCTGGAAGAGGTGACGAAGGCGCGGGCCAGCGCCTCGTCGATCCAGCTCACGCCGGAAGCGCTGAAGGATCCCAAGGCGCTGCAGAAGTTCCAGGAGGCGCAGAGCCAGCTCTCGGGCGCCCTGTCGCGCCTGCTGGTCACCGTCGAGCGCTACCCCGAGCTCAAGTCGAACCAGAACTTCCTGGCCTTGCAGAGCCAGCTCGAGGGAACCGAGAACCGGATCACCGTGGAGCGCCGGAGGTTCAACGAGTCCGTGCGCGAATACAACACCCGCCTCCGCCTCTTCCCGGGCTCGCTCATCGCCGGCTTCTCCGGCTTTCAGCCCCGACCGTTCTTCGAGGCGGCGCCCGACGCGGCCACCCCGCCCAAGGTGAAATTCTAGCCTGCTCCTCGCGGTTGTCCTCGCCGTCGCTCTCGTCCTGCCGCCCGCGCCGACTGGCCATGTGAACGACTACGCCGGGCTCCTGACCGCGGCCGAGCGCGACAGGCTCGAGGCGCTCCTGACGGAGCGCGAGCGCGTCGCCGGGCCGCAGATGGCGATCGCGGTGTTCAAATCGCTCGACGGGGAGAGCGTCGAGGACGCCGCGAACCGGCTCTTCCAGAAGTGGCGCCTCGGCTCGAAGGCGCTCGACAACGGCGTCCTGCTCGTCATGTTCGTCGAGGACCGGAAGGTGCGCATCGAGGTGGGCTACGGGCTCGAGGCGACGCTGACGGACGCCGCCTCCGCCCAGATCATCCGCGAGGCGCTCGCGCCGCGCTTCCGGGAGCAGCGCTACGCGGCTGGGCTCGAGGCCGCCGTCAACGCGGTCTATGACCGGATCGCCTCGCCCCAGCCGCTGGCGGGTAAGGCGGAATCGCGGCGGGGGCTCTCGACACGAGAGATCTATCTGCTGTTCTTTCTCGCGTGTGTGGGAATCACCTTCGTCAGCCTCGCGTGGAACGTGTCGCACCAGCGCGGCTACACCGCCGGCCGCCGCGGCTGGAGATCGTCGGGCCCCGGCGGCTGGTACGGCGGCGGATTTGGCGGCGGCGGGTTTGGCGGGGGCGGCTGGAGCGGCGGCGGGGGCGGCGGCTTCTCGGGCGGTGGTGGCAGCTCGGGCGGCGGCGGTGCGAGCGGGAGCTGGTGATGGCCCGTCATCCCGCGTGGGCGCAGCGGTTCCTGAGCGAGCCCGATTTCGACGCGATCGCCGGCGCGATCAGGGCGGCCGAGTCGCGCACGTCGGCGGAGATCCGGGTGCACCTGGAGCGCCGCGTGCCCCGGCGGCTGTTCCGTCGCCGCCACGACGCGCTCGCGCGGGCGCAGCACGTGTTCAGACGCCTGGGCATGCACCGCACGGCCGAGCGACACGGCGTCCTGATCTACGTCGCGGTCGAGGAGCGGCACCTGGCGGTCGTCGGCGACGAGGGCATCCACGCCCGCGTCGGCGACCTCCACTGGAACGAGGTTCGCGATCTGATGATCGAGATCCTGCGCGAGAACGGGCCCCCGCGCCGGGCGCTCGAGCGCGCGATCGAGACGCTCGGCCGGTCGCTCGCCGAGCACTTTCCGCGGCGGCCCGACGACCGCAACGAGCTGAGCGACGACGTGAGCGTCATTTGACGCGCGGGTATACTTTTCTCATGGTGCTCCGCTCGATCGTGGGCGCGCTCGTGCTCCTGCTGCCGCTGGTCGCTTCGGCGCAGGACACGCCGGGCCAGCATCCGTCGGTGCTCGAGATGCGGCGCGATCGCGAGTCGGCGGCGCGCCGGCCCATCGTGCCTCCGGCGCCGCCGGTCGACGAGGCCGTGCGCGACGCGGAGCGCGCGACTGCGGAGTACGAGCGCGCGCAGCGGGCGGAGGAGCTCCTGCGCGAGCAGAAGGCGGCCGCCGCCAACCGGCGCCCCGATCTCAACTACGACGTCACCAGCGGCATCCAGCAGCGCAACCTCCTGAACCTGCGCTGACCGCGCGCGCGTGCTAGAGTGAGCGCGGTCTTCGAATGACACGCGACGACGTTCCGACGCCCGCGCTGCTCCTCGACCTCGACCGCTTCGAGCGCAACATCCGCCGCATGGCCGCGCACGCGCGCGCCGCCGGTAAGAACCTCCGGCCGCACGCGAAGACGCACCGCTGCCCGGAGATCGCCCGCCGTCAGGTGAGCGCCGGGGCGCTCGGCGTCGCCTGCGCCAAGCTGGGCGAGGCCGAGGTGATGGCGCGCGCGGGCGTCCGCGGGCTGCTCATCACGACCGAGGTGGTCGCGCCCGCTGCGATCCGGCGGCTCATGCAGCTCATCTCGGCGGCGCCCGACACGCTGCTGGTCGTGGACAATGCCGACAACGTCAAGACGCTCGCGCGCGAGGCCGCCGCCGACGGCGTCACGCTCAACGTCTTGGTCGACATCGACGTGGGCAATCGGCGCACCGGCATCGCGCCCGGCGAGCCCGCGCTCGCGCTGGCGCGCGCCGTGGTCGGGCAGCCCTCGCTCCGCTTCCGCGGGCTGCAGGGCTACGCGGGCCACTGCGCCCACGTCGTCGGCTGGGAGGCGCGGCAGACCGCGTCGCGCGCGGCGCTGGGGCCGCTCATGGCGACGCGCACGATGATCGAGGCGGCCGGGCTGCCGGTCGAGATCGTCGCGGGCGGCTCGACCGGCACCTGGGACATCGACGTCGATCTGCCAGGGCTCACCGAGCTTCAGGCCGGCTCCTACTGCGTGATGGACCTCGAGTACCGCAAGATCGGCGGCCGCGCCGGCGCCACGCTCGGCGAGTTCGAGATGGCGCTCACGGTCGTCGCCACGGTCGTCAGCACGCCCACGGCCGACCGGGCGATGGTCGACGCGGGCCTCAAGTCGTTCTCGACCGACAAGCCGTTTCCACCGGAGTCGGTGGAGCGCCCGGGCGTCGAGTTCTCGTTCGCCGGCGACGAGCACGGGCGGCTCACTGTCACCGATCCCTCGCGGCCGCCCCGGCTCGGCGAGCGCATCGAGTTCTTCCCACCCCACTGCGACCCGACGATCAACCTCTACGACCGGATCTACGCGATGCGCGGGGACACGGTCGAGGCGGTGTGGGAGATCGCGGCGCGCGGGCGGTCGGACTAGGTCGGACGGTAAGCGATCAAGTAGCGGTGCTCGCCCTCGAGCACGATCTCGTCCCGCTGGTTGCGTAGCGCCACCCGCAGCGTGAGAAGGCCCGCGGAGCGCTTCCTATCCAGGCCAACCACCTCGTGCTCCGGGTAGATCGTGTCACCGAGAAACACCGGCGCTCGGAACCGGGTGGTTTGCTCGACGAACGCGACGATGGAATGCTCGATGAGCGGCGCCAGGGTCGAGGCGCCGACTGCAGTCAGCGAGCTGAGCAGGAGGCCGTGGGCCAGGCGGTGACCGAAGCGCGTGTTCTTCCCGTATTCCTCGTCGTAGTGAATCGGGTGGTTGTCGCCGGTCATCCCGGCGAAGAAGAGAAAGTGTGCGTCGGTCAGCGTCCGCGACGGGCTCTTGAAACGGTCGCCGACCTTGAAGTCCTCGAAGTAGCGCTCGCTCACCAGGCCGCCCAGAACGCGTCCTGAACCGCTGCGGGCGTCTCGAGGCCGAACAGCGTCTCGCGGAGCTTCGCCGCGCCCGGAAAGCCGTTCGCGTACCAGGCCAGGTGCTTCTTGAGCTGGACCAGCGCGGTCGTCGCCGACAGATGCGTCTGGATCAGCTCGGCGTGACGGCGGATGATCCGTGCTCGATCATCACGCGT
>DASRIY010000485.1:0-5398 GCA_035649755.1 Candidatus Methylomirabilota bacterium
TGATCGACGCGGTGAAGGACTACGCGAGCCTCGGTGAGATCTCGGACGTATACCGGCAGGCGTTCGGGCTGTATCGCGAACCCATAATCTTTTAGGGCGGCTGATGAAAACGGCCCATCTGCTTCGTTGGCGACTTCGGCCCTCCCTGCGGCGTATGCGGCATACGCCGCAGTCGGGCCTCAGCCGCCGCCTCGCATCTGGACCGTTTTGATCAGCCGCATGAGTCGCAGCAGGGAGCACCGAAACTTCAAAGGTGAGGGAAGGTCATGAGTGAGCCGATCCGGATCACGCGGGCGACGGTGAAGAAGCAGAAGCCGAAGGACAGCGAGCTGACGTTCGGGACCGTCTTCACCGATCACATGTTCGTCATGGACTTCCAGGAAGAGAAGGGCTGGTACGACCCGCGGGTCGAGCCGTACGGGCCGCTCTCGATGGACCCGGCGGCGGCCGTGCTGCACTACGCTCAGGCGGTGTTCGACGGCCTCAAGGCGTTCCGCGGCCGCGACGGACGCGTCCGCCTCTTCCGGCCGCAGAAGCACGTGGATCGGCTGATCCAGTCGTCGCAGCGCCTGTGCATCCCGCCGCTCGATCCCGAGCTCGCGCTGAAGTCATTGGTGACGCTGGTCGGCATCGAGAAGGACTGGGTGCCCTCGACGGTGGGCACCTCGCTCTACGTCCGCCCGACGATCGTCGCCAACGAGGCGTTCCTGGGCGTCCGGCCGGCGAAGTCCTACATCTACTACGTGATCCTGTCGCCCGTCGGCGCGTACTACCCCGAAGGCATCAATCCGGTGAAGATCCTCGTGGTCGACAAGTACGTCCGCGCCGTCGAGGGCGGCGTGGGCGGCGCCAAGACCGGCGTCAACTACGCGGCGAGCCTCTACGCCGCCGAGGAGGCCAAGCACGCCGGATTCACGCAGGTGCTGTGGCTCGACGGCCGCGAGCGCAAGTACATCGACGAAGTGGGCACGATGAACATCATGCTGAAGCTCGGCGACGAGATCGTCACCCCGCCGCTCAGCGGGACGATCCTGGCCGGCGTCACCCGCGACTCGGCCCTGACGCTGATGCGGGAGTGGGGCCTGCGGGTCTCCGAGCGCCCGATCACGATCGACGAGGTTGCGGCCGCCGCGCGCAAGGGCACGCTCGAAGAAGTGTGGGGCACCGGCACCGCCGCCGTCATCTCGCCGGTCGGTGAGCTCGCCTACAAGGGCGAGCGGCTCGTCATCAACGGCGGCCGGATCGGCAAGCTCACCCAGAAGCTCTACGACGCGATCGTCGGCATCCAGTACGGGACGGCGCCGGACACGCACGGCTGGACGGTTGCGGTCTAGGTGACGGCCATGACCGACTGCGTCTTCTGCAAGATTCGCGACGGGCAGATCCCGTCGATGAAGATCTACGAGGACGAGCGGACGCTCTGCATCATGGACATCAATCCGCTCAACCGCGGCCACTGCCTGGTGATCACCCGCGCGCACGCCGCCACGATCTTCGAGGCCGCGCCGGCTGACCTGCAGGCCGCGATCACGACCGCGCAGCGCGTCGCCCAGGCGCTCCAGGCCACTCTCAAGCCGGACGGCCTGAACATGCTCCAGGCCAACGGCCCGGCGGCCTTCCAGTCGGTGCCGCACCTCCATCTGCACCTGATTCCGCGCTGGATGCGCGATGGCAAGGGCTTCGACTGGACGCCGGTGCCGGGCGACCGCGAGCAGATCACGCAGATCGGGGACAATCTGCGCGCCGCGCTCAAGGGAGGCGCATGATGGCCGAGCGGGCGATTCGCGTCGTCGTCGCCAAGCCGGGACTCGACGGCCACGATCGCGGGGCCAAGATCGTGGCGCGGGCGCTGCGCGATGCGGGTTTCGAAGTGATCTACACCGGGCTCCACCAGACGCCCGAGCAGATCGTCGCCACCGCCATTCAGGAGGACGCCGACGCGATCGGGCTTTCGGTCCTGTCCGGCGCCCACAACTATCTCTTCCAGCGCGTCCTCGAGCTCCTGGCCGAGCAGGGCGCCGGCGACATCGCGGTCTTCGGCGGCGGGATCATTCCGCCCGAGGACATCGCCAACCTCAAGGCGATGGGCGTGAAGGAGCTCTTCACACCCGGCACCTCGACCCAGGACATCGTGCGCTTCGTTCGCGAGCACATTCGCGCGGCGGTCTGAGCGTGGACTTCGAGCTGAGCGCCGAGCAGGAGCAGGTCCGCGAGGTCGCCCGCGCGTTCGCGGAGGCCGAGCTCGGCAACAAGATCGCCCCGTTCGACGAGCGCCACGAGTTTCCCCACGAGATCGTCAAGAAGCTCGGCCCCCTCGGCTTCCTCGGCGTGGTCATCCCGGAGGAATACGGCGGCGCCGGGCTGGACTACGTGTCGTACGCGCTGATCGTCGAGGAGCTGTGCCGAGGCGACGCGTCGGTCGGCATCACGATGTGGGCCCACAACTCGCTCTGCTCCAACCACATCGCGACCTTCGGCTCGCCGGAGCAGAAGCGGCGATACCTGCCGCCCCTGGCCAGCGGCCAGGGGCTGGGCGCCTGGGGCCTCACCGAGCCGGGCTCGGGCTCGGACGCCGCGGCGCTCGTCACGCGCGCGGAGCTGCGCGGCGGGGAGTGGGTCCTCAACGGCAGCAAGGCCTTCATCACGAACGCCTCGGTCGCCTCGACCGCGGTCGTCATGGCGCGCACCGACGGGGGACGCAGTCGCGGCATCTCCGCCTTCGTCGTCGAGCGCGGCGCGCCCGGCTTCACGGCCGGCAAGCCGTATCGCAAGCTCGGGCTACACGCCTCGGACACCGCCGAGCTCATCTTTCAGGACGCCCGCATCCCCGCCGCCAACCTTTTGGGGGAGCGTGGCGCCGGGTTCGTGCAGGCGATGACGGTGCTGGAAGGCGGGCGCATCGCCATGGCCGCGATGGGCGTGGGCATCGCCCAGGCGGCCGTGGACCAGGCCGCCGCCTACATGCGGCAGCGCACCGCGTTCGGCAAGGCCCTCGCCGATTTCAACGGGCTCCAGGGCATGATCGCCGACCTCGCGACCGAGGTGGAGGTGGCGCGGCTCTTGACGCTGCGCGCGGCCTATTTGAAAGACATCGGCCGGCCGGCGATGCACGCGGCGGCGATGGCGAAGCTGTTCGCGTCCGAGGCGGCGATGAAGGCGGCCACCAAGGCGGTGCAGATCCACGGCGGCGCCGGGTACATCACGGAATTCCCGGTCGAGCGCATCTTCCGCGACGCCAAGCTCACCGAGATCGGCGAGGGCACCTCCGAGATCCAGCGCATGGTGATCGCCCGGGAGATCCTCCAGCTCACGTGACGGCCGCGCGCGGCGAGCTGATCGCCATCGAGGGCGTCACCAAGCGGTATCTCACCACCTCGGGGCCGGTCGAAGCGCTCCGCGACGTCTCGCTCGCTGTCGGCGAATCCGAGTTCTGCACGCTGATCGGCCCCTCCGGGTGCGGTAAGTCCACGCTGCTCGGCATGCTCGGCGGCCTCGTGATGCCCGACGCCGGACGTCTGCTGATCGACGGCGAGCCGATCAAGGGCCCCGACCCACGCCGTGTCGCGACCGTGTTCCAGGACCCCGGTCTCTTCCCGTGGCGCACCGCCCTGGAAAACGTCGAGCTCGGGCTCGAGCTGCAGGGTGTCGCCGCGGCGCGCCGCCGGCGCGTGGCCGAGGAGCTCCTGGGCCCGCTGGGTCTCGCGGGGTTCGCGGGGAAGTACCCGCGCGAGCTGTCGGGCGGGATGAAGCAGCGTGTGGCGATCGGCCGAGCGCTGGCGATCGACGCGAAGATTCTCCTGATGGACGAGCCGTTCGGCGCCCTCGACGAGCAGACGCGCCTCTTGATGGGCGAGTGGCTGCTCGATATCTGGCGGCGCACCCGCAAGACCGTCATCTTCGTTACGCATAGCCTGCACGAGGCGCTCTTCCTGTCGACCCGCGTCGCGGTGATGACGGCGCGCCCCGGGCGAATCAAGGCGGTGCTCGAGCTGCCGATGGAGTATCCGCGCTCGATGGAGTCGCCCGAGATGGTGGCGCTCCGCGCCAAGCTCTGGAGCGAGATCCGCGAGGAATCGCTGCGGGCGATGCAATGAAGGTTGCCGTGCTGCGCCTCGCGCTGCTCGCTGCCCTCCTGGCGGCGTGGGAGCTCGCCGCGCGTGCGACGAACCCTCTCCTCGCGGTCCCGCCCTCGGCGGTCCTGCCGGCGTTGAGCGATCTCCTGCTCCTGCGTTCCTATCCGAATCTTCCGGCGAGCCTCTGGCTGACGGTGCGTGAGATCGCCACGGCATACGCGCTGGCGGTCGCGGCCGGCCTGGCGACGGGGCTCGCGCTCGGCATGTACCGCCTCGCCGGCCGCGCCTGGGGGCCGATGCTGGCCGCCCTCTACGCGGTCCCCGCGGTCGTCTGGTACCCATCCCTCATGCTCTTCTTCGGTCTCGACGCCGCCTCGAAGATTGCCTTCGGCTGCCTGCTGGGTTTCTTTCCGATCACCCTCGCGGTGCTCGCGGGCGTCCGCCAGGTCAACCCGCATCTCGTCACGGTCGCGCGCGCGTACGGCGCGGGGACGCTCGCCGTCTTCGGCCGGGTCATGCTGCCCTCGATGCTCTTCACGCTGGTCGGTGGCCTGCGGACCGGACTCGCGCTTTGCGTGATCGGCGTCGTCGTCGGCGAGATCCTCGGCTCCAAGGCCGGGATGGGCGCCTTGATCAACCACGCGTATGGACTCTTGAGGACGGCCGACTACGTCGCACTCGTGCTCGTCACGCTGGTCCTGGTCGTCGGCTCCGACGTCCTCGCGAGCCTCCTGGAGCGCAGAGCCAGAGTATGGACCGAGTGAAGCGCGCGTCGAGGGTTGACCGGGCGAGGGTTACGGGGGCATGTCGGAGCCACGCCGCATCTTGGGTTGACCGGGCATGTCGGAGCCACGCCGCATCTATCTCAGGCCACCCTCGGTCCAAGTCGGGCTCAAGGACCCCGCTACAATGAATCCCCGCGTGAGAGCCCTCCAACTGGCGACAATCGTCGCCGCGTTCGCGGCCTGGGAGACAGCAGTGCGCAAAAGCCTGGTCGATCCGCTCTTCGTCCCGGCACCGAGTGCCGTCGCCGTGGCGCTCCTCCGGATAGCCGGCCCGGCGCTGGCGGCCCTGGCCGATACGCTCGGCAAGACGGCGCTCGCCTACGTCTTGTCAGTCACCCTCGGCGTCGGGGCCGGCCTGGTCGTGGGCTCGGTGCGCCTGCTCCGGGACGTGCTTTCGCCCTACGTGATCGCGCTCTACGGCATCCCCAAGATCCTGGTGCTGCCCTGGATCGTCCTGCTGCTCGGTTACGGGACGTCGCCGGCTGTGCTCTACGGCGCGATCCACGGGCTCTTCCCGATCATGGTGCTCGTGATGGGGGC
>DASRIY010000486.1:0-9429 GCA_035649755.1 Candidatus Methylomirabilota bacterium
TCGATCACCTGATCCGCGCGGACCAGAAGCGGCTGGGGGATCTTGAGCTTGAGGGCCTTCGCGGTCTTCAGATTGATCACCAGCTCGAATTTCGTGGGCTGCTCGACCGGGAGGTCGGCCGGCTTGGCGCCCTTGAGGATCTTGTCCACGTACCCGGCTGCCCGGTGGGCTGCCTCCTTGACGCTCGGGCCGTAGCTCATGAGGCCGCCGGCCTCGGGATAATACGAAAACGGATAGAGAGCCGGCAGGCGATGCTTCATCGCCAGCTCGGTGATCCGGGCAGCGCTCGGGTGGAGGTTGCTGCAGTCGAACATCAGGATCGCGTCGACCCGCTGGCGCATCGCCAGGTCGAACGCGCCCGGTAGATCGCTGACGCTCGGAGCTTCCAGGGAGACCAGCCGCAACTTCAAGACGTCGGATGCGACGCGGGTCTCCGCCCACTCGCCCTCGGGTATCACGTTCGTGCCGCCGCACCAGAGCACGCCCACGCGCGAGAGGGACGGCAGCATTTCCCGGAGCACCTCGAGGCGCTTCTGGCTCAGCTCCGGAGAGAGCAGCGTGAGCCCGGTGACGTTGCCGCCGGGACGCGCGAGGCTCTTGACCAGCCCCTGTCGCACGGCGTCGCCGCTCGACGCCATCACGATGGGAATCGTCTTCGTCTTGTTCCTCACGGCGAGCGAGGCGATCCCGCTCTGAACGACGATGACGTCGGGGTTGAGACGGATCAGCTCGGCGGCAAGGCCCCCGAGCCTGTCGCTGCGGCCGTCGGCGTAGCGGATTTCGAGGATCACGTTACGCCCCTCGACGTAGCCCAGCTCCCGCAGCCCGGCGCGAAACGCATCGAGCTGCGGGTTGTCGGAGGGTCCGGCGCGCATGCTGAGGAAGCCGAGCCGGTAGACGCGCGCGGCTTGCTGCGCCTCGGCCGACAGCGGCGCGGCGACGCAGGCAACGAGCAGGGCAAGCACCAGCGCTCTGCGGCTCATCGAATCGCCCCGGGCTTCACACTGGCAGGGAGACTACCAGAACAGCCGCGGTCGTGGGGTCAGGCTCGGCGCGGACCGCTCAGGCGGAGAGGCCGAGCGAGGCCAGCCGCGCCAGCGTCGGCACGCCGTCGGCATCCCAGCCGCGCAGGGCGTAGTACTGGTCGAGCATCGCGCTGAGCTCGGCCGGCGGGCAGTGCATGCCGGCCGACGGCCCGTCGGGAATCGGCTCGTGCATGACTCGCCACGGGAGCACATCCTGGGCGCGGCGCACGCCTTCCCGCACGTTGAACAGCCGCTCCAGGTTGATGATGCGCTCGCCCACGCGCTCGAGCTCTTCGACCGTCACGTCCCACCCGGTGATCGCGCGCACCATCCGCGCGTACGGCTCGCCGATGAAGACGCCGAAGCCGCGCTCGGAGGTGAAGCGACAGAGCACGAGCGAGTCGCCGAGTGCCGTGAAGTGCTGGCTCTTCACGGCGAAGGCGGGCTTGTCCGCCGTGCCCCGCCGGTCGAAGCCCTGCGCGTACTGCGGCGTGGGGCGTGTGTCGTGATGGCTGCCGCCGCGGGTCGCCGTGGCGTAGCCGATCGAGAGCCCCTTGAGCGCCCGCGCCGAGTGGGCCGGGAGCTCGAGCCCCTTCACGGCGTACACGAGCTTCGTCCCTTCGGGATGCACCGACGCCGCCAGCCGCCACGCGCCCTCGGCCAGCCGCGCGCCGAAGCCTTCGCGGCGCCCGGTCATCTCGACGAGCCGGACCATGCCGCGCCAGTCGCCCCAGCCGAAGGGCACGCCGACCTCGCGCTTGTCGAGCCAGCCGCGTTCGAGCGCCTCGGCCACGAAAGCGAGCGTGACGCCCATCGAGATCGTGTCCATGCCGAGCAGGTCGCAGAGGTCGTTGGCGAGAATGAGCGCCTCGGGGTTCGAGATGCCGAGCATCGGGCCGAGGGCGAAGATCGTCTCGTACTCGGGCATCTTCGCCTTCGTGCCGGCGAACTCGCCGTCGGCGATCGCGTACTGCTTGCCGCACGCCACCGGGCACTTGAGGCAGGTCGTGTCGCGGTCGTGATAGTGCAGCTTCATCTCCTCGCCGCCCACCTGCCGCGCCTCCGCGAACGTCTCCTGGCGCAGGTTGTAGGCGCCGAGACCGCCCAGAGCGTTGATGGGCCCCACCAGGAACGGCGTGCCGAAGGTGGTGAGGGCCTTGGTGCCGGTCTTCAGCGGCTCGCGTGTCTCGTCGATGAGCGCCTTGAGCGCCGCCGCGTCGGCGGTCTCGGTCTTGCGCGTCCCCTTCACCACCACGGCCTTGAGGTTCTTGGAGCCGAGCACCGCTCCGATGCCGCCGCGCCCCGACACGCCCTCGCGGTTCTTCCAGTAGTGGGCCATCGCCGCGAAGCGCACGCGCTGCTCGCCGGCCGGGCCGATGGCGATCGCGTCGGCGTCGCCGCCCTCGGCCTCGGCAAGCGCGTTCACCGCCTCGCGCGTCGTCCGGCCCCAGAGCTCGCGCGCCGGCTTCACCTCGGCGCCCGACTCGGTCACCGACAGGTACGACGGCTCGGGCGCGCGTCCGCTGATCATCACCGCGTCGAAGCCGGTGCGCTTGAGCGTGGCCGGGAAGCGCCCGCCGAAGGTCGAGTCAAAGAAGAGGCCGGTCAGCGGCGACTTGCTGGCGACGCAGGCGCGGCTATTGCCGGGCACGGTCGTGTCGGTGATCGGGCCCACGCCGAAGACGACCGCGTTACCCGGCGCGAACGCGTCGGTACCGGCCGGAACGTGGTCGTACAGCAGGCGCGCCGCGAGGCCGTTGCCGCCAAGGAGCCCGCGAGCCGTGCGCTCGTGGAGCGTCTCGATGCGCGTCACGCCCGTCGAGAGATCGACGGAGAGGACGCGGCCGCCGTAACCCTTCAACGCCCGATGTCCCTCAGTCCCTTGCGGGCCGCGTCGACCAGCTCCGCCGGCGCACCCGTCTGCGCGATCAGCTTTCTGTACACGACCTCGGCGGCGTCGATCTGCTTGAGCGCCGTGAAGCTGGCGCCGGCCGCCAGCAGGCCACGGCGGCCGGCCGGCGAGTCGGGCGCCACGTACGCGGCGGTCATGTAATACTCGGCCGCGGCCAGATTGTCGCCCTCGCCCTGGTAGGTCTCGCCGATGGCGCTCGAGGCGGCCGCGATCACCGCCTTGTCGTCGCTCTTCATGAGACGCTCGAGCGTCCCGCGCGCCTCGCTCCAGCGCTTCTCCTGCGTGAGCAGACGCCCGTAGCCGAGCGCCGCCTCCGGACGGAGCGCGTCGGCGCCGCCGTCCTTCACGCCGCGCGCGTACGCGTCGAGGGCGCCGGCGCGATCGCCGCTCGCGTCGCGGGCACGCGCCAGGGCGACCCAGGCGCGTGAATCGCTTGGCGAGACGATGACGGCCTGCTCGAGCGCCGCGCGGGCCGCTTCGGGCTTGCCCGACTCCACCTGCGCCTCGGCCAGCGCCACGCGGCCCGACTCCACGAACGGGCTCTTCGGGAATCGCGTTTCCAGCAGCGAGTAGGCTTCGGCGGCAACCGGCCACGCCCCGGCGGTAGCGGCGCCCGAGCCGACACGCTCGAGGGCGTCGTCTGCGGCATCGTCCGTCGGGAACTCGTCGACCAGCCGCTTGGCATTGGTGAGCGCCGTGGGCCAGTCCTTCTCCTCGACGGCGATCCCGGTCAGCACGTAGAGCAGGCGCGGCGCCATGCGCCCTTTCGGCGCCGCCCCGAGCGCCGCGAGCGCGGGCTGCTTGAAGTCCTTGCCTCCGCCCTTCTGGAACGCGACCACGGCCAGCCCGTAGCTCGCGACCGCCGCCACGTCCGCCGTGCCGGTGTCGCGCGCTTCGGTGAGCTGGCGCGTCGCGGGCTCGAGCTGCCCCTGCGCCAGCGCCGTGGCGCCGAGGCCGAGCGTCGCCAGGGCGCCGACGCCCTCCGTCTTCGCCTGCGTGAACGCGCTCGCTGCCTCGGCCGGGCGGCCCGAGGCGAGCAGCGCCGCGCCGAGCGCCGACTGGGCGCGCCCGACGAGCGGTGGGAAGGGCGCGCGGCGAATCCAGTCGCGGAGCGCCGGCTGCGCGGCGCCCACGTCACCCATGCGCACCATCAGGATCGCGCGGTTGAGCCGCGCGAACTCGGTCCTCGGCGCCTGGGGAAAGGTGGAAATCACGCGCTCGAGGAGCTTGCCCGCCTCCTCGCGATCGGCGTCGTTGCGGAGCGCCAGCTCGGAGGCGAGCTCGAGAGCGTCGGGCGCGCGCGGATCGTTCGGCGCCGCCTGCACGAACTCGAGGAACTCGCGCCGCGAGTCGTCGAGGCGATCGTGGCGCAGGAGCGACCACGCGAGCCCGAGCCGCGCCGCGGGCGCCGCCGGATGGGTCGGGAACTCCACGAAGACGCGCCGGAACGCGGCCGCGGCGGTCACGTGGTCGCCGCCGTGGTACGCGGCTTCGCCGCGCAGCAGGAGGGCGGCAACGCGCGCGTCGGTCGAGGGCGCCGCGGAGACCACGCCGGGCAGCTCGCGCGCGGCCTGGGCGAATTCCCGCAGCTCGAAGTTGGTCTGCGCGAGCCGGTACGTCGCGTACCAGCCCGTCGGGCTGGTCGAATCCATCTTCTGCACCAGCTCGTACTGCGTGCGCGCCTCGTCGCGATTACCGGCCAGCCGGTACGCCTCGCCCTTCAATAAAATTGCGTACGCGCGCACCGCGTTCGTGAGAGTACCGCTCAACATATCCTGGACGAGCCCGGGCACCTCGTTCGGCTTCTTCGCGTCGAGCAGGTAGCGCGCGAGGCGGATCTGCAGCGGCACGACCAGCGGCGAGCGCCGCGTCTCCAGCCCGCGGATCATCGTCTTGGCCGCCTCGGGTTCGGACGGGTAGAGCGCGAGCACGAGCCCCGCCTCGACCCACGGGCGCTCGGGGCCGTTGCTCCGCGGAGAAGCCAGGTACTGACGGAACGCGGTGATGCTCTCCGGATAGCGCTCGGCCGCCAGGGTCCACCAGCCCAGCCGGGCCCAGCCCGCCTCGAGCAAGGGGTGCGGTCCACCGCGGACGAACGTGGTCAGCTCCTTCGCGGATCGGTCGTACTGCCCGCTGCGGCCGAGCGCCTCGCCGAGCCAGAACGTGATGTCGCGCGCGAGCCCGGCGGGCGCGCGGTTCCCGATCGAGCTCCACGCCGCCACCGCTTCGTCGTGGCGCCCGAGCGCGTAGTTGGCCAGCCCGAGCCCGTGCCGGGACCACGCTTCCAGCTCGGGGGGCGTCGCCGTCTGGAATTGCACGAACGTGTCGCGGGCGCGCGCCGCCTGGTTGAGCCGGAGCGCCGTCCAGCCGCTCGAGAACAGGCTCCAGAGCGCGAAGTCGCTTTTCGGCCCGCTCGCGACCTGACGGAAGAGCGTGTCGGCCTGCTGCATCCGGTCGAGCCGATAGTAGGTTTCGCCGAGCCAGTACCGGGCCTCGGTCGCGAGCTCGCGCTCACCGCGACGCGCCGCCGACTCGAGATCCTGGGCCGCGTCGTTGTATTCGCCCTTGGCGAAATGGGCGCGGCCGCACTCGAGGGCCTTCGATGCGATCCCGAACGCCGCGCCGACGCACGCGAGCGTGCTCGGCGGACCGAGCGGCGCCGTCAGCTTGGCGACCGACGTCACGAGCGGCGCCAGGGGCATCGCCGGAAGCTCCGAGGGCGACGCGGGCATCGGCGGATCGGCGCCCGCCACCGGTGGCTTCTCGATTGGCGCCTCGGCGAAGGGCACGAGACCGATCAGATCGGGCGGCGGCGGCACCAGCGGTAGCACGGTCGCCGCGCGCGCCGGGCCCGACGTCATCACGAGCGCGGCCAGCACGGCGAACGCGAGCCGGTGCCGCATCACGAGCGCCGCTCGCCCGTCGAGGACGATTTGCTGAGCCGCGCCTTCACGGCCGCCGCCCGGTCGCGCGCCCAATCGCGCAGCGTCGCGTCGGGGCACTTGCTGGCGACGGACTCGTACGCGGTGAGCGCGGCCTTCAGCTCGCCGAGCTGCTCGCGCGCGAGGCCCAGACCGGCAAGCGCGCGGTAGCGATCGGTGGCCTCGACGTTCTTGACCGTCGCCACCGACTCGAACGACTTCGCCGCTTCCTTGAAGCGATTGAGCTTGAGCTCAGATTCGCCCGCGAGCAAGAACGCCTCGGCGCGAACCGCATCGTCGCTGCTCGCGCCGGCCGCCTTGGCCTGGGTCAGGGCGTCCTGCCAGCTCTTCTTCTTGAAGGCCGCGCGGGCGAGCTCGAGGGCGGCCTGGTGCGACAAGGGATGGTTGGGGAACTCCTTGCGAAGGCGCCGCCACGCGGCCTCTTGATTCTGGGACTGACCGAGCTTCCCCGCGATCAGGCCGGCGTCGTAGAGGCCCTCGGGGGTCGGCGGCGACTGCTGCATGAGGGTGGTGTAGGCGCTCTGCTGCTGGGTCTTGTTGCCGGACTTGGCGAGCGTTCCGGTGATCGCCTGCCGCGCGGACGCTGCCATCGGATGCGACGGGTTCGCCGCGACGAAGGCCTTCAAGTCCTCCATGCCTGCGTCCCGCTCGCCGGCGGCGATGCGCGCCGTCCCGAGGAGATACTGCGCGTCGGGCACGAGCCGGCTTTTCGGGTACTTCGTCGCATAGCCCGTCAGCAGGGGCACAGCATCGGAGTAGCGCTTGAGATCGACGAGCGTCTGCGCAAGGTAGAACGTCGCCGGCCCAGCCTGCGAATTGTCCGGCCAGGCCACGAGGAAATCGCGGAAGCCCTTGACCGCGGCCTCCGGCCGACGCAGCTCCAGATCGCACAGCGCGAGCCCGTAGGCTGCGTCCGGCGCCAGGGGCGAGGCCGCATCCTGCCGCATCACGTCGTCGTACGCCGTGCGCGCCTCGGCGAAACGCCGCGAGCGGTAGAGCGCCTCGCCTTCCCAGAAGCGTCCCTCGAGCCGCTGCGCGGCGGGGGCCGCCGCCTTGAAGCGGCGGAAGGCGTCGAGCGCCGGCTCGGCGTCGCCCATCGCGAGCCGCGCGCGCCCGAGCAGGAGCAGCGCCTGCGGCTGGCGCTTGTCGTTCGGGTAGTCGGCGACGAAGCGCTCGAGGGTTCGGCGCGCGAGGGCGCTGAGCCCGTCGGCAGACGCCTGCTCGCCGACGAGCCAGAGTCGATCGGCTTCGTCGAGGGCGAGGGCGGACGGCGCGGAGAGGGCCACTACGAACAACGACGCCAACGCCAAGATGGGATGCAGCGCGCGCGTCATGATGACAACTCATGGTAGCACGCTTGTGGTACGGTCAGATCGTGGCTCTGTGCGTGTTTGACCTCGATCACACTCTGATCCAGACCCCCCTCGATCTGGCCGCGATGGCTGCGGATATGCGAGCTCTGATCGAGGCCGCGACGGGCCCCTTGCCGTACAAGCGCGAGCGTTACCGTGTGGGCGAGCTGATCGCGTATTGCCGCACGCAGGCGCCGACGCTCGAGGCCGCGGCGTGGGACCTGGCTCTCGCGCACGAGCGGCGCGCGATGCGGGTGGCCACGCTGGAGGCCGGCGCGCTCGAGGCGCTCGCCGGGGCGCGCCGGGCCGGGTTCGCGACGGCGCTCTGGACGAACAACGCGCGCATGCTCACCCTGCCGGCGCTCGAGCGGCTCGGCCTGGCCCGCGAGCTCGAGCTGGTCGTCACCCGCGACGATATGCGGGCGCTCAAGCCAGACCCCGACGGCTGGCGCGTGATCGCGAGCCACTTCAAGTCGCTGCTCGCCACCGACTCGCCGGCCGTGGTCGTCGGCGATTCCTGGGTCGACGGCGTGGCGGCCGCCAAGGCCGGCGTGCCGTTCGTGGCCTATCGCGCCCGCCAGGCCGACCTCGATCGGTGGCGCGTCACACCGGTCGCGCATCTGACCGATCTGGCGCTCCTGCCGGCCTGGCTCGCGGCTCATACCCGCAAGCGCCGCTAGCGTGGAGCTCTTCGGAGAGCCCGAACCCGCCGCGGCCGCCTCGCGGGCGGGAGCGCCCCTCGCCGATCGCGTCCGGCCTCGCTCGATCGACGAGATCGTGGGGCAGGAACACCTCCTGGGGCGCGGCCGTGTCTTGCGAACGGCCATCGAGACGGGCGAGCTTCACTCGATGATCCTCTGGGGCCCGCCGGGCTCCGGCAAGACGACGCTCGCGTCGTTGATGGCCCGCGTGACCGGCGCCCGCTTCGTCGCCTTCTCGGCCGTCCTGTCGGGCGTCAAGGAGATCCGCGAGGTGATCGGCGAGGCCGAGCGCGAGCGCACGCGCCGGGGGATGCGCACCATCCTCTTCGTCGACGAGATCCACCGGTTCAACCGCGCCCAGCAGGACGCGTTTCTCCCCCACGTCGAGAAGGGCACGATCGTCCTCGTCGGCGCCACGACGGAGAATCCATCCTTCGAGGTGAACTCGGCGCTTCTCTCGCGCTGCCGCGTCTACGTCCTGCGCGGGCTCGAGGAAAGCGATTTGCTCGCGATCATGCGCCGAGCGCTCGCGGATGGCGAGCGCGGGCTCGCCCAGCTCCATCCGGAGGCGACCGACGAGGCGCTCCGCTCGATCGCCGCCGTGGCAAACGGCGACGCGCGTGTCGCCCTGAACGTGCTCGAGCTGTCGGTGGTGCTGGCGCCCCTCGCGGGCGGGCGCCGCCGCGTGACGGCGGACACGATCCGCGAGGCGGCGCAGCGGCGCACGCTGCTCTACGACAAGTCGGGCGAGGAGCACTACAACCTGATCTCAGCGCTCCACAAGTCGCTGCGCGACTCCGACCCCGACGCGTCGCTCTACTGGCTCACGCGCATGCTCGAGGCCGGCGAGGACCGGCTCTACATCGCCCGGAGGCTCGTGCGCTTCGCCTCCGAGGACGTCGGCAATGCCGACCCCGGCGCGCTCACGCTCACGCTGGCGGCGAAGGAAGCTTACGACTTCCTCGGCGACCCGGAGGGTGAGCTGGCCCTCGCCCAGGCCACGCTCTACCTCGCGCTGGCGCCGAAGTCGAACGCCGTGTACGTCGCCCACAACGAGGCGAAGGAGGATGTGCGGGAGCGTCCGGCCGAGCCGGTGCCGCTGCACATCCGCAACGCCCCCACCCGGCTCATGAAGGATCTCGGCTACGGCGCGGGCTATCAGTACGCCCACGACGCGCCGGATGCGAAGGTCGACCAGCAGGATCTGCCCGACTCGCTCCGCGGCCGCCAGTACTATCGCCCCACGGACCGCGGGCTCGAAGCCGAGCTGGGACGGCGCCTCGCCGAATGGCGACGCTGGCGCTCCGAGCGGCAACCGCCTAGGGTATAGGGCATGTGGCCGCTGACAGTTCTCAGGAGGCGCCACTGGATCTTCCTGGGGGCGTCCACGCTGTTCCTTCTCTCGTATAGCGGCTTCATCAGCTGGGGCAAGGTTGCCCAGGCGCTCGAGCACCTGGCCGATCAGCCGGCGGTGCGCCAGCGGTTCTCCACCCCCAT
>DASRIY010000487.1:0-14713 GCA_035649755.1 Candidatus Methylomirabilota bacterium
GCCGCGCGTGAGCTTCCCGCTCCTCGACGGCCAGGGACCGGTGTTCGAGCCGTTCGCCAAGATCGGCCTGCTCTTCACCAAGAACCTCGATCGTATTCGCGACGCCTACAAAACCGCTGGAGCCCAAGAGGGCCTCTGGGAAGCGGTGTAGTCGGCAGGGCTCGCGGGGGGCGTGGTGGTCCCCCGCGTCCTGCGCCCGATCATCGGCTAGGTGGGCTTTCTCGTAGCGACGCGGCGTCCGCGCCGTACCTACACAGGACGCGGGGGACCACCACGCCCCCCGCGAGCCCTGCCGACTACCCTTCCTTCAGTCCACCGAGTCGGTTCGGGCCGTGATTACGCTTCTTCGTCGCTCTTACTACGCTTGATTTGAACAGACGGCCGGGCGGGAGGGAGTGGGCTGCTTCCCCCGCGACCTGTGTAGGTACCGTGCGGAGGCCTGACGCATCGAGGAAGGCCGCGTAGCGGTCGCTCGGGCGCAGGGCGCGGGGGAAGCAGCCCACTCCCTCCCGCCCGGCCGCCGCCAACTAGACTTCTTTGGGTTCTTGGACTGAGGAGGGGCGGCGAGCGTGGCGGCGGCGGACGAATTCTTCATTCAGCGGGACGCCGCGCTTGCAGAAAGGGCACTTGTCCGGGTCGTAGGTCGGGAAGTCGCGGCTCACCAGGCTGAAGACCGGGCGGTTGTCGAGGTCGACCGACGTCCGGCGCCAGAGGCAGCCGATCCCGACCACGAGCCCGCCGAGCTGCTCGACGAGATTGCTGAGCAGGGTGAGCGTCGAGCCGGTGCTGACCAGGTCCTCGACGAGAAGAACCTTCGCGCCCGGCCGGATCAAGCGCTGGAACTCGACCGGGAGCGAGACCCGCCGCTTGCCGCCCGACAGTCCCTTGGCGCCGTAGACGACGATCGGCCGTGACGGATGCGCGCGCGCCACGCAGTGCGAGAGGATCAGGGCGCCCGGGCCGGTGGAGAGGACCATGTCGACGGGCCACTGGGCGAAGTGCTTGGCGATCACCGCGCCCAGCCCCTCGGTGAACGAGGGCTCGGTGGTGACCAGGGTCTTCTCGATGTACTCCGAGGTGTGCTGGCCCGAGGGCAGCAAGATGTGGTCGTTGGCGTGATAGGCGCCGGTGCGCTTGAGAATCTCGAGGTGGATCTTCTCCCTGACTTCGGTCTCCATGGCGGCGGGGTCTTTCCTGGCAGCAGCGCTCATCCGGCCCTCCTCGGGGCATTATCGCACGCGCCCAAGCGACGCCGGGGCGCGGGTTTCGGCGCGTGCTAGACTCCCTGGCATGCGCGTGCTCGCCGTGGAGACCTCGACGCTGGCCGGGGGCGCCGCGTTACTCGACGGCGGCCTCGTCGTCGGCGAGTACACGCTGGACGTCAGCCTGACCCACTCCGAGCGATTGATGGGCGCGATCGACCGGCTCCTGAGCGATGCGGGCTGGACGGTTCGCGACCTCGAGGGGCTCGCCGTCTCAGTGGGCCCGGGATCGTTCACCGGTCTCCGGATCGGTCTCAGCACCGTCAAGGGGCTGGCCCTTGCGCTGGCGATTCCGGTCGCCGCCGTGCCGACGCTCGACGCGATGGCGACGCTCTTGCCGTTCGCCGCGCTCCCGGTGTGTCCGGTGCTCGACGCGCGCAAGCATGAGGTGTACGCGTCGCTCTACCGGTGGGACGGCGCCGGCATGCAGCGCGAGTGGGAGTATCTGGCGCTGGCGCCGGCCGACCTCGCGCGCCGTCTCGACGAGCCGGTGATCGTGCTCGGCGACGCGGCCGACCAGATCGACTCGCCGTACGCGCGGCGGATCCGCCCGCCTCGCCGCGGGCCGTCGCCGGCCGCCGTGGGATTCCTGGGGCATCAGCGGCTCGCGATGGGGGACACGGTCGCGCCCGCCGATCTCGTACCGATCTATCTCCGGCCGTCCGAGGCCGAGCTCAAGCGCCGTGATGTCGCCGTCCGTTGAGGCGATGCGCGCCGAGGACCTCGACGCGGTCCTCGCGATCGAGCGCGCGTCCTTCTCGATGCCGTGGTCGCGGGGGGCCTTCCTCTACGAGATCCAGCAGAACCGGGTCGCGCGCTGCTGGGTGATGCGCGACGACGCCGAGGTGGTCGGTTATCTCTGTCTCTGGGAGGTCGCCGACGAGGTGCACATCACCAACATCGCCGTGCGCCCCGACCGCCGGCGCCGCGGCCTCGCGCGCAACCTCCTGGGCGGCATCCTCGAGGAAGCCCGGCAGCGCCATCTCCGGCAGGTCGTCCTCGAGGTGCGGCCGAGCAACACCGAGGCCCGCACGCTCTACGAGTCGTTCGGCTTCCGCGTCGTCGGCCGCCGGCGCGGCTATTACTACGACACCGGCGAGGACGCGCTCGTCATGGAAGCCGACCTCCAGGCGGCCCAGCCGGGAACCCGCGCCTGACCTTCGCCGTTCGTGGTATTAAGGCGGCGCTCGGGCGTCCTCGACGCGCGAGTTGTGCGCGCTGCAGGCCGTCGCGGGGCTGGGGCCTCGCCGGCCGAGGGGCGCTTCAAAAAGGAGACCGATCGTGACCCGGTGGATGACTGCGCTCGCGACCGTCGCGCTCGTGCTCGGGCTCGCCCACGGCCCGGCGTGCGCGGAGGCGATGGCGCTCAAGCTCTTGCCGAACTACTCGCGGGCCACGTTCAAGAGCGACGCGCCGCTCGAGACCTTCGTCGGGAACACCGCCGCCGAGGGTATCGCCGGGACTCTGACGGTCGACCCGGAGCGGCCGCAGACGGCCGCCGGGTCGATCAAGATCGACATGAATCTCGTCCGGACCGGGATCGACAAGCGCGACGCCGACATGCGGGGGAAGAACTTCCTCGACACCGAGGTCGACGCTAACCGCTGGGTCAACTACGAGATCAAGAGCGTCGAGATCGCCGGGCCGCTCGAGCCCGGCAAGGCGGTCCCCGCCAAGGTCCGGGGCATCCTCACCGTGAAGCAGCGGCCGATCGAGCGCGTCGCCGACACGACGGTGACGTGGATCAAGCTCACGCCCGCTCAGCTCGAGAGCCAGAAGCGGTTCGGGTTCACCGCGGACAACATCAAGGTGCGCGCGCGATTCGCGACGACGTTCACCGACCACGCCATGCAGGTGCCCCAGCTCCTGATCTTCAAGGTCTCGAACGAGATCCAGCTGGAGACCGATCTAACCTTTGCTCGCCAGTAGGCTTTCCCTCGCGCTGCTGCTCGGTGTGATCGCGCTTCCCGCCACGGCGGGTGCACAGGCGCCCTCCGCCGCGGAGATCGCGCGCGGCAAGTATGTCTTCGGCGCGACCGGCGGCTGCGGCTGCCACACCGTGCCGAACGGGCCGGTCAACGCCGGCGGGCGGAAGTACGAGGGGCCCTACGGCACGGTGTTCTCGACGAACATCACGCCGGACAAGGAGACGGGGATCGGCGGCTGGACGGACGAGCAGATCATCACCGCTATTCGCCTGGGCCGGCGGCCCAACGGCGAGCGTCTCGTGCCCGTGCATCCCTACACGGTCTTCAATGGCATGGCCGAAGAGGACGTGAAGGCGGTGGTCGCCTTCCTGCGCACGGTGCCGGCGGTGAAGCGCGCAAATCTGCCGAAGAAGACGCTGCCGATGTTCGAGAGCGTGCTCCTGCCGGCGTGGCTCACGGCCTTCGCGCCGCGCGAGACGCCGCCGACGACAGTGCCGACCTCGGGAACAGCGCGAGGCGAGTACCTGGTGCGAGCGGTCGCCCACTGCGGCGAGTGCCACACGCCGCGCACGATGACCATGGCCACCGACAACTCGCGCTTCCTGGCCGGCGACCCCAAGGGGCCGGAGAATTCGGAGATTCCGAACATAACGCCCGATCCGACGACGGGCTTGACGTGGTCCGAAGAGGAGATTGCCGACTATCTGGGCAGCGGCAACAAGCCCGACGGCGACGTGGCCGGCGGGCTCATGGGCGAGGTCATCGAGGGGACGCTGGCCGGCTACAAGGACATGACGAAGGCCGACCGGCTGGCGATCGCGCGCTACCTCAAGACGCTTCCGCCGATCAAGAACAAGATCGGGAAATGACCTGCATGCCCTACCATCAACGGATCGAACCGAATCCAACCCACCGAAGGAGAAGGCGAATGGAATTCCGATACGTGCGGGCCGGCATCGTCCTGGGGGGCCTCGTCGCGCTGGTGGTCACGGGTTGCGCCACGGGTCAAAAGAGCACCATGGGGCCGGCCGAGACTGTTGCGGAGCGCCAGCGGCTGATGAAGAACGTCGGCGCCAACTGGGCGGACATCCAGGCCAAGGTCAAGGCCGGTAACCCCGAGGCGGTCGCCGCGAACGCCGAGGCGATATCGCTCCACGCCCAGCGGATTCCGGGTCTCTTTCCGGAAGGATCGCTCACCGACAAGTCGAAGGCGAAGCCCGAGATCTGGCAGAAGTGGCCGGAGTTCCAGGCCGCCGCGAAGAACCTCGAGAACCGGGCCGGCACGCTGCGCGACCAGGCGGTCGCGAAGGACGCCGCGGCGGTGACGACGACGGTGGGCACGTTCGGCCGCGACGCGTGCGGCGCCTGCCACACGCCATTCCGCGTGCCGCCGCCCCAGCAGCAGCCGGCGGCGCCGCGCACGTGATGGAGGGAGAGATGAACCGCAAGCATCTGAGAACGGGGATCGTGCTCGCAGGTCTCGTCACGCTGGCCCTGGCCAGCGCCGCGACGGGACAATCGACGACCAAGATCTGGACCAGTGACGTCGTCGCCGATCGGCAGCGCCTCATGAAGCTCAACGGCGCGAGCTGGGCCGACGCCCAGGCGAAGCTGAAGGCCGGCAACGCCGAGGCGGTGGCCGCGAATGCCGAGACGATGGCGCTCACCGCGACGATGATTCCTGCGCTCTTTCCCGAGGGGTCGTTGACCGACAAGTCGAAGGCAAAGCCGGAGATCTGGCAGAAGTGGCCCGAGTTCGAGGCGGCCGCCAAGAACATGGGCGCGCAGGCCGAGAAGCTCCGCGACGCCGCGCGCACCAAGGACCTGGTCGCCACCGAGGCGGTCGCGAAGGATTTCGGACGCCAGGCGTGCGGGACCTGCCATCAGCCGTTCCGCGTTCCGCCGCCACAGCAGCAGACGCCGGCGCCGCCGCAGCAGCCGCAGCCGCGCTGAGATTCGTTTTCCGCCCGTGAAGCCGGGGAGGGCGCCGGTGAGGCGCTCTCCCCGAGCTTCGTCCGCCCTGTGCTAAGGTTGCCGCCATGACCGCGTCCATTCCATTTCGCGATACGTTCTGGAACGTCCCGAGCTGGGCTCAGATCGCGCTGTACGTCGGCGGCGCGCTCGCGATCGCGTATCTCGTGTACGGTCTCTACCAGCGCGTGACGCTCTGGCGGCAGGGGCTGCCCGAAGACCGTCTCGACCGGATCCCCGAGCGCCTCGGGCTCGTCGTCCAACACGCGCTCGGCCAAGTGCGGACCTTGTCGCAGGCCTATCCCGGCGTCATGCACGCGATCATGTTCTGGGGCTTCCTGGCGCTCTTCATGGGCACGGTCCTCGCCACGATCGACTGGGACATCGCGCTGCCGCTCTTCGGGTACAAGCTCCTGAAAGGCGACTTCTATCTCTTCTACGAGACCGTGCTCGATCTCTTCGGACTCTTCTTCGTGGTCGGTCTGGGCATGGCGCTCTGGCGCCGCTTCGTCGTCCGGCCCGCCCGCATCGACCCGACGGCACGCTTCGCCTGGGTGCTCGCACTGCTCCTGGTCATCAACGTGACCGGATTCGTGATGGAGGCGTGCCGTCTCGCGGTCGTCGAGCCGTGGTGGGCACCGTGGTCGCCGGTCGGCTGGGCGCTCGGCCGCGCGTTCGTGGCGATCGGCCTCGGCCCCGGGGCACTGCGCGCGATCCACCTGGCGACGTGGATCTTCCACGCGGCGATCGCGCTGGTCTTCATCGCGATCATCCCGTACTCGTACTTCGTCCACCTCATCACGACGCCGCTGAACATCTTCTTCTCGAAGCTCGGGCCCCGCGGCGCGATCCGGGAGATCAAGAACATCGAGGAGGCCGAGTCGCTCGGCATCTCGAAGCTCGAGGAGTTCTCGTGGAAGCGCCGGCTCGACTTCGACGCCTGCGTCGAGTGCGGCCGCTGCCAGGCGGCCTGCCCGGCGTACATGTCCGGCACCGCGCTCTCGCCCAAGCAGATCATCGTGAAGCTCAAGCGGCACATGCACGGCGAGCTCCCCGGGCCGATCCACGGCGAACTGATCAAGGCCGACGAGCTCTGGGCGTGCACGACGTGCATGGCGTGCGTGCAGGAGTGCCCGGCGTTCATCGACATCGTCGACACGATCATCGACCTGCGCCGCTACCTCACGCTCTCCGAGGGTGCCTTGCCCTCGACGGCGCCGCAGTCGCTGCAGAACATCCAGCGGGCCGGGAATCCGTGGGGCCTGCCGGCCGGCGAGCGCCTGGCGTGGGCCCAGGGACTGGACGTGCCCCTCATGGAGCCGGGCCGCGAAGTCGAGTACCTCTACTGGGTCGGCTGCTCGGCCTCGTACGACCGGCGCAACCAGTCGATCGCGCGGGCGATGGTCAAGATCCTCAAGGCCGCGGGGGTGAGCTTCGGCGTCATGCAGGAGGAGCGATGCCACGCCGAAGTCGGCCGGCGGCTCGGCGAGGAATACCTTTACCAGACCGTCACGCAGGAGAACGTGGAAGCGATCAAGCCGTACCGGTTCCGCAAGGTGATCACCCACTGCCCGCACTGCTTCAACACGATCAAGAACGAATATCCGCAGTTCGGCGGGACGTACGAGGTCCTCCATCACTCGCAGGTCATCCAGGCGCTGATCGAGGAGGGGAGGATCAAGCCGACGAAGCCGCTGGACGCGTCGGTCGCCTTCCACGACTCGTGCTACCTCGGGCGCTACAACGGTATCTTCGACGCGCCGCGGAACGTCGCCAAGGCGGTGCCCGGGCTCCGCGTGATCGAGCTGCCGCGCAATCGCGAGCGCGGGCTCTGCTGCGGCGGAGGCGGCGGGCACATGTGGATGGAGGTCAAGGCCGAGAAGCGCGTGAACCTGATCCGGGTCGAGGAGGCCCTGGACGCCAAGGTCAACATGGTCGCGACGGGCTGTCCGTTCTGCCTGGCCATGATCGATCTGGGCCGAAAGGTGAAGGGCGCCGAGGAGACGCTCGCGGTGAAGGACGTGAGCGAGCTGGTGGCCGAGAGCCTCCCGTGAGGGCGCTGCTGCGCGCCCTGCCGGCGATCATCCGGACCATTCGCGGTCTCGCCACCGATCCGGTTCTTCCGAAGGCGACGAAGATCGCGCTGGCGGCGGCCGTCCTCTATCTGGTCTCGCCGATCGACCTGGTTCCCGACTTCATCCCGGTGCTCGGCTACCTCGACGATCTGATCGTCGCGGCGATCCTCGTCGACGGCATCCTGAGCTTCGTCGACCGCGGGGTGGTGCTCAAGTACTGGCCCGGAAGCCCGGAGCTCCTCGAGCGGATCGCGCGCTCGGCCCGCGTGCTGTCAGCCTGGGTCCCGCAGCGGATCAAGAGCCGGATCTTCTCACCCCGCTAGCAGGCGCTCAGGCGGCGTCGCGGCCGTTCGACTCGCGCTCCGCGTCGAGCCGTTCGCGGTAGGCGCGTCCCCGCTCGTAGCCGCGCCGGAACGCGGTCGTGCGGTAGGTGCTCGGGTAACGCTCTTGCAGGAGCTTGACGGCGCCGCGCTCCCCCGCGCCGCGGGCGAGCACGACCAGGGCCGCCTCGAATCCCTCCCGGTACGTCGACTCGTCACGCTCGAAGTCCAGTCCCTCGCCCCGGTACTCGACCGCCTCGGCCTCGCGCAGGCCGATCCACCACTGCTTTCGCGCCGCGTCCACGCTCTCGGCTCCCGCCGCCTCCAGCGCCTCGGCGGCACGCTTCTCCTCGTCGGTGTCGGAGGACGTGACGACCACGATCGAGTGACCGCGCCGGATGGCATCCTCGTACAGAAAGAGCTCGTCCTTGGGCAGTCCGTTGGCCAGCGTGCGCTCCATGGCCCCGCCCACCGCGGCGCCGCCGATGGTCAAGAGCGCGGCGCCCACCAGGCCGACCGCAATGGCGGGTCCGGCCACGGGCACGAGCATGCTCGCCGCGGCGGCGGCGCCGAGCTCGGCACCGGTCATGGCGCCCACGGCACCGCCGACCACGCCGCCCACGGCCTTGCCCATCCCGGGCTGCTCGGCCTCGCTGGTCGGAAGCGCCGACATCTCGTCGCGGCCGGGCACCAGGACTCGAATGCTCTTCGGCGGCAGGCCGGCGGCGCGCAGGTCGGCCACGGCCCGCTCGGCCGTCGCTCGCTCGGTGAAAATTCCGATCGTTGGTGTCATCGTCGGCTCTCCTATTCCACTCGGCTCTCTGTTCGTTCAGCGCGCTCGCGTCGACGAGCGTGTGCAAGCGTTTCCGCCGAAGGTGAGGGGCAAGAGGCATGCCACGCGGTCCGACCCGATGTTCGAACGCAAGCACGCAACGATCCGAGCCGGTGAAAAGGGCACCGCGTAATTCTTATCAAGCAAAAATGCTCGGCTTCCAAGAACGACCAGCACGTCAGTTGACTGTCGGGACGGTGACGATTACCGTGCTCGCGGCGCGCCCGTGGCGCCCAGGAGGACGCGATGGCTGGATCCGTGGGCTTCATCGGTCTCGGCAACATGGGACGTCCCATGTCCCTGAACCTCGTCAAGCACGGCTTTCCGCTGATCGTGCACGACATCGACCCGGCGAAGGTCGAGCCGCTGCGCGCGCGGGGCGCGACGGTCGCCGACTCCCCCGAGCGTGTCGGCGCCGGTGCCGATCGCACGATCTGCATGGTGGAGACGACCGCGCAGGCCGAGACGGTCATCGCCGGTGCTCACGGGATCATCCGGACGGCGAAGCCCGGTCACATCGTCATCTGCATGAGCACGATCGACCCCTTCGCGGCGCGGCGCCTGGGCGACACCCTCGCCAAGAGCGGCATCGCCATGCTCGACGCGCCGGTGAGCGGCGGCACCGTGCGGGCCGAGAGCGGCGAGCTTTCGGTCATCGGAGGCGGCGCCCCGGAGACGTTCGAGGCGTGCCGCGATCTGTTCAAGGCCATGGGCACCAAGATCTTCCACGTCGGCGATCTCGGGCAGGGGCTCGCGATGAAGCTCGTGAACAACATGCTGGTCCAGGTCAACGCGGTCGCGGTGGCCGAGGCGCTGGTGCTGGGCGTCAAGGCCGGCCTCGATCCGAAGACGATCTACGAGGTCATTCGAGTGAGCACCGGAACCAGCAACGCGTTCGAGCGGGGCGTGCCGAAGATCCTGTCGCGCGACTTCTCGGCGACCGGCACGATCGACATCTCGTTCAAGGACCAGGAGCTCGAGACGGCCTTCGCCAAGCAGCTCGGCGCGCCGCTCCTTCTCGCCAACGTGAGCCAGCAGGTCTACCAGATGGCGCGGGCAGCCGGCCTCGGCAAGCAGGACGGGACGGCCATCATCCAGGTGCTGGAGAAGCTCGCGGGCGTGCGGGTCGGAGGTTAAACCGCCTAGAGAACAAGCTCGCGGGCGACGCCGCGCAGGTCCATCTCGTACTCGAGCCCCACGACGGGAGGCCGGCTGGGAAACCAGCGCACGCCGTGGATCGCGGCGGCGCCGGCCGGACGCAGCACCGTGTCGGCCACGAACGACTCGATCGGCTGCGCGGTGTAGATGTCGATCGTCGTGACGTCGGCCCAGCCCACCCCGAGCCCGCGCAGGCGCGCCTGCATCGTGCTCATCACGTGCGCGGCTTTCTCGCGCATCGCGTCGGCCGACGTCTCGCCGTGCCGGACGATACCTTCGGCGCCGACGCCGCGGTCGCGCATCTCGCCCGCGCCGGCGACGATGAAGGTCGGCCGCGCACTCGCGCCGGGGATGGTGTAGCCGAAGCCGTAGAGCGAGGGCTCGGCGGGCGCTCCGACGACGGGCGCGACGTTCGTGCGAGCAATCGGATTCTCGCCGTCGACCAGGAGCTTCCACTCGGCGAGCAGTGCCTGATACCCGGCGTTGAACCCGTCGAATCCCGCGAAGCTGAACGGTGCCGGGCTCCGGAGCTCGATGGCGCACAGCGCGGCGCGCGGACGGCCCTCGGCGTGGAGGTGTCGGTCGATGAGCACGAAGCCCTCGCGCCACGGGATGGGGGCACGAAGGGTGGCGTGGACCACCTGATGACCCGGGGACGCGGCCGCGCCGGATGAGAACGGCGCGATGCCCGGCAGGAACCGATAGCCGCCGCCGGGCACCTCGCGAGCTGACGGCGCCTGACTCATGGCTCGACACACTACCACGGCGCTCGTCGGGCCAGGGAGCCCTTGACATTGCGGAAGCCGCACCCTGTAATGGCGCGCGCGGAGGTTCCGGGCCTCTATCTTCCTCTGGAGGGATCGCATGTTCCTGAGTGGTTTCCGGCGTCTGGCGTGCGGGCTGTTGGCGATCGGTGTGCTCGTCTCCGGCGGCTCCTCCACCGACGAGGCGCTGGCCCAAGGCAAGAAGCTGAAGATCGGCGTCGTCTACGACTACACCGGTCCGCTGGCGGGCGGCGGCTCCGAGCTGCACGCGCTCGGCGCCAAGATCATGATCGACTACTTCATCAAGAAGGGCGGCGTCGAGGGCTATCAGCTCGAGGCCGTCTATGCCGACGCGCAGAGCAAGCCGGACGTCGCGATCAACGAGGCGGTGCGGCTGATCGAGCAGGAGAAGGTCGACATGCTGCTCGGCTTCTACTCGTCGGCGCACTGCGTGCCGGTGGCCGCCCGGGTCGAGCAGCTCAAGAAGTTCATGTGGATCACGACCTGCATCTCCTCGGCCGTGCTCGAGAACCGGAACCTCAAGTACGTCTTCCGCGCCCAGCCGAGCGGCCGTCAGTTCGGTCTGATGTCGGCCGACTTCGTCGCCCAGAACACCAAGGCGAAGCTCAGCAAGGAGCCCAAGGATCTTCGGGTCGCGATCATCCACGAAGACGGCGCGTACGGCGTCGACGTGTCGAAGGGCAACGAGGAAGGCGCCAAGAAGGCAGGCTTTCAGATCGTCCTCAAGGAAGGCTACGCCGCCACCGCGCCTGATCTGTCGGCGCTGGTGACCAAGCTCAAGCGCGGCCGGCCGGACGTGATCTTCCACACCGGCTACAACCCGGACATCACGCTGTTCCTGCGCCAGGCCCGCGAGCAGGGGCTGCGCTTCAGCACGCTGATCGGCCACGGCGCCGGCTACGGCGTCTACGACAAGCTCAAGGAAGCGCTGGGCCGCGACGTCAACTACTTCTTCAATGTCGACCCGATCTCGATCTGGCTCACCAACGAGAAGTCGCTCCGCGCGCCGCTGCCGGCCATGATCAAGATGGTCGGCGACGAGTACGACAAGGCACGGCCCGGCACGCAGGTGCGCTCGGCGCACGTCGGCATGTCGGCCAGCAACACCTACGTGTTCATGACCGAGGTGCTGCCGCGCGCCATCAAGAAGTACGGTGGCATCGACGCCGACGCCTTGCGCAAGGCGGCGCTCGAGGTCGATCTGCCGGAAGGCGGCACCATGCTCGGCTTCGGCGTGAAGTTCGAGGGGGAAGGGCAGCCCATGGCGGGCCAGAACGACCGCGCCTTCCCGGTCATTCTCCAGTACGTCGACGACAAGCCGTATCTGGTGTGGCCCAAGAGCCAGCAGCAGCGCGAGCCCGTGATGCCGCTGCCCGGCTCGTCGCCCTACGCGGCGCAGTGAGGGGGGCGCGCGGCCGCTCTTGCTGACCGTCGAGGGGTTGACCAAGCGCTTCGGCGGCTTCACCGCCGTCGCCAACGTCTCGTTCGCCGTCGAGCCCGGCGAGATTCTCGGGCTCATCGGGCCCAACGGCTCCGGCAAGAGCACGATCTTCAACATGCTGTCGGGCGCCCTCGCGCCCAACGGCGGCTCCATCCGTCTCGAGGGCCACGAGATCGCGGGCCTGGCGCCGCATCGAATCATCAACCTTGGCGTCGGGCGCACCTTCCAGATTCCCCGGCCGTTTCACCGGCTCTCGATTCTCGAGAACGTGATGCTCGCGGGCTTCTACGGGCAGGGCCGGCACTCGCGCGCCAAAGCCTTCGAGGCGGCCGAGCGGGCGCTCGGCCTGGTGGGCCTGCCGACCGACGTCCGCGCGCAGGTCGACGGCCTGGGCGCGGCGGCCCTGAAGAAGCTCGAGCTCGCCAAGGCGCTTGCCACCTCGCCCAAGCTCCTGCTGGCCGACGAGAGCCTCAGCGGTCTCGACGAGCACGAGATGGACCTCGCCGCCGATCTCCTCCAGCGGATCCGCAAGGATCTGAAGATCACGATCATCTGGGTCGAGCACATCATGGGCGTCCTGATGCGCGTGGTGGACCGCGTCATGGTGCTCGACCACGGCGAGAAGATCGCCGAGGGCCCGCCCGCCCGCGTGGCGAGCGACCCGCGCGTGATCGAGGTCTATCTGGGCACCCAGGCCGCGGCGGTGTCCGCGGCCGCGTCCGCGCGCCGCTGATGCTCGAGCTCAGGTCCGTCAGTGCCGGGTACGGCACCTTCCAGGCGCTCTTCGACGTGTCGCTCGAGGTGAAGGCCGGCGAGGCGGTGGGCGTGATCGGCCCGAACGGCGCCGGCAAGACGACGCTGATGCGAGCGATCTCGGGGCTGATCCGGCCCACGTCGGGCTCGATCCGCCTGGAGGGAGCCGATCTAGCCGCAACCCCCGCGCACCGGATCGTCGAGCTCGGCATCGCCCACGTCCCGGAGAGCCGCCGTCTGTTTCCGCGCATGACGGTCGAGGACAACCTGCGAATGGGCGGCTTCGTGCCGTCGGCCCGGCCGAAATTCCGCCAGCAGCTCGATACCGTCTACGAGCTGTTCCCGCGCCTCCGGGAGCGCCAGCGCCAGCTGGCCGGCAGCATGTCCGGCGGTGAGCAGCAGATGTGCGCCATCGGCCGCGCCCTCATGTCGGCGCCCCGGCTCCTGCTGCTCGACGAGCCGTCGGCCGGGCTCGCCCCGGTGCTGGTCGAGCAGGTGTTCGACCTCGTCAAGCGCATCCGCGCCCGCGGGCTCACCGTGCTCATCGTCGAGCAGAACGTGCAGCAGGTGCTCCGCGTCGTCGACCGCGCCTATCTGCTCAAGGCCGGCAGCATCCGCGCCAGCGGAAGCGCGGCCGAGCTCCGGGCGACCGATACGATCCGCGAAGCGTACCTGGGCGTGTAGCCATGAATGTCTTCGACATCTATCTGCTGGAGGCGCTCATCAACGGCGTGCTCCTGGGCGGCGTGCTGGCGCTTCTGTCCCTCGGACTCAACCTCATCTTCGGCGTCATCGACGTCGTGTGGATCTGCTACGCCGAGCTCATCATGCTCGGCATGTACGGGATGTATTTCCTCTACACCGTCTACCACGCGCCTATCTGGGCGGCGGCCGTCGTCTGCATCGTCAGCATCGCCATTCTCGGCATGCTCCTGCACGTCCTCGTCATCGCCCCGCTCCTGGGCGCGGCGCCGATCAACCAGCTCCTGGCCACGGGCGGGGTCCTGTTCTTCCTGCAGTCGGCCGCGACCGTGCTCTTCGGGATCGAGTTCAAGAACCTCGGCCTGCGGCTGCCGGTGCTCAAGGTCGCCGGCATGTTCGTCAGCTACTCGCGTCTGCTGGCCTTCGTGGCGGCGCTCATCGGCATGGTGCTCGTCTATCTCTGGCTCACCCGGACCTACACGGGCACGGCCATCCGCGCCATCGCCCAGGATCGTCAGATCATGCCGCTCATGGGTGTCGACAGCCGGCGCATCTATCTCGTCACCTCTGCGCTCGGCGGCGGACTGGCGGGCCTCGCGGCGTGCCTCCTGGTGCTCCAGTACGACGTGCATCCGTTCGTCGGCCTCTCGTTCGGGCCGATCACGTTCCTCATCTGCGTCCTCGGCAGCCTGGGCAACGTCGTGGGCGGGTTCGTGGCCGCCTTCGTGTTCGCCGAGATCATCTCGGTGGGCGGCCTCTACCTGGACCTCGAGTGGGGCTACGTCTTCGCGTTCGCCTTCTTCATCGTGGTGATGTTCGTGCGGCCCGAAGGGCTGATGGCCCGGCGCTCGTGAGCCGCGTGCTCCCGTGGATCGGCGGCGCCGCGCTGGTCGCGCTGCCGTTCGTCTACCACTCGCCCTATCCGCTGCACATCCTGGTGATCATCCTCATCTGGTCGTTCGCCTACACGTCCTGGTCGGTCATGGGACGGTTCGGGCTGGTCTCGCTCGGCCACGGCGGGTTCATGGGGATCGGCGCCTACGTGACGGCGCTGGCGTGGAACTACGGGCACGTGAGCCCGTGGCTCGGCATCCCGATGGCGCTCGTGGCCGGCATGGCGCTGGCGGCGATCGTCGCCTATCCATGCTTCCGCTTCAGGATCACCGGTCACTACTTCGCCCTGGTCACGCTGGCGCTCTCCGGTATCGTGCTGCAGGTGATCACGGCGACGCGCGATTACACCGGGGGCTCGCTCGGCTACACGCCGGAGCGGTACCGCGGCGGCAGCTCCGTCTGGGCGCTGCAGTTCAGCGAGAAAACGACCTGGTACCTGGTCGCCCTCGCCGTCTGGGCCGCCGGGCTCTACGTCTGGTACCGCGTCGACCGGAGCATGCTTCGCTACGCGCTCGAGGCGATCTCGGAGGACGAGGATGCGGCGGCGGCGACCGGCATCCACGTCACCGCCGAGAAGCTGAAGATCACCGTG
>DASRIY010000488.1:0-11122 GCA_035649755.1 Candidatus Methylomirabilota bacterium
TGCTGGTCCATCGACCTGGGCTGAACCGGCTCGCTCTTCGGCTGCCCGAGCGCTCCGCCAACTCCGAGCGCGCCGGTCAGCGAGACCGCGAGCACTACCGCGATGACCCGAGCCAACATGGTGACCTCCTTTGTGTTGGTAAACCCCGTCCGTGCTCGGCAACTGCGTCAGGGCCGGTTCGCAGCAATGGAAGTGCCACGGCGACGCCCTGGTGAGGTCTCTCATGATTTCCGAAGTTTTCGCGACGGCGAGCAACGATGAGGACGGGTAACCGTTACACGATCGCGAAAAAACTTCGTGCCGCTTTCGCGCTTCGGCGCGCCGATCGGCCGTTCGTGGGCCGCAAGTTCGCGCCCCGTCGGGAGCGCTATGCTGGCATGCGCTTAGCAGAACCCGAAGACTGACACCAACATCGGGGAGGCGCGTGATGCGGATCGCACACCACGCCGGGCTCCGCGAGCTCGGCGACCGCTGTCGATGTGGAGTGGAGTCGAGCGTTCATCGCTTCGGATGTCTCGAATGCGGCGCGCGTTGCTGCCCTGCCTGCGCGATCACGCTCGAATCGGCTGCGTATTGTCATCGCTGTGCCTCGGCGCTGCTCGGCCACGAGGTCGAGAAGCCAGGACCCTTCGAGGTCCTCTGAGTCGAAGTGAAGATCACCGGGTGCAGCGAGAACGACGGGACCCGGCCTGTGCGGCGAGCCGCTCCGACTCGGCAGCCGCTCGTTCGCGAGGCTCAGCGGGCGCTACGCGACCTCGGCTATGACCCCGGTCCGATCGATGGCGTCTTCGGGCCGAGAACGCGGACGGCGCTGGCCAAGTACCAGACGAGCGAGCGGCTCCCGGTGACGAGCGACCTCGACGCGCTCACCCTTGAGCGCTTGGACGTCTATCGGCGGCTCTTCCGCCCGACACACCAGCGGTGACCTGCCGTGTACAAGCCCGGGGCCCGTACCGTACAATGCGGGCCATGGAGGGCGCCATGGCCAACGCTCCGTTGCCGCCTCGCGGTATCAACCACATGGTTCTCAACGTCCGGAACCTCGAGGTGTCGCACAAGTTCTGGACAGAGATCATCGGCTTCCGCTGCGTGGCCGAGCTGAAGCCCATCCCCGGGCGCCAGCGTCCGAAGATGCGCTTCTACAGCGGGCTGGACGCGCAGGGCGACGTAACTCATCACGATCTGGCGCTGGCCGAGGTTCCGGGAAGCCAGGCCGGCGGGGCCGAGGCGTGGAACCTGATGCCGAACCGGGTCGGGCTGAACCACGTCGCGATCGCCTGGCCGGATCGCGAGTCGTGGCTCAAGCAGGTCGCCTTCCTGCAAGAAAAGGGCGTGCCCTTCCTCCGCCGCGTGAACCACGGCATGACGCACAGCGTGTACATCGCAGATCCCGACGGTCACGGCATCGAGGTGCTCTATGAGCTGCCGCGCGAGGTATGGGCGGGCGACATCGACGGCGCCCAGAACTACGCGGAGATGTTACCGACCGAGGGTCCGGCCGCGCTGGTCGATCGGACGGAGAACCCCGTCTTCGCCGGAGAGAAGCAGGCCGTCTCCCGCTAGGCGGGCCAGCCGAGCCACTCCGAGAGGCCTCGGCCCATGATCCACTCCTTGTCCTGGGCCGAGAGCCACGCGAGCTCCTCCGTGAAGAGCGTCACCCCCTGACGCCACGGACACGGTAGTCGCGTCCAGTCCGTGCCCCAGAACATCCGGCGCGGCCCGAACGCGTCGTACACGCGCCGGACGTGTGGGTGCACGTCGGGGAACGGATAGGGCGTGACCGCATAGCAGGGGAGCGCCGACGCCTTGACGGCGATGTTCGGCCGTCGCGCCAGCTCGCAGAGCTCCGGGATCCCTGCGAAGGCCTCGTCCCCTTTCGAGCCGCTGCGAATCCCCATGTGATCGATGACGATCTTGAGCCCGGGATGTCGCTCGGCGACGCGATCGACAGCGGGGAGCTGGCCCCACACCGACATCATCACCGGAACACCGGCGCGCTCGGCGGCCGGCCACAGCCAGTCGGCGGTGCCGTCCGTCAGCCACGGCCGCTGCTCGGCGGTGTTGAACGTGAAGCGCATGCCGAGCATGCCCGGCGCTTTTCTCCAGCCCGCGACAAGCGCACGGCTCTCGGGCTTCTCGAGTGCGAGGCGGCCCATCACGGCGAAGCGATCGGGATGCAGACGCGCCGCCTCGAGAGCCAGATCGTTGCGCTCACCCTCCCACGAGGGCGGCACGATGACGGCGCGGTCGACGCCGGCTTCCTTCATGCCAGCCAGCGCCATGTCCTTCGTGACCGGGTAGGGCTTCTGGGCGCGCTGGGCCCCGCCGAGCGGCCACGGACGCTCGGGAGTGTCGGCGCCCCAGAGATGGATCTGGGCGTCGACGACGAGCATTGCCCCGCTCAGGCCCTCCGGGCGGCCGGCCCGCGCAGCAGCCGGCCCGGAAGCGCGCCGGTGTGCTTGCCGTCGCGAAGCAGGACCTCGCCGTTGACGATCGTCGCCGCGATGCCGCGCGTCCGCTGCACGAGACGGCGCGCGCCCGCGGGCAGGTCGTCCACGACCTCCGGCATCTCGGCGGCGATGGTCGCCGGATCGAAGACGACGAAGTCGGCGGCCATCCCCTCGCGAACGAGCCCGCGGTCGGCGAAGTCCCAGAGCGTCGCCGGGACCAGAGTCAGCATCCGCACCGCCTGCTCGAGGGTGAAGGCCTGCTTGCGCCGCACCCAGTGAGAGAGCAAATGGGTCTGGAGCGACGAGTCCATGAGCTGCGAGACGTGCGCGCCCGAATCGGAGAAGGTGACCACGGCCCGCGGATGGCGCATGATCTCGAGGGCGTAGTCCTGGTCCTCATTGGCGACCGGCTGGAGGAAGAAGAAGTCGAGATCCTTCGCCAGCGCGAGGTCGATCATGGTCTCCGCCGGATGCTGGCCGCGCTCGCGGGCAACCTCGGCAATGGTGCGATGCGGCCCCTCGACGGTGTCGAAGACGAGGAGCCGGTCGTAATCGGCGAGCTTGGCCTCGGTGCCGAGCGGACGGCGGCCGTCGCTCTCGCCGGAGGCCGCGATGAGCCGGCGGCGCATCTCGGGGTCGCGGAGCTGGCGCCGCTGCTCGGCGCTCGGGAGCGTACGGACGTCCTTCCACACCGGCAGATGGTCGAAGGGCGTCTGGGTCTTGAACGAGAGCAGCGCCGAGAGCGAGCGGCTGTGCACCTGGGCGAACATGCGCCCGCCGGCCGCGGCGGTCTCGTCGAGCAGCGCGAGATACTTCCGCCACACGTCCGGCGCGTCGCGGCGGCTGAAGACGCCGAAGGTCACCGGCCGGCCCGACTCGACCGCGAGGTCGCGCAGCCGGACGTGGTAGTCACGGAGCCCCGGATCGTTCGGCGCGCGGTCCACGCCTTCGCCGGCGATCTCGAACAGCCCCGCGTTCAGCTCGCCCATCACGCCGACCAGCCGCCGCACCTCGTCCCACGGGGCCATGCGGCTGGCGACGTAGCGTCCGTCCGGCGTCTCGTGAGCGGGCGACCGTGAGGTGGTGAACCCCACCGCGCCGGCGCGGATCGCGTCCCGCACCTCGCGCTCCATCGCCTTCAGATCGTCCTCGGTCGCCGCCTTGTGCTCGAACGCCCGCTCGCCCATCACGTAGGTGCGCACGGCCGAGTGGCCTACGTAGCCCGCGTAGTTGATCCCCTTGGGCAAGGTGTCGAGGCAGTCGAGGAACTCGGGATAGGTGGTCCAGCGCCACTGGATGCCCGCTTCCATGGCGGCGGGCGGAATGTCCTCGGCCCGCTGCAGGTTGCGGACGACCAGGTGCTTGTTCTCCTTGGCGCACGGCGCGAGCGTGAAGCCGCAGTTGCCCATCACGACGCTGGTGATGCCGTGCCAGCACGACGAGGTCCCGAGCGGATCCCAGAAGATCTGCGCGTCCATGTGCGTGTGGCCGTCGATGAAGCCGGGCGCAACCACCTGACCCTCGGCGTCGAGTACCTCGCGGGCGCGTTCGCGAATGCGTCCGATCGTGACGATGCGACCGTGCCGGACACCGACGTCGGCCCGATACCGCGGAAGCCCCGTTCCATCGACGACAGTGCCGTTCTTGATCACCAGGTCGTAGGACATTCTCGAATCCTCTCTCTATTCATGGGCGCGCCTCGGGCCCGAGCCCCGCGACGGCCTGCAGCGCGCACATCTCCGATACGGAGCGATCGCGTTATCGCTGTCCCTGGGCGCGGTCGGCGACCTGGACGGCCTTCTTGTCGGGATCGAAGCGGAGCGTCTTCTGCTGCTCGACGTCACCGCCGGTGACCCGGATGAAGAACGTGTCGTCGCCGTACTCGATCGAATGGATGTCGCCGACGGCGAACGCGGAGGCCTTGCCGGGCTCGTTCATGAAGTCGCGCGAGATCTCGATGTCCGCGTAGCCCGGCTTGCTGCCGTCGTCGAGCCGCCGCCACCGGCGCATGCGCGTCGGGTTCTTGTAGTTGCCGTAGATCACCCAGCACGGGCCGTGATCGTGCGGGACGGACTTGCCGCCCTTCTCCCGGCCGTGGACGAGCACGTGCACGTCGGTCTCTGGATCCTGGCCGATCGTCGTGCGCTCCCGGTAGGGGACCGGATCGCCCAGGTGCTTCTTGAGCAGCTCCGGATTGCGCAAGAGCTTCTCGAGGTGATCGCGTATCTCGGCGAGCCCCGACGGCACGCCCTTGGCCTTGATGGTCGCGCGTGTATCGGCGAGGAACTGATCGAGGGTGTACGCGGCGTCCGTGGCCATGGTGGTCTCCTTTCAGCCAGCGCTCCTGTTGTAGCATACTTGGCGGCCATGAAAGTCTTCGTGTTCGACCTCTTGCCGTACGGCGAGCACCTCGATCATCTCAAGAACGGTAAGGAGCTTCCGTGGCCCTTGCCCCGGCGCCATTTCAAGCCCGAGGTGGCCGTGCGGACCTATGCCGAGCATCTGTCGGCCTGGGAAGCGATGGACCGGCTGGGCTACGACGGCGTGGGGTTCAACGAGCACCACACCTCGCCCTACGGGCTCATGAACTCGCCCAACCTGCTCGCCGCCGCGGCCGCGCAAAGGACGCAGCGGCTCAAGCTCCTCATGTACGGCAACCTGCTCCCGCTCCACGACCCGCTGCGGCTGGCCGAGGAGCTGGCGATGCTCGACTGCATGTCGAACGGGCGCATCGTCTCCGGCTTCGCGCGCGGGATCCCGCGCGAGCACAACGTCTACGGCGTGCCGCTCGCCGATTCGCGGGCCCGCTTCGAGGAGGCCTGGGAGATCATCTACCGGGCGTGGACCGAGGAGGTCTTCTCCTATGAGGGCCGGTTCTGGTCGTATCGCGACGTGGCCATCTGGCCTAGACCAGTCCAGCAGCCGCACCCGCCGGTCTGGGTGCCGGTCACCGGCAGCAAGGAGACGATCGAGTGGGCGGGGCGTCACAACATTCCGATCACGCCCGGGCTGGCTCCGCTTCGCGGACTGCGCGAGGACATCATCGACTACTATGCGCGCTGCCTCGGCCAGCACGGCCACCGGCTCACGCCGGATCATCTGATCATCCAGGCCAGCGCCTACGTCGCCGAGAGCAAGGCCCAGGCGGTACGGGAGGCCGGTCCGTACACGCTCTACTTCAACCGGACCCTCTTCAGTCACGGCAACATCACGGAGACGAGCCTGCAACGTGACGCCGGCTACCTGAGCTCGTCGTCGTTCGACTACCTGCGCCCGGAGAATCTGCCCGCGGTGTCGGGCGCGCGCGAGCGCTACCGCGACATGACCATGGCCGACGTCGAGCGCGAGGCCGAGCACATGCCCTGGGGTCCCGCCGACGAGGTGATCGAGCGGCTCATCTCGGCTGCCGATCACGCCGGCGCCGGCACCGTGCTCGTGAACATGAACCGCGGCGCCATGCCGCACGCGATGTTCATGGAGCAAGTGCATCGCTTCGGCGGCAAGGTGCTCCCCGTGCTGCAAGCCCACACCGTTCGCGCTCGATGACCGTCCGGCGCGCCGGCCTGCTCGTGGCGGCCCTCGCGCTCTGTCTCTGGCCGGCGGCCGCGCGCGCGGCCGACCCGAGCCCCGAGATTCTCGCGCGCGGCAAGTACGTGTTCGCGACCGCCGGCGGCTGCGGCTGTCATACGCCGCCGGACGCGGTCGGGCTGAATGCCGGCGGTCAGAAATTCGAGCTGCTGGTCGGCACCGTCTACTCGCGCAACATCACACCCGATGCGGAGACGGGCATCGGCAAATGGACCGACGCGCAGGTGGCGAACGCGATCCGCCGCGGGGAGCGCCCGGACGGCTCGCGGCTGTTCCCGATCCACCCGTACAAGTACCTCGCGAACATCGCGGACGACGAGATCGAGGTGCTGGTCGCTTATCTCAGGAGCGTGAAGCCGATCAAGGCGACCGTTCCGGCGCGGTCATTGAGGATTCCGGTGCCGCCGTTGACCGTTCCGGCCTCGCCGAAGGTGGCGCCACGCGAGGGACTGGAGCGGGGACGCTATCTCGCCGGCGGCGCGGCGCACTGCGCCGACTGCCACACGCCGCGGCGGTTCGACGGCTCGCCGGATGACGGGAAGTTCATGGCGGGCGGGCCGGGGCCGGAGGGCAGCCTGCCCTCCAACATCACCGCGCACTACGAGACGGGCATCGGCCGCTGGAGCGAGGCTCAGATCGCGCGCTTCCTGAAGACGGGCGTGAAGCCCTCGGGGCAGGAGGCGTTCTCGCTCATGCGGGTGGTCATCACGGGCACGTCGGCCGGCTTCAAGGACCTCACGGACGCCGACGCGCTCGCGATCGCGCGCTACATCAAGACCGTCCCGCCGATCGAGAACAAGGTGCGCTAGCGCACCGGAGGCGGCGCGCTCGCGCTGCTACGCGTCCTCGTCGCGGGCGCCCGACGTGCGCTGCTTGAACTCGGCCGGCGCCTCGCGACCCCGCTCCGTGAAGGCGCGCCGGATCGCTTCCACGTTCGGGCTGAAGATGTCCTTCCGGTTGCCGCGCGCCCAGTCGTTCGACCCGCGCGTCGCTTCGATGGAGCCCTGGAAGCGCGGCATGACGTAGCGGGCGAAGAGCTCGTAGGACCGGAGCGTTTGCTCCCGCGTCGCCCACTCGTGGGCGCGGAAGAGCAGGCCGCCGAAGCCGCCGTCGCTCAGACGCCACAGATGCTCGATGCCGCGCACCACCGTGTCGACCGAGCCGACGAGGGTGGTGCCCATCTTCACGCCCTCGGTGAGCGGATCGTCCGAGCGGCCGGGCGGACGGCCGAGCGTTTCCTCGAAGTAGGTGACGGTCTCGTGCCGCTCGGCGCGCTTGACCTGGCGCAGCGCTTCCTCGTCGTCCTCGGTCACGTGCACGTTGACGACGAGCCGCCATTCTTTCCGGTCCATGCGCTTGCCGTGCTTCGCGGCCGTCTCTTCGGCGATCTTCCACTGATTGGCGAGCGCCTCCGGTCCGCCGGGCAGCCCCGCGCCGAGCGAGAGCACCCCGAGGCCGTGGCGGCCGGCGGCGACCACACCGGACGGGGTCATGACGCTCGCGACCGCGATGGGGAAGCACGGCTCCGTGTAGGGCGCCAGGTGCAGGCGCGCCTGCCGCAGCTCGAACCAGTCGGTCTTCATCGTCACCGGCTCCTCGCACTTCAGGAGGAGCATGATGGCGTCCAGCGACTCGTCCATCCGCGGGCGCTGGGTGACCGGCTCGATGCCGAGCATGTAGGCGTCGGACACGAGCGCGCCCGGCCCGCAGCCGAGCATCGAGCGGCCGCGCGTCATGTGGTCGAGCTGCACGAACCGTTGCGCCACCAGCAGCGGGTGGTGATAGGGCAGGCTCGTCACGCCCGAGCCGAGCATGATGTGACGCGTGCGCTCGGCGGCGGCCGCGATGAAGATTTCAGGCGACGCGATCAGCTCCCAACCCGCCGAATGATGCTCGCCGATCCACACCTCGTCGTAACCGAGGTAGTCGAGCCATTCGATCAGCTCCATGTCGCGGGAGAGGGCCAGCGTGGGGTTCTCGCCGATGCGATGAAACGGGGCCAGGAAGATTCCGAACTTCATTCCCTTGTGGGTCATGGTGCCTCGATCCTAGCACGGTGCGGCGCCAAATGGACTGGCCGGGTCTACCGCTGCCGCGTCAGCAGACGGATCACCACCAGCACGACCGCGCCGACCAGGAGCGCGAGGCCGGCGAACACGATCGCCGCCGTCAGCGGGCTCATCGGCGCGTCCCGGAGCGCGCCGCCGTGGTCGGCCGCCGCCGGCGCGACGGCGACGAAGCTCGCGAACAGGTCGATCACGCCGTGCTCTTGTCCGCCGTCTGAAGCTCGCGCACGTGCTCGGCCCAGTGCCGGGCGAGCACCTCGAGCCGCTGCCGGCCGGTGACCAGATCGCCATTGGGGCGGCGGAAGCACGGCTTGTCGACGTCGGGCGCGTTCGTGACGGCGCGCCCGAGCCGGGCGTGCGCCTGCCGAAGCTGGGTCAGGAGCTCATCGAAGCTCTCGTGCTCGTGGAGCCGCCGGCACACCTCGTTGATGCTGTCGGCGTCGGTCGGCAGGGGCCAGGCTGGTCCCCCGAGCGCCGCGGACTGCAGGCCCCACGCGGTCGCGTCGTGGAAGTAGATGAAGTGCATGAGCACGTCGCGTGCCTGCCACCGGTCGACCCGCGCGGCGGTCACGCGGCCCGCGCCGTCGAAAAACGCCAGGGTGTCGCGGACGACGCGATCGAGCTCGGACATGAGCACTTCCTTCGAGGACGAGGTGGCCATCGGTCGCTCCCTTCGGTCGAGTGGGCTATCCTGAATCGTAGTGTGAGTCGGCTGTCGGGACAATCTGGTATAGAGCCAGCGATGAATCGTCCAGCTCGCGCCCTCGTCTTCGCCGGCGTCGCGGTCGCCTACCTGGCGGCCGGCAAGCTCGGCCTGGCGCTCGCCAGCGTGCATCCGAGCGCGACCGCGGTGTGGGCGCCCACCGGGATCGCGCTCGCCGCGTTTCTCGGCCTGGGACACCGCGTGTGGCCGGCCGTCTTCTGCGCGGCGTTCCTGGTCAACGTGACCACGGCGGGATCGATCGCGACCTCCCTCGGGATCGCCGCCGGCAACACGCTCGAGGCCGCCGTGGGCGCGTACCTGATCACGCGATTCGCTCCGGCGAGCCCATCGTTCAGCCGTCCAGCCGACGTCTTCACGTTCACGGCGCTCGCCGCGCTCGTGAGCCCGGCGGTGAGTGCCCTCTTCGGCGTGACGAGCCTCGCGCTCGGCGGCTACGCGCGGTGGGCCGACTACGGCGCGATCTGGGCGACCTGGTGGCTCGGCGACGCCGCCGGCGCGCTCATCGTCGCGCCGCCCCTCTTGCTGTGGAGCGCGGGCCAGCCGCTCCGGCTGAGGTGGCGCCGGCTGGGCGAGGCGCTTCTGATGCTGTTGGTGGTCGTTGCGGTCGGGCTTGCGGTATTCAGCAACTGGCTCCCGGCGCCGGTCCAGCGCCTCGAGTTCCTCGGGATTCCGGCGCTCGTCTGGGTGGCGTTCCGGTTCGGACAGCGCGAGGCGGCGACCGCGACGCTCGTCATGTCGGCGCTCGCGATCTGGGGCACGGTGCAGGGAGTCGGTCCCTTCGCGGGCGCGGCCACGTCCAACGCCGCGCTCCTCTCCTTGCAGGCGTACATGAGCGTGATCACGCTGACCGCGCTCGTCGTGGCTGCCGCCGTGGACGACCGCCGGCGCGCCGAGCTCGCGCGTCTCGACGAGGCCCGCGACCGGATTCGCGCCCACGAGGCTTTGAAAGAGAGCGAGGAGCTTCATCGTGCCATCGCCGGGCTCGCGTCCGACTTTGCCGTCATCGTGCGCGTGGGGCCCGAGGGCGCAGTCGCCCTCGAATCCGCGACCGAGGGTTTCCGCCGCGTGACGGGCTACGAGTCGGACGAGCTCGCCGGCCGCGACGACTGGCGGCTCCTGCTCGACGACGGTTCGGCCACCGAAGCCCAGAGCGCGGGGCGGCGCGTTCTGGCCGGCGAGCGGATCTCGCTCGAAGTCCGCATCATCACGAAGAGCGGAGTCGAGCGCTGGCTGCGCTGCCACGCCGAGCCCTTCGGCGGCGCCGCGCCCGCCGACGGAGTGCGCATCCTGGGCGCGGCCGAGGACGTCACCGAGCGGCGGCGGACCGACGAGACGATCCGCCGGCATCGCGAGGCGATCCGCGAGCTGTCCACGCCCGTCCTGCGCATCCGCGATCGGCTGCTGATCCTGCCGGTGATCGGCGAGATCGACGGTCCGCGCGCCCAGCACCTGACCGCGGAGCTCCTGCGCAGCATCCGGACGAACCGGGCGAAGGTGGTGGTGATCGACATGACCGGTGTCGCGGCGATGAGCCCGCAGGTGGCCCAGCAAATCTTCAGAACGATCGAGGCGTGCCGGCTTTTGGGCGCGTCGATCATCATGACCGGTCTGTCGCACGGGATCGCCGACGTGCTCGTCTCGTTCGGCATCGACCTCGGCCGGGTGACCAGCCTCGGCGATCTGCAGAGCGGCATGGAAGAGGCCGAGCGGCTCTTGGCCGCCGACGCACGAGGATGGGCTCCCTCGCCGTTCAAGGTGACGGACGGGCCGGCGCTCGGCTAGCCGCGGCGGACGAGCTCGGCGGCCTCGACGATCGCCCGGAGCTTGTCCTCGGCGACCCGCGCCGACGCGACGGGATTGTCGGCGAACGTCGCGAAGCCGCAGTCGGGTGTCAGCAGCACGCGCTCGGCGCCGAAGAGCTCCACCGCTCGCCGCGCGCGGGCGGCGATCTCGTCCCTGGGCTCGATCCGCTCGTGCTTCTGGTTGACAACGCCGACGCCGATCCGCACGTTTCGCGGAAGGTCGGCCAGCACATTCAGCTCGCCGGCGCGGGGCGTGCACAGCTCGAGAAAGAGCGTGCCGACCTCGACCCGCGAGAGGAACGATAGCAGCGGCCGGTAGTCGCCGGCCAGCGCGGCCTCTTCGTTTCGCGTCCAGTTTCCCCGGCAGATGTGGAGCCCCAGGCGGGTGCGCGGGAGCCCGGCGACGACCTGGTTCACGAGACGCTCGGCGAACGCGAGCTCGCCGACGGCGTCGCCCTTCTCGCTGAGCGCGCCGCACATGAAGCTCCGGGT
>DASRIY010000489.1:0-3865 GCA_035649755.1 Candidatus Methylomirabilota bacterium
CGAGCGCTAACAGCTTGCCGACCGACCGCTTGCCCGATCGCATGTCACGCCTCCCGGTGCGCCCAGGTGGAGCGCTCGGCCCTGGCCCACTTAGATCAGAGATACCCGCGCTCGCGGTAGTACTGCTCGGCGCCCGGGTGCAGCGGGAACCGCAGCTCGTCCAGCTCGCGCGCGGACTGCGCCAGGTCGGGCACCGACGTCATGCTCGCGTGCGGGCCCGCGAAGATCTCGTGGATCTCCTCGCGGTGCTCGTCGAGGTCCTTCGCCAGCAGGTACGTGAACTCGGCCGGCAGGTCGCCGCGCGCCATCAGGCACCAGCCCGAGAAGTTGAACGTCGGCACGTCCTCGGTTACGCCGCGGAAGCGCCCCTTCGGCAGCACCGCGCGGGGGATGCCGCGCGCCGCGAGCTCGCGAAGCGCGTCGTGGATGGCCGCCGCCGTCGGCGCCAGCACCACGTCGCCCCCCTGCGTGTTGTGAACATCGCCGCGCTTCACCCAGACCGGATATGCCTCGGCGTCGGGCTCTTCGCTCGTGGCGACGATGCGGCTCGGGATGAACGGCACGGTCGCCTCGTCGAGCACCGCGATCATCCGGTCACGATAGGTATTGTGGACGGCGCGCGGGCTGTTGACGTGCGGCACGCCCCCGACCTCGAGCGCGCGCAGCCGGTCGAGCACTGCCGTGCGCTCGCACATCAGGAACACGAACCGCGGCCGATCGGCGTCGACCTCGGTGACCTCGTCCGCGGTCTTGAGCTCGACGTGGAATCCTTTCGCCTCCAGATGCTTCCCGGTCAGGCGCAGGATCTCGGTATCGTCGGATTCGCGACCCGGTGAATGGGTCGATTCGCGAAAGATGCCCCAGCACGAGTTGGCCACTCGCGTCCTCCCCAACCTATTCATGATACTCGTCCAGCCAAGGCCAGCGTCTCGGCAAGGGCGACGTCCTCGGCCCGATCGACGTCGATCACCTGCTCGATGATCTCGCCGTATACCGGCTCGCCCGACCGCACGAGCCATCGCAGAAAATCGCGAAGCCGCGGAAGCCCGGCCGGCGGCGAGAGCTCGCGCACGCGCTCGGGCACGAGGTAAATTCCCGCGGTCACGAGGTCAGCCCCTTCACCGCCGATGTCCGTGATACGCCCGCCGGCGCCGACGGTGACCCGCAGCGGCTTCTCGTCGGCGATCAGCGGCGTCACCGCCAGCACGGTCGCGTCGAGCGGCCGCCGCGCCGCCGCGTCGACGAAGCGCACGAAATCGGCCTCGACGCACCAGGCATCGACGGTCGACACGAGCATGCGCCCGCCCGGATGACGCGCGATGACCTCGCCGAAGCTCGCGAGCGACGAGGGCGTCGTCTTGACGATGAACTCGATGTCGAGCCCGGGAAAGCGCGCGCGCACCCAGTCGACGCACGCCCGCTCGTCCTCGTTGACGATGACGGCGAGCGGCGCGATACGCGCGGCGCTGAGGTTCCGGATGACCGTTTCGATCAGCGGTACCCCGGCGACCGGCACCATGGGCTTGGGCATCGCGAATCCGCTCTGACGCAGGCGGCTCCCCTCACCCGCGGCGATGATGCCGCCGGCCAGCGTCGTTCTCACAGGAGAATCGCCTCCAGCTCCCGGAGCGACTTGATCTGAACATCACCGCGACAGCACGGGCCATCCGCGGACGGCTCGGCACCCGCGAGCCAGATATGGGGCATGCCGACACCGCGCGCGCCCGCCATGTCGCGGGGCAGCGAATCACCCACGAAGGTGGCCGCGGACGCGGGGACGTCGAGCGCCTCGAGCGCGCGCTGGAAGATGCGCGGATCGGGCTTCAGGCACCCGACGTCGGTCGAATCGACGAAGACCTGGAAGAAGGATTGAATACCGGCATCGTCGCACACACGCGCCAGGTTTCCGTAGAAGTTGGACACCACGCCGAGGCGATAGCGGCGGCCGAGCTCGCGCAGCAAGGGGATGTTCCCGGCGATGTTCGCCAGCGAATCGCCGATGAACCGGCGCGCCACGGCGTCGGCGATCCGAGTGTCGGCCAGCCCGAGCGCGTCCGCCACGCCGGCCGTGAGCCGCGCCACGGTCTCCTCGAACGAGGTCGTCGCCGGGATGGCACCGACCAGCGCGTCGTCGGCCTTATAGAAGGAGGGGTCGAACTGCTCCCGGGCCGCCGGGGCGCCGGCTTCGAGGAACAGGCGGTACACGCGTTCCTTCCAGGGGAGCCCGTCGGCGTCCAGCGTTCCCCCGAAGTCGAACAGCACCGCAGCCGGCTCGTGGGCGATCAAGAAAGCGTGCCGCTCTTGACGATGTATGACGATGTATATGGTGGAGGCGGTGGGAATTGAACCCACGTCCGGAAACCCTCAGCCGCAGGCGTCTACGTCGATAGCCGACCTACGCTACTGCTTCTCGCCCCGCGGCACTCCGATCGGCAGGATCACCGCAGGGCCAGCCTCAAAAGTCTCGCCCCTCCCCTGAGGCCAGGTTCGGAGCCAGCCACCAGAATATGACGTCCGTTCCCGGTCCCTGATGGCTCGAGCCGGCGGACGCTGACGGGTGTTAGGCCGCCAGGGCTAGCTGAGTGTCGGCAGCTATACCGTTCTCTCTATTTAACGAGGGGAGAGAAACCTCGAGACGCAGCCTGGACCTCACTGATCCCCGTCGAAACCTGTCGCCCCCCCAACCATGCGATTTATCGGAAGTATACCACGCCCTACCACGCACCGCGTCGAGCGACCCGGGCGGCCTTGTCCATCTCCCGGCGGACTTCTCGCTCGCGCAGGGCCGAGCGCTTGTCGTGGAGCTTCTTGCCCCGGGCCAGGCCGAGCTCGACCTTCGCGCGCCCGCCCTTGAAATAGAGCCTGAGGGGAACCAGCGTGAGGCCCCGTTCGCTGATCTTGCCGGTGAGCCGAGAGATCTCCCGGCGCTTGAGCAGGAGCTTACGGTCCCTCTCGGGGTCGTGATTGGCGTCGGTGCCGTGGCTGTAGGGGCTGATGTGGCAGCCGAGGAGCCAGCCCTCGCCGTTGCGCATGGAGGCGTAGCTGTCCTTGAAGTTGACCTGGCCGGCCCGCAGCGACTTCACCTCGGTCCCGCGCAGCACCAGCCCCGCCTCGACGGTCTCGAGGATCTCGTACTCGTGGCGGGCTCGCCGGTTGGTGGCGATCGGGCGGTCTCCGCCCTCCCTGGCTTGGCTCGACATGGCTGGAAAGTATTATGGCCATGCTTTCCCGGCCGAGGCGGTGGAATTGGCAGCCGCCAGGATCGGGGTGGCTCACCTGCTTACGCCCGTGCGCTCTGTACTGAACGCGGCTCGTATCGCGACACCCGCGCCCAGCCAGATTTACGGAGGTCAGTTGTGACGTCACGACGGCGCCGCTCCCCATGCCGCCGCTCGATCGGCACACGCTCGTTGGTTTGGCGACGATCACCGTTGCGTCGGTCGCATATAGGCGATGAAGAGCGTTTCCACCATCGTTGTCGCTCGCAAAGTTCTTACACTGCACGGCGCCGCCGTCGTGGTGCGCGTCGCGAACTTCAGTGCTGCAGGAACGCGAGACTCGTGCCGACTGCCAGCCTGAGTGGCTGTGACACCTGGTGTAGAATACCGCCGAGCCGAAGTGGCGGAATTGGCAGACGCGCTAGATTCAGGGTCTAGTGCCCGCAAGGGTGTCGGGGTTCGAGTCCCCGCTTCGGCACCACTCAACCATCACCCCTGACCGAACCAATAGCTGTGCGCGCCCGTCCTGGCCGGGCTTCGACTGACATGCGCCAGATGAGGGTGGGTGCGGCCGTGGCGATGTCCTTCCTGCTGAGGCTGATCATCAACGCGGTGGCGTTGCTCATCACGGCGTACGTCATTCCAGG
>DASRIY010000490.1:0-4769 GCA_035649755.1 Candidatus Methylomirabilota bacterium
CGCCAGCTCGTCACGCTCATCTGCAATCGCCCGGGCGGCGGCAATCGCCCGCACTGGCACGCCGACTTCGACGAGTGGTGGGTCGTCCTGGCCGGCGAGTTCACGTGGGAACTCACCGGCGGCATCCTATTCGAGGCGAAGAAGGACGACATCGTCTGGGTGCCGCGCGGCACCGTGCATCACATCAAAACTGTGGGCACCGAGAACTCGCTTCGTCTCGCGGTGGCCATGCCGCCGGCCACGCACTACTTCTCGTCCTGCGAGCAGTGCGGATACGACGACGACGGCCCGCGCGAGTGGAACGCCTAGCGCGCTAGCTTCTCCAGCATCCGGGGGTCGGGGTCGACTCCGAGTCCCGGCCCCTGCGGTACCGCGATCCGGCCGTTCTTCGGGTGGATCGCGTCGTGCAGCGGGTTGTCGGCAAAGTCGCAGTAGAAGCGCTCCACCCACGATTCGCTCGGCATCGCCGCGATGCAGTGGATCGACGCGAGCAGCCCCGGGCCGAAGTACGCGGAGTGCGGCACGACGTGTACGCCGAACGCCTCGGCGACCGTCATGACCCTGCGCATCTCCGTCACGCCGCCGATCTTCGTCACGCTCGGCTGGGCGTATGTCAAGGCTCCGGCCTCGAAGGCGCGGCGGAATTCCCAGACCGTGCCGTAGTTCTCGCCGGCGGCGGTCGGAAGCCCGCCGCGAGCGCGCACCTCGGCGAGCCCCGCCAGGTTCTCGGGCGGCCACACCGGCTCCTCGAGCCAGTGCGGATCGAACGGCGCCAGCCGGCGCGCCATCTCGACCGCCTGCGCCACCGTCCACGGACAGTTGGTGTCGATCATGATGGGAATCCCCGAACCGGCCACGTCGCGCGCCGCCTTGACCTCGGGCACGGTGATCTCGTGCAGCTTGATCAGCCGGTAGCCACGGCCCAGGGCCTGCTCTGTGTAGCGGGCCACCGCGTCTGCCGTGCCGTAGCGCAAAAGGCTCGCGTAGGCCGGCAGGTCGGCGCGCGGGCTCCCACCCAGGAGCCGGTAGAGCGGCACGCCCGCGACCTTGCCCGCGATGTCCCAGAGCGCGATGTCGATGCCCGACAGCGCGTAGATCACAGGCCCGTTCCGCCCGATCCCGTGCAGGAGGCGTTGCATCTCGTCGTTGATCGCGGCGATCTGGCTCGGGTCGCGGCCGACGCACATCGGCCCGAGCAGCGTGTCGATGGCCGCGCGCGTCGCCGGGAAAATGCGGTGGCCGAACGCCTCGCCCCAGCCGGTCACTCCGCCGTCGGTGTCGATGCGCACGAGCAGCATGTCGATGCTGGTCCGGGGCCGGCCGCCGAGCATCGGCGCGGCGCCCTCGATCACCATCGGCAGGTTGAGAACGAGCGTCTGAACCCGTGTGATCTTCATGGGCGAGGTTCCTCTAGACTCCCGTGATAGGGTACCCGGAGTGATGACCAGGGAACGGTTCGAGCAGGGCATGACCCTCGAGCAATACATCGACCACATGTCCGTCAACCGCGAGCGATTCGTCGAGAAGCTCGACGAGACCACGATCGGGCCGGAGGACACCCGCCTCCTCGCGCGGCTCGGAACGGTGCGCCGGGTCCTCGTGCTGAGCGAGGACTGGTGCGGCACCTGCCTGGCCCATGTTCCGTACGTGGCCAAGCTGGTCGAGGGCGACCCGCGCATCGAGATGCGGCTTTTTCCTCGCGACCAGAACCTGGACGTGATGGACCAGTATCTGAAGAAGGGACTCTACCGCTCGATCCCGGTGTTCGTCTTCTTCGACGAGCACATGAACGAGGTCGCGCGGTTCATCGAGAGCCGCCCGGCGTGAATCCATGCCGGGCATTGTAGCGTCTCAAGGGCCGGGAGGTTGATGGCGATGACTGTCAAGGTAACGGACGCGACATTCGACGGCGTGGTCACGAGCGAGCGGCCGGTGGTGATCGACTTCTGGGCGCCGTGGTGCGGGCCTTGCCGGGTGATCGCGCCGGTGCTCGACGAGATCGCGAGCGAGCTGGGCGACCAGGTGACGATCGGCAAGGTCAACGTCGACGAGCACCCGGCGCTGGCGTCGCGGTTCGGAATCCAGTCGATCCCGCAGCTCCTGTTCTTCAAGGACGGAGCCGAGAAAGACCGGGTCGTCGGCGCGGTGCCTAAGCGCGAGATCCTGAAGCGGCTCGAGAGCCTGGCCGACTGACCGCGATGGCTGAGTCGAACGCGGCCATGAAGCGCCGCATGTCCTGCCGCGTGCCGATGGTGAGGCGAAAGCTCCCATCGATGACGGGCTTGCCCGCCATGCTCCGGACGAGGACCCCCTCGTCCCGGAGCGCACGCACCGTGTCCTCGCACTTCCCCGGAGGCCACACCAGCAAGTAGTTGCCGCCCTCACCGGCGCAGCGCACGCCCAGCCGGCGCATCTCCTCGATCGTCCATTCCCGCGCCGCCAGCACCTCGGCCACGTATTGCTTCATGTGGCCCTCGTCGGCCAGCGCCGCCTTCCCGGCCGTCACTGCGAACATGTTGATGTCGTACGGCCCGGTCACCCGCCGCAGCCGCTCGACGACGCTCGGGTGGCCGATCGCGAATCCCAGCCGCAGCGCGGCGATGCCCGCGGCCTTCGACAGGGACTGCAGCGCCACCACGTTGGCAAGCTCGAGCGCCCCGGGGAGCACCGTCTGGCCGGTGAAGGCCACGTAGAGCTCGTCGACCACCATCAGCGTGTCGGGCGCCGAGCGGGCGAGCGCCACGATCGTCTGCGGCGCGAGCAGCGTCCCGGTGGGATTGTTCGGGTTGCAGATGAAGCAGAGCCGCGGCCGCGCCTCGAGCCGCCGGGCGAGAGCCTCGAGCGGGAAGCTCAGGTCTTTCGGGTACGGGATCTCGTCGATCACCATGCCCTGCTGCTGCGCGCACGGCGCGTAGTAGCCAAAGGTCGGCGTCGTTGTCAGGAAGGCGCTGCCCCGCTCGGCGTAGGCGTCGAAGATCGCGCGGATCGCGGCGTCGACTCCGTTGAAGGCCTCGACGTGGCTCGCCGGCACGCCGATCGACGAAGCGTACGCCTCGTTGAGCCCGGCGTACTCGGGATAGGTCGAGTAGGCATCGGGCGGAAGGCGCCGGATTGCGTCCACCACCGCGGGGCTCGGACCGACGGTCGACTCGTTGAAGTCCAGACGCAGAAGATTGCGGCGCCCCTCGAGCGGCGCCACGTACGGCGTCATGGCCTCGATTTCCGGTCTGGCCTTGATCATGCGCGTCAGTGCGCGACGGTTTTCTTCTTCAGCTCGGGGATGACGTGCTTGCCGAAGAGCTCGATCGACGTCATCACCTTCTCGTGGGGCACCGTCTCGGTCGCCATGAGGAACTGCAGCTCGTCCACGCCCGCTTCCTCGTGGATCGCGATGCCCTTGAGACAGCTTTCGGGATCGCCGGCCACCAGCACGCCGCGCTCGACCAGCGTGTCGGCGTCGATCTGATTCCACAGGGCTGACGCGATCTGCCCCGATCCGCCGGACAGATCGACCTCGGGCGCACCGGCGGCGCCACCCTCCCCCTTGAGGTAGCGCGAGAAGTTCGCTTTCAGATGGTCGGGCACGCCGCCCCACGAAGCGACGAGCTGCTCGTAGAGGTGCGTCTGGTCCTTGAGATACGGACGATCCGGCCCGAAGAACGTCCGGAGCGATTTGGCCGCCAGCTCGCGCGCGCCCTTGTTGTCCCAGTCGCAGACCGCCATGGTGGAGCTGAGCCACTGATCGTTGATGAACTTCCCGACCGGCTTCGCCTTGCGCACGCGCTCCTTGTACTGCTTGATGTGCGGCGCGAGATACGACGGCGAGGCGACGCTGAGCGCCATCACGCCGATGCCGGTCTCGGCGGCCAGCTCGTAGGTCGCCGGCTGGAGCGCGGCCACCCAGATCGGCGGGTGCGGCTTCTGGTAGGGCTTGGGACGCACCTCGCGCGGCGGCACGTTCCAGTACTGCCCTTCCCACGAGAAGAGCCCGTCCTCCCAGATGCGCGGGATCATCCGGAGTGACTCTTCCCACATGCCGCGCGTGTTCCGCGGATCGATCCCCATGCCCATCTGCTCGTACGGCGCCGAGCGCCCGGTGCCGAACTCGACGCGGCCGCCCGACATGTGATCGACCATGGCGACGCGCTCGGCGACGCGCACGGGGTGGTGGTAGGGCAGGATCACGACGCCGAATCCCAGGCGGATCCGCTTGGTCAGCTGGCTCAGCGCGCCGAAGATCACCTCTGGGCACGGCGACATCGAGAAGCTCGTGAGAAAGTGATGCTCCACGAACCAGACGGTGTCGAAGCCCATCCGATCGGCGAGCACGCACTGCTCGAGGGTTTCCTTGATGACCGCATGGTCGTCGACCACCGGCCGCTGCATCTCGTACGCGAGGCTCAGTCTCATGCCCTTCCTCCGTGTGGGGGCCCTAGTGTACCGGAGGATGGCGGCGAGCGGGCTACTGGAGCGCGAGGACGGCGGCGCGGAGCTCGGCGATGTGGACGGCCCGGATGGGCGTGACGTTCAGCGTGATCGCCGCGTCGGTCCACACCGGGGCCGAGAGCCCGCGCGCGGTGTAGACCGCGGCGAGGGCCGAGCGCAGCTCGGCCAGATGGGTCCGCTTGACGACGGTCGCGTTCCGGGCGATGACCGCGTCGGTCCAAACGAACGCCGCGAGACCTTGACGCGTGCGCAGAACGTCGATGGCGCCCCGCAGCTCGGTCACGTGGATCGCGCGGATCACGCTCGAGAACTGGGTCAGCGTC
>DASRIY010000491.1:0-8244 GCA_035649755.1 Candidatus Methylomirabilota bacterium
AGGCGACGCGCTGGATGTTGTCGAATCCGTTCCGGAAGCGCGCGTTCCAGTTCTCCCAGGTCGGTCCGGCCGAGTGCGGCGTGAGCGTGACGTTCTTCAGGGCGTAGAGCGGGTGGTTCGGCTTCGCCGGCTCCTCGACCAGCACGTCGAGGCCGGCGGCGAGGATCTGGCCGCTGGTCAGCGCCTTGTGCAGGGCGGACTCGTCCACCACCGGGCCGCGGCAGGTGTTGATGAGGATGGCGGTCTTCTTCATCATCCCGAGCTCGCGGGCGCTGATGAGGTTGCGCGTGCTCTCGTCGAGCGGCACGTGCAGGGTGACGATGTCGGCCGCCTGCAAGAGCTCGGTGAACAGGACGAAGCGGACGCCGAGGGCATCTTCTTGGTCCTCGGTAAGCCGCACGGTGTCGTAGTAGAGGACGTTCATGCTGAAGGCCTGCGCGAGCCGGGCGACCTTCTTGCCGATGTTGCCGAGGCCCACGATGCCGAGCGTCTTGCCGTGCAGCTCGAACACTCGCGAGTCGAAGTGGTTGCCCACGCGCCACTTGCCGGCGACCACGTCGTTGTGGAACACCACCAGCCGCTTGAGGACGGCCAGCATCAGCAAGATCGCGTGCTCGGACACCGCGATCGCGTTGGCGCCGCCGTTGTTGGCCACGGACACCTTCGCTTTGCGCGCCGACTCGATGTCGACCCGGTCGTAGCCGGCGCTGAGCAGCTGCACCAGCTTCAGCTTGGGCGCCGACCGGAAGAACTCGCCGGCGATCGGCCGGCCGAGCCCCATGACGTACTCCGCGTCCTTGATCGCCTCGTAGAACTCCGGGGTGTCCTGATCGACCACCACCAGCTCGAAGCCGGGAGGCGTCAGCCTTTTCGCCATATCGAGGATCGCGTCGGGCTGCTTGGGAATGAAGACGATCTTGGTGGCCATGTCCGGGCTCCTTTGTGGTTTGACGAGGCTCAGGCCAGAGGAACGGTCGCCGTCACGCAGATCTGGTTGCCGAGCACGCGCGTGGTGTGGCCCTTGCCCGTCGTGTCCTCGACGAGCCGGGCATCACCGGGGCCGAACACGTGCTTGGAGCCGTCCCCCAGGCCGATCTCGAGCTGTCCCGAGAGAATGATCACGAACTGGCGGCGGGGTGCCGGATGCCAGTCGAGGAACTGGCCGGCCGGCCACTCTCTGAACGATATCTGGCTCGCAGCAAGTCCCTTCAGCCAGTCAGGCTTCGCCTTCAGGTCGATCTTCTCGATGTGGGCCTGCTGATCGGAACCCGCGTACAACCGGAATGTTCCCATCGCTTCCTCCCTCGCGTGCTCCCTATCCGTGAGCTCGACGAGATAGGGATGCTAGCACACATAGGGTGGGCGCCGTGGCGACCCGTAGCGTCTCGTACCGGGGACGGAAGTCCGCTTATAATCTGGGCCATGCTCAAAGGATGGCCCTGTGCTCTGATCGTCGTCCTGGCCGCCGCATGTGCCCCGCCGGCCCCGGGCTCCTCCGCCGCGATGTCAACTCAGATGCGACCCGCCGACGCCCGGGCGCTCGCCTACGGTCGAACCGTGAGCGAGATGCTCCAGAATCCGGAGCTACGGGACAAGATCCCCGCGCTCTTCGGGGCCGATTGGACGCCGGCCGCCGAGGGGCGGGGTCAGATCCCGCTCGGCGCAGCGGCGTTCTTCGAGAAGGGCGGGCCGCTCCGGATGGTCACCGTCGAGGGAAAGGACTACATCGCGGCGACCGCGTGCGTCGCCAACGCCTGCCCGACCCGGCGCGTGCTCCTGCTGATCGGTGAACGCGCCACGCAGCTGATCGCGCGACTCGACGACGGTGTGGTCCCGCGTTACTACGCCTACGGCGGCGAAGGGACAGCACCGCCCGCCAACGCATCGACCATTGTCGATGCTGGGCTGCGCGCGCTGCAGGATGCGGGCAACGCGTACCCCTAGCAGCACGAGCTCCACCAACTCGGTCGGCTGAGCGCTGGATGATCTCGTCCTCCTGCGAAAGGATGAGGGGTCTCCGCGTCGTCCTCTATCTGTTGCCGATGTTCCTGACGGCAAGCGTTGATGTCATCGCGGCGAACGCCGAATCGTCACGGTTCCAGGCGGCGGTGCCCGGTATCGCCCACACGACGTTCCACATTCAGCAGCAAGACACTGAGCCGTTTTCCGGCCACGCCTTCAAGATCGACCTCGACGTCGTGGAGCTCCGCTTGATCCCCGCCGGAGGCCCCACGGCACGACGTAGAGTCGCGGAGATCGTGACACCCTACAGCGCTGTCGTCGCGGTCAACGCCAGCTTCTTCGACACGGAGGGCCGCACGATGGGCCTGGCCGTCGACGACGGACAACTCATCGCGAAGGGCCGGCGGCAGAGCTGGGGCACTCTCGTCATCGATGACAAGAAGGCGCGGGTCGTGCTCGGGGCCGACGTCCACGATCCTCTGGCCTATCGCCTCGTTGTCCAGGGCCTCCCGCGCCTCGTGGTCGAGGGAAAGGTGCAGCCACTGAAGCCTCAGCTCGCGGAACGAACCGCGGTATGCGCAGAGGGCAACACCGTCGTACTCGTGGTCACGACGAAGGTCGAGACCACCGCCTTCGCACGCTTTCTCGCCAGCCCGCTCGACAAAGAGGGCCTCGGGTGTCGGGATGCTCTCAACCTGGACGGGGGGCCATCGACACAGCTCGTGGTCAGGCTCCCTACCCTCGCGTTGTCGCTTCCGGGCGGGTGGGGTGTGCCCAACGCGCTGGTCGTCACCCCCCGCAGGAAGTAGCATGGGAAAGGACCCATGACCGGCCGCATGCCGGGACCTACGTCCCACACCTTCTTCTCGCAGCGCCTTCGTCTGCATTACGTCGACTGGGGCAATCCCACCCGGCCGCCCCTGCTCATGCTGCACGGCGGGCGCGATCACTGCCGGAACTGGGACTGGGCCGCCGCAGCGCTCCGGGACGACTGGCACGTCATCGCGCCCGACCTTCGCGGGCACGGCGACAGCCAATGGTCGACCGACGGCAGCTACGCGCTCGCCGGTTACATCTACGACCTGGCCCAGCTCATCCACCAGCAGCGCTTGGCGCCGGTGACGATCGTCGCTCATTCCCTCGGCGGCCAGATCGCCCTCCGCTACGCCGGCATCCATCCGAAGAGCGTGACCCGGCTGGTGGCCATCGAGGGTCTGGGGCCTCCGCCGGCGTGGCTCGCGCAGGCGGCCTCGAAAACGATCGTCGAGCGCATGGAGGAATGGATCGGCGAGCAGCGAAACCTCGCCGGCCGGCTTCCCCGCCGCTATCCGTCGATCGAGGACGCCTTCCGGCGCATGCAGGAGGAGAACCCGCACCTGACGGCCGAGCAGGCGCGGCACCTCACCGTGCATGGGGTCAACCAGAACGAGGACGGCACCTACAGCTGGAAGTTCGACAACTACGTGCGGGCGTGGCCGCCCTACGACATGCGCGGCCGTGACATCCAGCTGCTCTGGTCGCGGATCGAGTGCCCGACGCTCCTGCTCTACGGCAAGGAGAGTCGCGCGGGGAATCCTTCCGAGGACGGGCGCGCGCGCCATTTCCGCAACGCTCGCGTTGTTGGCATCGAGCGCGCAGGGCACTGGCTGCATCACGATCGCCTCGACGACTTCTTACGTATCATCCACGAGTTTCTCGCTTCCGATTCTTCCACGGCGCGCTGAGACGGGGAGCGATCGGAGCCGGGACCGGGTTGGGGTCGAGACGACCACGCGGCACGCGTTCGCTGCCCCGTTGCGGCTGGGCTCCATCCCGGCGCTTCTTGTCCGCCGCGCGCTTGTTGGGAACGGGTCCCTTCGACCCCAACCCAGTACCGGCTCCGATCGCTCCCCGTCTCCCCGCTGCAGATTACCCGTGGAGTTTCCACGCTTGTCCGCCGAGCGCTGGTCGGGCGCCTGGCGCTGAAGCTGCGGCGGCGGCTCAGCGCCGGCCGTCAGCGTCGCTTCCGTCAGCGGGGGTTCAGCGGGGTTGGGTTGCTTCGATGGCGACGACGACGCGGCGGCCGGTGACTACGGCGATTGTTACTGGCTGTCCGTCGTTCAGCTTCGACTGGCGCGAGCTGGTTCTGGGCGTCAGGAGGAATGTCACCGGCAGCGTCGTGGCACCGTCCAGGACGATTTCGATCAGGCGGTCGGCAGCCACGGGCAGGTCCAGGGAGCCGGCGCGGAGGGCCAGGCGGCCGGCGTACTCGGCGATGTCGACCTCCTGGATGCGGCGGACCCAGAGCCGGCCCGGGCCGAGCACGCCCTCGACCACGACGAGCTGATCGTTGCGGAGGCGGTCGGAGCCCCGCGCGAACTCCGTACGCGGGGTGAATTCGAGCGTGAACGCGACCCTGGCGCCTCCCTGCTCGTTCGGAACTTCAAGGCGCGCCGTGGTCGCGGCGGATGGAGGCAGGCGCACCCCTCCAGCCGGGAGATGACCGAGGAATCCAACGAGCTCCACCTCGACCTCGTCGGCGCAGAACGCCGCCCCGCTCACCGAAAGCGCGACGAACAGGACAGCGGCCATGAGGCCTTTGCCTTTCACGGCGCTATGATCGCCCAGATTACCGTTGCGGCGAGGGCCCCGACGCAGGCATCCTCAGGGCCGTCCGGGGCATCGTCGAGCAGCGCACGCACCCAGAGCTCGGGCCCGAATCGGCCCGATGGAAAGCGAGGGCATCCGTGCCACAGCGGCTCGAGGGGTTGCAGCGGTTGGCCGTCCTGATGTTGCGTCTCCTCCTGGGCGTCATCTTCGTGCTGCACGGAGCGCAGAAGGTGTTGGGCGGCGGCGGGGTCACCGGCTTCGCCGGCACGCTCCAGAGGATGGGCATCGAGCCGCATGTTCCCCTGGCGTGGGTCGTCGCGATCACCGAGTTCGTGGGCGGCATCTGCGTCTTCTTCGGGTTCCTCACCCGCTTCTGGGCCGCCGGGCTCGCCATCGACATGGCGGTCGCTCTGTTCAAGGTGCACCTGGCCAACGGGTTCTTCATCAGCAAGAATGGCTTCGAGTTCGTGCTGACCCTCGGCGTCCTGGCCCTGGCGGTCGTGTTCATGGGGCCGGGCTCGCCGTCGGTCGACCGGGCTGCCGGAATCGAGAAGGGCGCGGGCTGAGCCCGGCCTTCACACTCGAGGAGGACGACAATGGCATCCAGCTCCGCTCGGTACAGCGTCGGTGGCGTGCTCATGCCGCGGCCCTTCAAGATCCGCCGGCTGGGCCATTTCGGCTTCAACGCGGTCAAGATGACCGAGGGGCTCGACTTCTACGGACGGCTCCTCGGTTTCCGGCACTCTGACATCCTCGATTTCGGCAAGATGCCGTGGGCGCCGAAGAGCGGCGACCTCGGCGACACGCGCGGCTACTTCATGCGCTACGGGACGGATCACCACGCGTTCGTGCTGTTCAACAAGCGTGTGCTCGACCACCGGCCCGACCGGAAGTTCGCCCCCGAGGTGACGGTGAACCAGATCACCTGGCAGTGCGGCAGCCTGAAGGAGATCATGGACGCCCACACGTATTTCCAGGAGCGGGGCGTTCCCATCCAGCGCGTGGGCCGCGACATGCCCGGCAGCAACTGGCACGTCTACGTGTACGACCCGGACGGTCACACCATCGAGCTGTACTACGGCATCGAGCAGATCGGCTGGAACCAGCTGAGCAAGCCGACCGAGATGTACTACCGCGGCTTCCGCGAGAAGCCGTCCTTGCCGCAGGTGTCCGAGATCGCCGAGGTGGCGGAGGCGTTCGAGAAGGGCATGGACGTCTTCGGCGGCAATCGCACGCGGGAAGCCGCGGCCGAGACGTACGAGGTAGAGGGCGTGCTCCTGCCGCGGCCGTTCAAGATCACGAAGATCGGGCCGGTCGGGCTGTTCGTCGCCGACGTGGCGCGCGCCGAGGCGTTCTACGTGGAGCACCTCGGCTTCGTGAAGAGCGAAGAGACGGTCTATCGGGGCGCCCGTTGCGTCTTCCTGCGCGCCGGCACCGAGCATCACAGCGTGGGGCTCTTCCCGCGCGAGCTGCGGCGCACGCTCGGCCTCTCCGAGCACACGACCTGCATGTCGTTCGGCGCCGAGGTCGGGAGCTACACGCAGCTGCGCGAGGCCGTCACGTACCTGAAATCCAACGGGGTCACGTTCGTCGACTCGATCCCGCCCGAGCTCTATCCCGGCATCGACTACTCGGCGTTCGCCCTCGACCCGGACGGACACTGCGTCCAGCTTTACTACTACATGGAGCAGGTCGGCTGGGACGGCAAGGTGCGGCCGGCCTCGGAGCGGCGCGCGGTGCCGGCGGTGTGGCCAGAGACGCTGGAGCCGCTCTCCGACACGTACGTCGATCAGGTCTATCAGGGCCCGCTCGGCTAGGCGCGCGACCGACAGGGCACCATGAAGTTCGGCTACTTCACGCTGACCGATAACCCGCCGGCGTACGGTCCGAACCGGCGTGACCCCAACCAGTTCCTCCTGGAGGTCGTCGAGGAGTGCGTCGAGGCCGAGGCGATGGGCTATCACAGCGCCTGGGTTCCCGAGCATCACTTCGGCCGCTTCGGCGTGCTGCCCTCGCCTACCATGTTCCTGGCCAACGTCGCCGTCCGCACGAAGCGACTCAAGCTCGGGCCGGCCACGGTGGTGCTGCCGATCAATCACCCGCTGCGCATGGTCGAGGAGTTCAATCTGCTCGATCTCCTGAGCAACGGCCGCGCCGTGTTCTCGGCCGGGCGCGGCTACGACCAGGGCGAGTACACGCCGTTCGGTGCGGACTTCGCGGACAGCCGCGCTGTCTTCGACGAGCAGATGGCGTACATGATGGCGGCGTGGCGGCAGTCGCCCTTCGAGTTCCACGGCCGCTACTACTCGACGCCGGAGCCGCTCACGATCGTGCCCCGGCCGGTGCAACAGCCGCACCCCGAAGTGTACGTGGCGTGCTTCTCGAAGCCGTCGATCGAGCTGGCGGCGCGGCTCCGCGTCAACACGATCTTCGCGCCGTTCGCGGCCGCCATGCTGTTCGGCTCGGTCCAGGAGGCCGCGCGCGAGAGCAAGCGCATGGCCCGCGAGGCCGGCCACCCCGACCCCAAGGTCATGTGCAGCTACTTCGTGTCGGTCGCCCACGGCCGCGACGAGGCCGACCGCGCGCGCGAGCGCCTGCTCCATTACCTGCACAGCATCCTGCCGGTCTTCCCGAGCGACCGGCGCACGGCGCCGCCCCACATCGCCTACTTCGTGGACATCGTCGAGCGGCTCCGGGCAATGAAGCCCGATCAGGTCAGCGACCGCAGCATCGTGACCGGCGACGTCGAGCACTGCGTCGAGGTGCTGAAGCGGTGCGAGGAGGGCGGCATCTCCGAGGTCATCCTCTACTTCAACTTCGGGGAGCTCGGCCACCGCGATACGCTCCGGGCGATGGAGCGCTTCGCCCGGGAAGTGATGCCGCATTTCGCCGAGCGGACGGAGCCGGTCGCGGCCCGCTGATGAAGTTCGGCCTCAACTTCTTTCCGTCGTTCCGGCCGAGCGACTACTCGACGGCCGAGTACTTCGCGCAGTGCCTGCGCCTGGCCGAGCGCGCCGATCAGCTCGGTTTCAATTCTGTCAAGACCGTCGAGCACTACTTCTTCGACTACGGCGGGCATTCGCCCAACCCCGTGGTGTTCCTGGCGGCGGTGGCCGCGCGTACGACGCGGATCCGGCCGATCACCGGCGCGGTCATTCCTGCGTTCAACCACCCGGTCAAGCTGGCCGCCGAGCTGGCGGTGCTCGACAACCTCAGCAACGGCCGGCTCGACGTCGGCTTCGGCCGCGCCTTCATCCCGAAAGAGTTCGAGGTGTTCGGGGTCTCGATGGACGAGAGCCGCGACCGCTTCGAGGAAGGCATCGACATCGTCACCCGGCTCTGGAGCGAGGACCGCGTGTCCTATGCGGGCAAGTTTCACCAGCTCCGCGACGTCCACCTGAAGCCTCGACCGCTCCAGAAGCCGCATCCTCCCATCTGGATCGCCTCGGTGGCCTCCGTCGAGTCGTTCATCTGGGCCGGGCGCCGGGGCTACAACGTGATGATGGTTCCCTATGTCGGCGGCGTGGCCAGGGTGCGTGACATGGTACGCGCCTATCGCGAGGCGTGGCGCGAAGCCGGCCACCCGCCGGGCGCCGAGCAGGTGCAGAGCTCGCTGCACTGCTACATGGCCGAGACGCGTCGCGAGGCGGTCGAGGGCGCGCGCCCGCGCGTCGAGCGGTACATCGAGGTCTT
>DASRIY010000492.1:0-4017 GCA_035649755.1 Candidatus Methylomirabilota bacterium
CCCGACGCTGGCGGACTTTCTCGGCCCCTTGCGAGCCTCGTTCGATGACTTCGTGGAGCGTGCGCCCGAAGGTGCCGTCGAGGTGGCCGGCGGCGTGTTCAAGCACGCCTACCAGGGCAACTGGAAGCTCGTGCTCGAGAACCACAACGACACGGTCCATCCGGCGTTCGTGCATGCCTCGTCGATCTGGGCCGCGCGCGAGCAGCCTGTGGGCGAGGGCGCCTACTCGGATATCGGCGTCCGCCAGATGCTCCAGAACGGCGCGCCGTGGGATGTCTGGGAGAACACGGGGCTCTGGGTTGCCGGTTACGGCCACTCCTGGATGGGCGACTATCACGACGACCGCCGCCTGGTGGCGGCGCTCGAGCATCCGGCGTTCGCCGAGTACCGGGTCGCGCTCGAGCGGCGCCTGGGACGTGAGGGTGCCGCGCGCGTGCTGGGCGAGCGGCGCTTCAACAGTATCGTCTACCCGAACTGCTCGTTCATGAGCCAGTTCCGCCAGCTCCGCATCGTCCACCCGATCGCGGTGGATCGCACGGCGGTCTACGCCTACTCGTTCAGGCTCAAGGGCGCGCCGGAGGGGATGCTCCGCGACACGATCGCGTTCTCGAACGTCGTCAACGGCACCGGCTCTCCCATCCTCACCGACGACCTCGAGGTGTACGAGCGCACGCAGTCAGGGCTCGGCGCGCGCCGTTCCGACTGGGTCTATCTCGGGCGCGGGCACGGGCAGGACGTACCGGACCGCGGCGGCGCCCTCCGCGGCGGCACCGGCACCAGCGAGATCCACATCCGCAACCAGCTCGCCGCCTGGCTCGAGTACATGACCGCCGAAGCCTGAGATGGCCGCGGCCACGTCAGTCGAGACCCGCTCCGAGGTCGAGCAGTTCCTGTACCACGAGGCGTGGCTGCTCGATCACGGGCGGCTCGACGAGTGGCTCGGCCTCTTCGCCGCTGACGCGACGTACTGGATTCCGCTTCAAGCGAGCCAGTCGGACCCGCTGACCGCGTCGTCGATGGTCTACGACGATCGCCGGCTGCTCGAGATCCGCGTCCGCCAGTTCCAGCACCCTCGAGCTCACGCCCGGATGCCGGCTCCGCGTACGGTGCACCAGATCTCCAATGTCCACGTGCTGGAGGCCGAGGGCGACGAGCTGCGCGTGGCCTCGACGCTCGTCCTGCTCGAGTATCGCCATGAGCGCCAGCGTGTCTGGGGCGCCCTGGTCGAGCACCGCCTTCGCCGGACGCGCGAAGGCTTGCGGATCGCCGCCAAGCGGATCGACCTGGTCAACTCCGAAGCCGAGCTGGACGGCATCGTCTGCCTGTTCTGATGGGGGCTCCCGCGCGGGTGATCGGACTCGCGCTCCTGCTGGGAATTCTGGCGCTGTGGCAGCTCGCGTCGAGCTTCGAGCGGCCGGAGTTCGTGCAGAGCCCGCTGGAGATCGCCGGGCACTTCGTCGACGCGCTCCGATCGGGTGAGCTCTTGCCGCACGTCGGCGCCAGTCTCGTCCGATCGATCCCGGGCTTCGTCATCGGATCGCTGATCGGCGTGATCCTCGGCCTCCTGGCGGGGGTCGCGCGAAGCCTCGATCAGCTTCTGAGCCCGGTGGTGTTCCTGACCTACCCGGTCCCGAAGATCGTATTCCTCCCGATCGTCATGCTGTGGGTCGGGATCGGCGACATGTCGAAGATCACCGTGATCGCCTTGGCGTGCTTCTATCCCTGCTTCATCAACGCTTACTACGGCGCGCGGGGGACTCCGACCATCATGGTCTGGAGCGGCCTCAACATGGGCGCGCGCCGGACGCAGATCTTTCGAAAGGTCGTGATTCCCGGGGCGCTCCCTTTCATCTTTGCCGGGCTTCGCGTCTCGCTGGCGCTCTCGTTCATCCTTCTCTTCTCGACGGAGATGATCAACGCGCACTCGGGCCTGGGCTTTCTGATCAGACAGTCGGAATCGAGCCTGCGCTTCGATCTGATGTACGTGGCCATCGTCGCTGTCGCGGGGCTCGGCTATGCGAGCGATCAGCTGCTCCTCTTCGTGCGGCGGCGCGTCCTCGCGTGGCACGAGGCGGCCAGTCGATGATCCGATGGCCCGACGCGGCTTCCGCCGGCCGGCGGATGGCGCTCCTCGTCCTGGGTGCGCTCGTCTGGGAAGCCGCCGCCCGGAGCGGGGCGTTCAGCCCGCTCGTCGTCCCGTCGATCGCGCGGATCGGCCGTGAGCTCTGGTGGCTGCTCGTCCGCCCGGAGTCGCTTGCCGACGCGTGGTTCTCGCTGCAGCGGGCGATAGTCGGGTTCACGCTCGCCGCCGCGGTCGGCGTCGCGCTCGGCGTTCTGATGGGCCGCTCGTCGATTGCTGCCGCCTGCCTCGGGCCGATCTTCTCGGGGACCTATCCGATTCCGAAGATCGCCCTGTTCCCGGTTTTCATTTACCTCTTCGGCATCGGCAGCCTTTCGAAGGTCGTGCTGATCTTCCTGGAGTGCCTCTATCCGATCGTCGTGACGACGCACGCGGGAAGCCGCGCCGTGAATCGGGTTCTGCTCTGGTCGGCCGCCAACATGGGCGCCTCGCGTGCCCGCATCCTCTGGCGGGTCGTCGTCCCGGCGGCCGCGCCCTTCATCTTCGCGGGTTTCCGCATAGCGCTCCCCATCGCCATGATCGTCGTGATCATTACCGAGATGATCAGCTCGGCCGACGGGCTCGGCTATCTCGCGATGTATTCGCTCGCGTCGTTCAAGACGGACCGGATGCTGGCGGTCGTGGTGATGATCGCGCTCATCGGCGTGGCGCTCGACTGGCTCGTCACACTTCTGCGTGACCGCCTGGTGTTCTGGGAGAAGCTCGACTCCTACTACGCCGAGTGACGAGCAGGCCGCCTACCGCGGTAAGAATCCCTGATCGACCATCTCGTCCACGTTGACCGGCTTCTCGAGCCAGCCGAGCTTTTCATGCATGAACACCGCCAGCTTCTTCAAGCTCGGGACGTCGACCCGGCCGCCGGGGTCGCGCTTCCAATCGGCGTTCTTCAGATAGATCTCGAGCGGCGTGCGGACGAAGCCGGCCTTGTGGATGTCACGCTTGGCCTGGGCCTGGTTCGCCAGGTAGTAGCGGGTCACGGCGACGTAGTCGGCGAGAAAGGCGCGGACGGCGTCGGGCTGAGCCTTCAAGAATTTCTCGCCGAACCAGAGGTCCAAAAGCTCGTGGTCGTAGCCAACCGCCTTGACCGCGGTGAAGAGCGTGCGCAGACCGCCCTTGGCCGCCTCCGCGGAATAGAATGGCTCGACGAACGTGCCGAGCGAGACCTTGTCGGTACGCACGGCGCCGCCCATCGCCGGGAAGGGGATCGGCACCACCTTCACGTCCCGGTCCGGCACCAGGCCGGCGTCGAGCAGGGCTGCGCGCACCCAGAGATCGGTCGCGGTCTTGAATCCGAGAACACCGGCGGTGCCGCCCTTGAGATCTTTCACGCTCTTCACGGGCGCGTCGTCCTTGACCATGTACGCTGTCGTGAACCAGTCCTTACCGTCGGCCTCCAGGCAGATCCCCGCGACGATCTTGAGGTCGAGGCCCTGGGCGCGCGCGAAGATCACGGCGAGACCGGGCGCGGTGCCGCCGTCGAGCTCGTTGGCGAGGTAGGCCTGGAAGCGCTCGGGGTTACCCTGGAACGGCACGAACTTGAGCCGATACTTCGTGCCCTGACCCGGCGTGAGATCGGGCCGTGCCGTCATGAGCCACACCTGCTCTTCGGCGGCGAAGCCGTGGCCGAACCGGATCAGCGGGGGATCGGCGGCGTAGGCCGCGGGCCTCGTGAGCGCGACCAGGCCGACCAGGCAGACGAGGACGAGCGTGAGGCGACGGTTCACGGTGTCTTCTCCTCTCGGATCAGGTCCCAGATGCGGTTGCGGCACTCGAGGAAGGCGATCGACTTGCGCACGGCGACGGTGCGGGGACGCGGAAGCGCGATCGTGACCTCCTCGCGGATCCGCGCCGGCCGCGCGCTGAGGACGACGACGCGG